>NZ_JBQFQX010000016.1:0-84472 GCF_056537105.1 Ruegeria sp. CH11
CTGCGATGATCAGCTTGGGGTTATGCTCTTTCGCCAGCGCCTCGACCTGATCATAGTCCAGCATGTTGTCCTGCTGGCGCACGCCGTATTGAACGGCGTTGAACCACTTGCCCGACTGGTTCGGGCGCGCACCGTGGGTCAAGTGACCACCGGCGTCCAGGCTCATACCCAGAATGGTGTCGCCGGGCTGGATCAGCGCCTGAAACACGCCCTGGTTGGCTTGGCTCCCTGAGTTCGGCTGCACGTTGGCGAATTCGCAGCCAAACAGCTGCTTGGCACGGTCGATGGCCAGGTTTTCGGCGATATCGACGAACTGGCAGCCGCCATAATAGCGTCGACCGGGATAGCCTTCGGCGTATTTATTGGTCATCACCGAGCCTTGCGCCTCCATCACGGCGGCAGAGACGATGTTCTCGGATGCGATCAGCTCGATCTCGTCGCGCTGACGGCCCAGCTCGGATGTGATCGAGCCATAAAGCTCGGGGTCGCGATCCGAAAGGGATTGGGTGAAAAAACCGGTGTCACGAAGATTGGCGTTCATGGATGGCTCCGCATGGCTGGGGAAAAACTTGCGGATTTCCTATAGGAAACGTTGGCGCTGCAAAAGGCTTAAAGCGACGATTTGGCTCGCTGCGGCGTCAAGTCTGGCCTATCGGGGAAAGGTATGTTTGTTTCGGAACCAAATGTGCAACACCGGAAACCGGACCAGATGACCAAAAGAATCGCATTTCTAGCCAGCGACGCCCGCGTTGCGCAATCCGCGCGCGAGGCTTTGGTCGCGCGCTATGGGCACGTCGCTCCGCGGGATGCGGATGTTGTGGTGGCGCTGGGTGGTGACGGGTTCATGTTGCACACGCTGCACGGAATTCGGCATCTGAACACGCCTGTCTACGGCATGAATCGCGGCACCATCGGGTTTTTGATGAACGAATATGCGGAAGCGGATCTGATCAGCCGACTGGCCGAGGCCGAAGAAGAGGTGATCAACCCGCTGATCATGACCGCCGTGGACCAGTCGGGACAAAAACACGAGGCTTTGGCCATCAACGAAGTGTCCTTGCTGCGCGCCGGTCCTCAGGCAGCGCGGCTGCGGATCAGTGTCGATGGCCGTGTGCGCATGGCCGAGCTTGTTTGCGATGGAGCGCTTTTGTCGACGCCAGCCGGATCAACGGCCTATAACTATTCGGCGCATGGTCCGATTGTGCCAATCGGCGCGGATGTGCTGGCCTTGACGCCGATTGCCGCGTTCCGGCCCCGGCGCTGGCGCGGCGCTTTGCTGCCCAAACACGCTCAGGTCAGGTTCGATGTCATTGAGGCCGACAAACGCCCGGTTATCGTATCCGCCGATTCGGTCGCGTTCCCCGATATCGACTGGGTCGAGATTCGCTCGGAGCCAAAAGTCGAGCATCGCATCCTGTTCGATCCCGGTCATGGGCTTGAAGAACGGCTAATTTCTGAACAATTTACATAAATTTTGCCGAAATTCGGGAAATTCATCGGGCTTGTGTGAACAAGTTCACAGGACTGGACACAACCCTTTGGTAATCTGATCATGCCCGGAGAACACGCCGGGGTGGAAGTGAGTGGCCACCCACTGGTGTTGTCCAATGATTGCGCAGTTTTAGCGCTGGCGAGGGTAGGTGGTGCTACGCTTGTTACCAGAAATCCGGGCATATTTTAGTATGCGGACCCCGGGCACAATAACCCGGGGTCAATTTTTTGCGCTCAACGGTCAAAGCCTACGCGGTGTCCGCCATACGCTGCCAAAGAACCGGGGCCATTGGGCCAACACGTTCCTCGATCGCTGCTGCGGCATCAACCGCCAAGTCTTCGCGCCAGCGCCGGGCGGCGATCTGAACGTTAATCGGTTGTGGGCCCTTGGGCAGATCGGCCAGCCGTGCAGGCACGCTGGCGGCGGGCAGGCCCAGGAAATTCATCGCGTAGGAGTAGACAGCGCAGCCCAGAACCTCATGTACGCCGTCTGCCCCTTCGGTATCCCGATCCGGTTTGAAAAAGGGCTGCGGCAGGAACGGAGAAAGGACCAGAGGGTAATCTTCCAGAAACAAAGACCATTCGCGCGCGTAATGGCTGCGCTTGGCCATCGTCTGGATCAACTCGGTTTCAACGATGGGCGGAAACTCCTGAAAATAGACGCCAAAGATATCCCGGATCGTTTGCGAGCCGACCGCCTCGATATCGCCTTTCATCAGGGTCAGAACCTCGCCCATTAGTGCGCGGTACCCTGTGCGTCCGCAGTCGAAAACATCCGGCGGGTCGATTTCGTGCACCTGATAACCTGCATCCGTCAAAGCGTCGCGCGCGGTGTCCAATGCCTTTTCGACCTCGGGGTGCAGCGCATAGCCAAAAGTGTTCTTGGTAAAGGCTACCTTGATCGGACCGCCCAGAGGTGCGCCGCGCCAGGGTAGGGGGACGTGAAACGGGTCGCGCGCGTCGGGCGCAATCAGGCTGGGCATGGACAGGTTCAGATCGGCGGTCGAGCGTGCGATTAGCCCCTGCACCGACATGGATTGCGCCAGCAGACCACGCTCGGCCTTTTGGCTGGGGTTCCAGGCTGGTACGCGCCCGAGACCGGGTTTGACCGTCACCGCGCCATTGGCCGCTGCGGGAAAGCGCAGGCTGCCGCCAATGTCATTGCCATGCCCCAAAGCGCCGATCCCTGCCATGACCGCCGCCCCGGCACCGCCAGAGGATCCGCCGGCCGAGATATGCTGACCCCAAGGGTTGTGGGTCCGCCCATAAAGCAGATTGTCGGTGTCGGCTCGGAAAGAAAACTCGGGCGTATTGGTGCGCCCGATCACGACGGCACCTGCTTTTTGCAAGTTGGTCACAACCGGTGCGTCATCCGGCGCAATCAAGGCTTTCAGGGCTGCCACACCATTTGTCGTGGCGTGGCCTTTCTGATCGACATTCACCTTAATGGTGACGGGTACGCCTTGCAACGGGCCGGGTTCCGCCCCTTTGGCGCGGGCACGGTCAAGGTCCCGCGCGCGCTCCAATGCCTCGTTCCCAAGGTCTTCGACCACGGCATTCAGGGCAGGGTTCGCCCGATGCATCCGGTCAATCGCTGATTTGACGGCAGTTTCTGCGCTAAGGTCTCCGCTACGGGTCAGCGCGGTCAGTTCGGTGGCACTCAGCCGCCAGATGTCGGAATCTGTCATGGGTCCTCACTGTCTTGGGGTGACAGTAGGAGGCCCTGTTGAAGTTGCAAGCAAAAGAGGTCAGGCGGGTGCGCCGCGGCCACCCGCCTAACGGGTCATTGCGCGTAGCCGAGCGTTTGCAGGGCCGAAGTGATCTCGTCCAGAATGGCGGGATCGTCGATCGTTGCTGGCATCTTGTAGTCCTTACCGTCGGCAATCGACACCATCGTGCCGCGCAAAATCTTGCCCGAGCGGGTCTTGGGCAGACGATCGACAACAACCGCCTGTTTGAAGGCCGCGACGGGACCGATCTTTTCTCGCACCAGCTTGACGACATCCTGCACCACATCATCGTGGTTGCGGTCCGTACCCGCGTTCAGACACAGGAATCCGACCGGCATTTGACCTTTCAACTGATCCGAGACACCAATCACCGCGCATTCCGCAACATCAGGGTGCGAGGCCAGAACCTCCTCCATCCCGCCCGTGGACAGGCGATGCCCGGCGACGTTGATCACGTCATCCGTGCGCGCCATGATGTAGAGGTAACCGTCCTCGTCGATCATCCCAGCGTCGCCAGTTTCGTAGTAACCGGGGAAATGCTCCAGATAGGATTTCTTGAACCTTTCTTCGGCGTTCCACAGGGTCGGCAGGGTGCCGGGTGGCAGCGGAAGCTTGACCGCGATCGCGCCCAGTTCGCCCGGTTTCATCGGGTGTCCGCCCTCGTCCAGAATCTGCACGTCGTAGCCGGGCATTGGCTTGGCGGGCGAGCCAAGCTTGGTGGGCAATTCCTCGATCCCGAGCGGGTTGCCTGCGATGGTCCAACCGGTTTCCGTCTGCCACCAGTGATCAATAACCGGAACTCTCAGCGCCTCCTGCGCCCAGGTGATGGTATCGGGGTCGGCACGCTCACCGGCAAGGAACAGCGCCCCGAGGCCAGAAAGGTCGTAGTTTGCCATCAATTCGGCCTGTGGGTCCTCGCGCTTGACGGCGCGAATGGCGGTGGGTGCGGTAAAGAAGCTTTTGACCTTGTGTTCCGCGATGACGCGCCAGAATGTTCCTGCATCCGGTGTGCCGACGGGTTTGCCCTCGAACACAATTGTGGTGTTGCCGTGGATCAGCGGCGCATAGCAGATATACGAGTGTCCGACGACCCAGCCCACATCCGAGGCTGCCCAGAAGACATCACCGGGATCGACATTGTAGATGTTCTTCATTGACCAGTTCAGCGCCACCAGATGCCCGGCAGTGGGACGCACCACGCCTTTCGGCGCGCCTGTGGTCCCCGAAGTGTACAGGATATAGGCCGGATCGTTGCCTGCCACGGGCACGCATTCGGCCGGTTCCACCCCGTATTGAAACCCGTGCCAGTTATGATCGCGTCCTTCGATCAGCTGTGCCACTTCCTGTTCGCGCTGGAAAATAACGCAGAAATCGGGCTTGTGGCTGGCCATCTCTATGGCGCCGTCCAGCAGGGGTTTATAGTGAACCACGCGTCCGGGTTCCATCCCGCACGAGGCCGCGATGATGGCTTTGGGCTTGGCATCGTCGATCCGCACCGCCAGTTCGTTGCTGGCAAAACCGCCAAACACGACCGAGTGTACCGCGCCCAAACGTGCGCAGGCCAGCATCGCCTCCAGCGCCTCGGGGATCATCGGCATGTAGATGATGACCCGATCCCCTTTTTCGATACCCTTGGCCCGCAACGCACCAGCCAGCGTCGCCACACGGTTGCGCAGCTCGACATACGAGATCTCGCGCTTGGTATGGGTGATCGGGCTGTCATAGATGATGGCAGTCTGCTCGCCCCGGCCGTTTTCAACGTGCCGGTCGACTGCGTTCCAGCAGGTGTTGACCTGTGCGTCACTGAACCATTCGTAAAGCGGTGCATTGTCGGCAAACAGGGCTTTGCTGGGAGGGCGAACCCAATCGATCCCGGTTGCAGCGTCCATCCAGAACGCCTCTGGGTCGGATTTCCAGCTCTCGTAAATCTCCTGATATGCCACGTCGTCATCCTCCTCAAATTCCTTGCTTGTGTGTTAGGCATCCGTCGCCTTTCGGACAAGCGGCTGGACTGGCAGCGCGTCAGTTTATCGCGAAATATTTGCAGATATCGCGCTCTTGGGCTGCAAAGTTTTGCAAACCTGTTTGCCAGCAGAGCAAAATTGAAAGCAGATTAACTTTTTTGCAAACTTGCAAACTTTTCGGCTGCAAAGAGAGATGGAATCACGCAGCGCTCAGGTTTTGGATTTGGCGTGGCGCGGCAGACTGTCCTGAGTTGCCAGCCAAGACAGGCGGTCTGAATCGAATACGTGAAACCGGGGAGGAACCGCTTCGGGGTCTTCCAGCGTCGCGGTATAGAGGTGGATGTTCACCGTGTCCCGGGCATTGCGATACGCCATCTGTGTTCCACAGGCCGCGCAAAACAACCGTTCGACATCCGGTGACGAACGGTAAACGGCAGGGTCCCGGCCTGTCCAAATCACCGCTTCATGAGGCAGGCCAAAAAATGCGGTAACGGGTGCCGCGCAGTTGCGGCGGCAGTCGGCGCAATGGCAATAGCAGCTCCACGCGACATCACCATCGCTTTCCCAACGGACGGCCCCGCAGTGACAATGCCCTTTCAATTCGCCTCTCCTGCTATTGGCGGCCAATTGTCAGGTCCACCGGATCAACCGTAATGCGCGACCGGAGTTCCGGCAATGGCTGCCATGTTCAGAAGTCCGCGCGCCGTGATGGACGGGGTGACGATATGCGCCTTGTTGCCCATTCCCATCAGGATCGGGCCAACCTCAAGCCCATCGGCTTTCATCTTGAGGATGTTGCGAACACCGCTGGCCGCATCTGCATGCGCAAAGATCAGCACGTTCGCTGCCCCTGTCAGACGCGAGTTCGGGAAGATGCGGCTGCGCAACTCCGGATCCAACGCCAGATCAAGGTTCATCTCACCCTCGTAGACAAAATCGCGGGGTTCGGAATCGAGAATATCCAATGCGGCGCGCAGGCGTTTGCCGGATCCCTCCGCCTGATTGCCGAACTGTGACTGCGAACAGAACGCGATTTTCGGTTCGATTCCGAACCGTCTGACATGGCGCGCTGCGCCGATAGTGCTTTCGGCCAGTTCCTCTGGGTTTGGCAATTGCCGCACATGTGTGTCTGCGATGAACAGCGGGCCATCCTCGAGGATCATCAGCGACATCGCTCCATGCGGATGCAGGTTCCCGTCGTCGAAAATCTGCTGCACATAGTTCAGGTGCCAGCGGTATTCGCCGAAAGTGCCGCAGATCATGCTGTCTGCCTCGCCCCGATGCACCATGATCGCACCAATGGCGGTCGTGTTTGTGCGCATGATTGCTTTGGCCAGATCAGGCGTGACGCCCCGGCGTTGCATGATTTGGTGATAGGAATTCCAGTAATCATAGTACCGTGGGTCGTTTTCAGGGTTCACGATCTGAAAATCTTCGCCAGGTTTGACAGTCAGTCCCAGGCGCTGGCAGCGGGCGTCGATCACGTCCGGCCTTCCGATCAGAATGGGCGTTTCCGTCGTTTCTTCCAAAACGGCTTGTGCGGCGCGCAGGACGCGCTCGTCCTCGCCCTCGGCAAAAACGATGCGGCGCGATGCAACGGCTGCGGCCTCGAACACCGGGCGCATCAGCAGGGCCGACTTGAACACCGTCTGGTTGAGGCGTTCCTTATACGCCTCCAGATCCTCGATCGGACGCTTGGCGACACCGCTTTCCATCGCGGCACGTGCCACGGCGGAAGAGACAACCCCAACCAGGCGAGGGTCAAAAGGTTTCGGGATCAGATAGTCGGGGCCAAAGGTCAGCTGTTCGCCCTTGTAGGCCGCGGCCGCCTCGGCGCTGGTGGTGGCGCGGGCCATCTCGGCGATGCCGTCGACGCAGGCGATCTGCATCTCGTCATTGATCTCGGTTGCGCCCACATCCAGCGCGCCCCGGAAGATGAACGGAAAACACAGAACATTGTTGACCTGATTGGGAAAGTCGCTGCGACCCGTGGCGATGATGGCGTCTGGCGCGACCTCGCGCGCGGCTTGCGGCAGGATTTCCGGCGTCGGGTTCGCCAGGGCAAAGATGATCGGACCCTTGGCCATCCGCTCGACCATTTCGGGCTTCAACACGTTGGGACCGCTGAGGCCAAGAAACAGGTCAGCCCCGTCGATGACATCATCCAGCGTTCGCAGATCCGACTTTTGCGCAAACTGATCCTTATGCGGATTCATATCCTCGGCCCGGCCTTCGTAAACCAGACCGTGAATGTCGCAAAGCCAGATATTCTCGCGCTTGACACCCAGTTTCACCAACATACTCAGGCAGGCAATGCCCGCTGCGCCACCGCCTGTCGAAACCACCTTGATGTCCTCGAAAGACTTGCCCGTCACGTGCAGCGCGTTTTTAGCCGCCGCGCCCACGACGATGGCGGTGCCGTGCTGGTCGTCGTGAAAGACTGGGATGTTCATCCGTTCGCGGCAGAGCTTTTCAACGACAAAGCAATCGGGGGCCTTGATATCTTCGAGGTTGATGGCGCCGAAGGTCGGTTCAAGCGCGCAGACGATATCAGCCAGTTTTTCCGGATCGGGCTGATCGACTTCGATATCGAAACAATCGATGCCTGCGAATTTCTTGAACAGGACGGCCTTGCCCTCCATCACCGGTTTGGAGGCCAGCGCACCAATATTGCCCAAACCCAGAACCGCGGTGCCATTTGAAACAACGGCCACCAGATTGCCCCGGGCCGTGTACTTCTCGGCATTGGTCGGGTCGGCTTTGATTTCGGTGCTGGCCTCGGCCACCCCCGGCGAATAGGCCCGTGCCAGATCCCGACCGTTGGCCATGGGTTTCGTGGCCTTGATCTCAAGCTTACCGGGCTTGGGATAAGCGTGATAGTCAAGTGCGGCCTGCCGCAGGCTGGGTGTGTCAGACATCGGCGATTCAGCTCCCTAAACATTTTGATTTATGGCTAAACTATTTCGCTGGAAATGGCTATGTCGGCTCATTTGTAACAGTTTCGCTTTGATCGGTCCCCGGCGGGTTGAAAGGTTTCGCAAAAGTTTTACATTCGCACAACTCCGAAACGCAGACACCGAGCAGCCGAGACCTACAATGAGCTTCAAGGACGACTTCCTGGCGGTCGAGCCAAGGGCGGCTCGCTCTGGCTATGGTTACTATGCGGCCGTTCTGGCGGCGTTGGCGGTTTGCGTATTGCTAATTGCCGTTTGGCTGTGGCCAACCCAGGCGATAAGCCTCAATGATGAAGGCGGACTGTTCGAGACAATCTCGGCCGCGGCTTTGCTGGCAGCCGGTCTGGCGGCGCTTTGGCGCTATCCCGGTTTTAGCCGACTGTATATCGGTGTGGTGTGCCTGTTGCTGGCCGAGCGCGAGCTTGAGGCGGATATCTATCAGACAGGCAGTCTGCCCCACTGGATCCTGAACGGGCTGGATATAGCGCTGGACATGACCGTCGTTCGCGTGGTGCTGGCGGTGATCGTGATTGGCGGTCTGATCTGGCATGGGGTTCCGAACGCATGGCGTGCGCTTAAGATCAAGGCCCCGTTTTTTATGATCTTTTTCCTCTCTGGATGCGCCGCGGTTGTCGCGCAGGGGATGGAAGAATTGCCGGGGATGATCGATGCGGATCTGTCCGTGACGATGATGATGCGCTTGTTTGTTCTGGAAGAAACGCTCGAGATGGTCTTTTCAATTGGCATTTTGGCCGCCGTTCTGATCGGATGGCCAAAATCCGCGACTGAAGAGACATTGAATGACATCGACCGGGAAAAGCGCACAGACGCACGCTGAATTTCGCCTGCCGACACAGGAATTGCGCGACGACATTCCATTTTACACCAAGGTTTTGGGGATGCGGATGGATATGATCTATCCGGCAGACGACCCCA
The DNA here is from genome assembly GCF_056537105.1 of Ruegeria sp. CH11. Classification (NCBI taxonomy): domain Bacteria; kingdom Pseudomonadati; phylum Pseudomonadota; class Alphaproteobacteria; order Rhodobacterales; family Roseobacteraceae; genus Ruegeria; species Ruegeria sp. CH11. The sequence continues at coordinate 9,076 of NZ_JBQFQX010000016.1, forward strand.
GCGTTGCGGTGTTTTCCGGGCACGGGCTGCGATTGCGCATCGAAAAGGATGCACCCGAGCAGCCGGGGACGCTGCGCATCCTTACCGAAAACCCTGACGCCTTTGCGGATGGCCAACGCGTTCTGGTCGCTCCGAATGGTACGCGTGTCGAAATCGAGGAACGCAATCCACCGCTTGTGATGCCGGAAACGGTGCATTCCTTTGTGGTGCGGCGGCTCAAGGATCAGGCGCCGTGGATCATCGGGCGGGCAGGGATGCATTACCGCGATCTGGTCCCCGACCGGCTGGGCGGGTCGATCATTGCCAGTCACATCCGCATTCCGGACGGCGGCCCGGTGCCCGACATGGTGCATTTCCACAAAGTCGGATTTCAGCTGATCTTTTGCATTCATGGCTGGGTCGATGTGGTTTACGAGGATCAGGGCGACCGGATGCGCCTGACAGCGGGCGATTGCTTTATCCAGCCACCTGAAATTCGCCATAGGGTTCTGGAAGCCTCGGACAACGTTCAGGTCATCGAAATTGGTGTGCCTGCTGAGCATGTGACTGAGATTGACCACGACATGACGCTCCCCACCCCGCACTACCGCCCGGATCGGGAATGGCAGGGGCAACGGTTCGTATACAATCAGGCCAAGGACGCGGTCTGGCAGCCCTTCCGCCTGCCAGGATATATCTGCCGTGACACAACGATTGCCGAGAATACCAAAGGTGTTGCCGGGGTGCAGGTCGTGCGCCGCGGGCAGGGCGAACCTGTCTGGTCAAGCCACGATACGGATATCCACTTTAGCTTTGTCATGGCCGGAGAAGTGACGCTTGAGGGCGAGGGCCGCGAACCCTTCCGGTTGGAGCAAGGGGACGCGTTTGTCATCCCGCCCGGAATGCTGACTCGGTTGGCCGATCCATCGAATGATGTCGAACTGCTTGAGGTCACATTGCCCGGAACGTTCAATACCACGCTGAAATAGGCGCGAATCTGTTAGGAAATGATAGGTGGGGGCTTTAACTCCCATAGTGTTTTCCACTAGGTTGGATTTTTCTGACCAGATGATCAAAAAACGGGGAATCGCCATGTCGCTTAAAGAGGCCGCCTTGTCCGTCCGCGAAAACGCTTATGCGCCGTATTCGAATTTCAAAGTCGGTGCGGCTGTTCGGTCTGCATCGGGCACGGTCTATTCCGGCTGCAATGTCGAAAACGTGGCCTATCCCGAAGGCACCTGCGCCGAGGCTGGTGCGATCGCAGCGATGGTCGCGGCGGGCGAGCAGCAACTGACCGAGGTGTATGTCGTCGCCTCTAGCCCGCAACCGGTGCCGCCCTGTGGTGGATGCCGCCAGAAACTGGCCGAGTTTGGTGCACGCGATGTCAAGGTGACGCTGGCGACTGCCAGCGGGGACGAGCTTGAGACCACCATCGGGCAACTTCTGCCGGGCGCGTTTGACGCATCGCATATGGAGGACAGCTGACCCGATGGATGCACGTTCGATCATCGCAAAACTGCGCCGGAATGAGATGCCCAGCGGCGCGGAACTGAACTGGTTCGCACAAGGTCTGGCCGATGGCGGCATCAGCGACGCGCAGGCCGGTGCTTTTGCCATGGCTGTCTGCATGGGGGGCCTGGGCGCGCAGGGCCGCGCGGATCTGACGGTCGCGATGCGCGACAGTGGCGAGGTTTTGAACTGGGATGTCGACGGCCCGGTGATCGACAAACACTCGACCGGTGGGGTTGGCGACAGTGTCAGTCTGGTCTTGGCCCCGGCGCTTGCCGAATGCGGGGCCTATGTACCGATGATCTCGGGCCGGGGACTGGGCCATACGGGCGGTACGCTGGACAAACTGGAGGCAATTCCCGGGGTCAGCACGCAGATCAGTCAGGATCGTCTGGCGCAGATTCTGCAAGAAACCGGGGCGGCCATTGTGGGCGCAACCGGTCAGATCGCTCCTGCCGACAAACGTCTTTATGCGGTGCGCGATGTGACGGCAACTGTCGAAAGCCTCGATCTGATCACCGCGTCGATCCTGTCCAAGAAGCTGGCCGCCAGCCCGGATGCGCTGGTTCTTGACGTTAAGATGGGCAGCGGCGCGTTCATGAAGACCATAGATCAGGCACGCGGTCTGGCGCAGGCGCTGACCGAGACCGCCAATGCGGCTGGTTGCCGGACATCAGCGGTCATCACCGACATGTCGCAACCGCTGGCCCCGGCCTTGGGAAACGCGCTGGAAGTTGCCGAAGTGATGAAGGTTCTAACCGGGGACTACAACTCGCCGCTGGCCGAGATCTCGGCCGAGTTGGGCGGTGTGCTGCTCGTCGATGCTGGCATCTGCGAAACGGTCGAGGCTGGCCGCAGCAAGATTGCCGAAATCATCCGCGATGGCCGTGCGGCCGACCGCTTTGGCCGGATGATGGCATCGGTTGGTGGACCCGTGCAATTCGTCGATACCTGGGCGCGGTTCCTGCCGGAAGCCAACGTTATTCAAGAGGTTCCCGCGCCGCAGGACGGCTATGTCACGGCGATTGATGGCGAGGCCCTGGGCCTCGCCGTGGTGGCGCTGGGCGGTGGGCGTCAGGTTGAAAACGACGAAATTGACCCCGCCGTCGGCATTTCCGGTATCGTGCGATTGGGTCAGCGCGTCAGCAAAGGTGAGCCGCTGGCAGTGGTTCACGCCGGGCGCGAAGATGCGGCGCAGCGTGCGGGCGCAAGCATTCTGTCGGCGGTGACGATTTCCGAAACGTCGTCAGAGGTTCCAAATTTGGTGCATGAAAGGATCACGGCATGAGCCGCGCTTTTCTGGTGGTGATGGATTCAGTCGGGATTGGCGGTGCCGGGGATGCCGACCGGTTTTTCAACGGGGACATACCGGACACCGGTGCGAATACCGTGGCGCATATCGCACAAGCCTGCGCCGAAGGCCGGGCCGAAGAGGGGCGCAGCGGACCGCTGCGCCTGCCCAATCTTGACGCGCTCGGCCTGGGTGCTGCGACCCGTCTGGCGTCGGGTGATCAAACGCCGGGGCTTGAGGCCGAACCTACGGGGCTCTGGGGCTGCGCAAGCGAGCATTCGCCCGGTAAAGACACGCCCTCGGGCCATTGGGAACTGGCGGGGGTGCCAGTGCCGTGGGATTGGCACTATTTCCCGAACGCCGTCCCGGCCTTTCCCGCTGATCTCACCCGCGCCGCAGCCGAGGCAGCGGGAACGGACGGCATTCTGGGCGATTGCCACGCCTCGGGCACCGCCATCATCGCCGAACTGGGTGCGGAACACATGCGGACGGGTTTGCCTATCTGCTACACCTCGGCTGACAGCGTGTTCCAGATTGCCGCGCATGAGGACAGCTTTGGCCTCGACCGATTGCTTGAGTTGTGCCGAACGCTGGCTCCGCGCCTGCATGACATGAAAATTGGCCGAGTCATCGCGCGACCCTTTGTCGGCACTCCGGAAACCGGGTTTACGCGCACGACCAACCGCAAGGACTTTGCCATTCTGCCCCCTGCGCCGGTTCTGACCAATTGGGTGCAGGACGCCGGACGCCATGTCTATGCGGTCGGCAAAATCGGCGACATCTTCTCGATGCAAGGGATCGACACGCTGCGTAAAGGCGCGGATGCGGAGCTGATGAAGCATCTGTCCGATCTGGTCGACGAGGCCGAGGAGGGCAGCCTGACCTTCGCCAATTTCGTCGAGTTCGACAGCCTTTACGGCCACCGTCGCGATATCAGCGGTTATGCCCGCGCGTTGGAATGGTTTGACCGGGAAATCGGCCTGATCCTGAACAAGCTGCGTCCGGGCGATCTGATGCTGTTGACCGCCGATCATGGCAACGACCCAAGCTGGCCCGGAACCGACCACACGCGCGAACAGGCGCCGGTGTTGATCGCGGGGCAGGGTGCTGGCCAGATCGGTCAGGTTGAGTTCGCCGACGTCGCTGCCAGTATCGCCCATCACCTGAACATACCGGCACAAGGGCCGGGAAGGACTTTTCTATGACCGTTGCGGACTTGCCCAAGATCGAATTGCACCTGCACCACGAAGGTGCAGCACCTCCAGCCTTTATCCGGCAATTGGCGCATGAAAAACGCGTGGACCTCAGCGGGATATTCAAACCGGACGGGTCTTATGACTTCCGTGACTTTGCGCATTTCCTCAGCGTTTATGAAGCCGCCTGCGAAGTGCTGAAATCGCCCGAGGATTTCCGGCGGCTTACATTGGCCATTCTGGAGGAAAGTGCCGAGAATGGCGTGGTCTACACCGAAAGCTTCCTGAGCCCCGATTTTTGCGGCGGCGGCGATCTGGATGCATGGAAAGACTATTTGAACGCCATTCGGGACGCTGCGGATGAGGCGGAAAAAAAATTCGGCATCACCTTGCGCGGCGTCGCCACCTGTGTGCGCCACTTTGGCCCCGAACAGGCCAAACGCAGCGCCTATTGCGCGGCTGAGACCGCCGGAGACTGGATCACCGGGTTCGGCATGGGGGGCAATGAATCAGTGGGCGCGCAGGCGGACTACAAATGGGCCTTCGATTGTGCGCGCGAGGCTGGCCTTTGTTTGACGACCCATGCAGGGGAGTTTGGTGGCCCTGACAGCGTTCGGGATGCGGTCCGGCATTTGGGGGTCGAGCGTATCGGCCACGGCGTTCGCGCCATCGAAGACCCCGACTTGGTCCACGAATTGATCGACCGGGGCACAACGCTTGAGGTCTGCCCCGGCTCGAATGTTGTACTGGGCCTGTTTCCGGGCTTTGATGCCCATCCGATTGCGCACCTGCGGGATGCGGGCGTAAAAGTCACGGTGTCGACCGATGATCCGCCGTTCTTCCACACCACGATGCGCCGCGAATACGAGATGCTGCACAAGGCGTTCGGCTGGGATGCCGAAGACTTTGCCGCGCTGAACAAAACCGCGCTGGACGCGGCCTTTTGCGATGAAGACACCCGCGCCCGGGTGCAAAAGAGACTGGAGAGACCATGAGCGAACACCTGACCGTCGTCGATCACCCGCTGGTGCAGCACAAGCTGACGCTCATGCGGGACAAGGGAACCTCGACCGCAGTGTTCCGCCAGTTGCTGCGCGAGATCACCCTGCTGCTGGCCTATGAGGTCACGCGTGAGATGCCGCTGACCACCCGCCACATCGAAACGCCGATGGAAGAGATGGACGCGCCTATCCTGGCGGGCAAGAAGCTGGCGCTGGTGTCGATCCTGCGCGCTGGAAACGGGATGCTGGACGGGGTGCTGGAATTGGTCCCCTCAGCCCGCGTCGGTTTTGTCGGTCTGTACCGAGACGAAGAGACGCTGAAGCCGGTGCAATACTATTTCAAAGCGCCGGAAGGGTTGAAAGACCGCCTGGTCATTGCCGTTGATCCGATGCTGGCCACCGGCAACAGTTCGGCCGCTGCGATTGATCTGCTGAAAGAGGCGGCCGCGACGGACATCCGGTTCCTATGCCTGCTGGCCGCCCCCGAGGGTGTCGCACGCATGAAAGAGGCGCATCCGGACGTCAAGATCGTCACCGCCTCGCTGGACCGAGAGCTCAACTCAAAAGGCTATATCATGCCGGGTCTCGGCGATGCCGGAGACCGGATGTTCGGTACCAAATAAGCCTATTGCCCGCAGATATTTTGTAGCTGGACCCAATCGCGGTCCGGCAGCACCTGTTCCAATGTGCGACCTGCCATCGGGTCCGCTTCGATCAGGCCCAGTACGGTTTCCCCGGTGATGTCGCGAGCATAGGCGTAGGGTGTCGAGGGCAGGGCGGCCTGAGCAAAAACGGACAGCAGATCGTCATCCGAAATCTCAGCGTGCGGCCCGGACAGAACCTGTTCGGTATATCTGTCGATGATATCCGGCGTCAGCCCGCCCGTTGTCAGCAGGCGGAACGCGGCGGTTGGCCCGGTGCGGTCAAGCAGATCGTCAAGCGGGTCTTGCACCTGCGCACGCGCACGCGCCGCAACCACGTATCCGGCGGCAACCGCGGGGTCTTCGTGATCCTCGACCAGCGCCCTGTTCAGCAAAACCGCCCCGCCCGGCAAGGTCAGGCTGTCGGGGACGCCAGCCGGCAGGATGACGATCTGGCGTACGCCGGTCCGGCGCGCCAGACGCTCCAGCGGTGCCTTTGTGTCGCGCGAGGTGCAGGCTTGCCCCGAGACCCTCTCGATCCGCTCCAGAATGGCGGCGCCGATCTCCTGCCGCTTGATCTCGGGCACGACTGAGACGACATGGCTTTGCAGCGCGCCGGGCAACCACAGCAACAATACAGCCAGGACCGCCAGCACAACGCCCGCAACCGAAGCCCAACGCAGTCGACCGGGATGCGGGCGGGACCGGTCTATGGCCTTTTGCAGACGGTCGATCGCTTCAAGCATCGTGGTCTCGGACTTTGCCAGTTCCAGCGTTTCATCCGGGTCACCATCCGGATTGAATACCGCAGGAAAGTCGCCCGGGTTCTGCCGAACCAACGCCGCCAGCGACCAATGAGTCAGGGCCCGGTCGTTGAAATCCGAGATGGTCAAGGTCGCCTCGCCGATCGACACGACGACCTCGCGTCGCTGTTCTTCGGGCGAGGGACGCCACAGACCGGTGGCTTCGATCCGCTGATACTGTTTCAGTGCGGTCATAAGGTAATGCTGCTCGGTAGTATTTTTTCCAATCCTAGCATGTTGAAAACCGGCCGTGCAAACGTGTTGAGACGGGGCTGGCCACAATCTTTGCCCAGTTTGAGCCTCGGAAGTGGTTTCTCGCGGGCTCGAGCGGTGGCGGTCCGAGCAAGGGATAAAGGCGCGGCGAAACGGGCCGCAGCAGAATCACTTGTTAAGAATCCCCTGTGGACCGTCAAAGTTTCCGCAATGGCTCCAATGCCAAAGGAAAACCTTTTGTTGTTTTGACTTTGGGTGCGGAAGTGCCTGAATTTGGTCCGAATTAGACCTAAATGTGTCAAAACTAAGTCCCCGGGTCGGCTTCCGTGCTAGCACTAATTTGTTTTTGTTTGGTGCCAAAGGGGGTTCGGCACGTGTTGAAAGTAGTGAGTGTTTCGGGGTTCTCAGATCAGTCTGACCATGTTCAGCCTCAGGTTGGGGCATATGGATCAGCGGCGCGACAGGGTGGGTTCGTGCATGGTACCAGGATTGCAACGCCAAGTGGCTGGAAGCCGGTCGAGCGTATTGTGGTGGGCGATCTTGTCCGCACGTTGGATAACGGGTTCAAAAAGGTCCGAAGGATCGCGGCGGATCTGATCACGATACGTGAGGACGAGAGCAGGCCAAATGTCCTGCCTGTTCAGGTTCCGGCGCATATGTCGCTGAACGGACGCGCGATCTGGTTGATGCCGAACCAGGGTATCGCGCTGGACAACAGCAAGCTTGATCCAACTGTCCGAGGGCGTTCGGTCATGCCAGCGCGGCTGTTGGGCGGGGCTGGGCGGCTTAGGTCACGTGCGCCAAGCGGACCGCTTGGGGTCAGTACGCTGTTTTTCGATCATGACGAAGTGATCTTTGTCGAAGGCGGCTTGCAAGCCTTCTGCCCGGGTGGTCGTGCCGGCTGGTCGGCCACGCCTGGTCACAGCCGCTATCGAATCCTCAGTGATGGGGATGCGGCGGAGTGGGTCGAAAAGATCGCAGACATGACAGACGTCTCGGCACTTGCCAATCCGCTTGGTGCCTTGCCTGCGTTGGTTCCGGACAAGCCGATCTTGCCAGCGAGACCGGCAAAGGGCCAGCGGCGTCCGGGACGGCCTGGACGGCCGGCAATGCCGACCCTGTTTCTGCGGCCCGAATGGATGATGATCCGACATCAGCCATAGGTATCGATTAGGTGGGGGAAGACGGGCAGGCGCATGGGGGCATGCGCCTGCCGCTTTTTGTCAGGCCGCTTTGGCCTCGGGATCGAAACGACCGTAGAAGCTCTGACCCTTTTCGGCCATCTCGCGCAACAGCGGCGGGCAGGTGAACCGTTCGCCATAAGCCTCGGTCAACTGGTCACACCGCTCGGCCGCGTATGGCGAACCGATAATGTCCAGCCAGCTGAGCGGGCCACCGGACCACGGCGCAAAGCCCCAGCCGAGGATGGCACCGACGTCGCCTTCGCGGATATCTTCCAGCACACCCTCTTCCAGCGCGCGGACCGCTTCGAGAACCTGAGCGAACATCAGGCGTTCCTGAACCTCGATCAGGTCGGGCTGATCTTCGGCCAGCGGGTATTTTTCCTGCAGGCCCTTCCAGTATTCGGTGCGTTTGCCCTTTTCGTCATAGTCGAAGAAGCCCGCGTTCGCCTTGCGACCCAGACGGCCCTGTTCTTCCATCCAGAAAATCAGATCGTCAGACGGGCTTTCCGGATAGGCGTCACCCATCGCAGCCCTGGTGGCTCGCGCGATCTTTGCACCCAGATCAATCGAGGTTTCGTCGGTCAGCTGGATCGGTCCGACAGGGAAGCCCAACTGACGCGCGGCATTGTCGATCAGGACGGGGCTGACGCCCTCGGTGATCATGCGCGCACCTTCGTTGATGTAGGGGATGATGCAGCGGTTGGCGTAGAAGAACCGTGCATCGTTGACCACGATCGGCGTCTTGCGGATTTGGCGGACATAGTCCAGCGCCTTGGCGACCGCACGATCCGCGGTTTCCTTGCCCTTGATGATCTCGACCAGGAACATCTTTTCGACCGGTGAGAAGAAGTGGATGCCAATGAACTGATCCGCCCGCACCGAGGCCTTGGCCAGATCGGTGATCGGCAGGGTCGAGGTGTTCGAGGCAAAGATGCAATCCTCGGGGATGATCGCCTCGACCTTTTGGGTCATCTCAGCCTTGACGCCCACATCCTCGAACACGGCCTCGATGATCAGGTCACAGCCTTTGAGGTTGTCCAGATCGGGTGTCGCGGTGATACGGGCCAGCATGGCCTCTTTCTTCTCAGCCGTGACTTTGCCGCGCTTCATACCTTTGTCCAGATAGGTCTCGGTATACGCTTTGCCTTTGTCCGCGGCCTCCTGATCGCGGTCGACCAGAACCACTTCCATACCGGCCTGGGCCGACACCAGTGCAATACCAGCACCCATCATGCCTGCGCCCAGAACTCCGATCTTCTTGATCGACTGATCGGGAACACCAGCAGGACGCACCGCGCCTTTTTCCAACGCTTCCTTGTTCAGGAATAACGAACGGATCATGGCACCCGAGGACGGGTTCATCAGCACGGATGTGAACCAGCGCGCCTCGATCTTCAGCGCGGTGTCGAAATCGACCAAAGCGCCTTCGTAAACCGCGCTTAGCAGAGCCTTGGCCGCCGGGAATGCGCCTTGCGTCTTGCCGTTCACCATCGCCGAAGCCCCGACGAAGTTCATGAAGCCCGCAGGATGATAAGGCGCACCGCCGGGCATCTTGTAGCCCTTGGCGTCCCACGGCTTGACCAGATCGGTGTCTTTTGCGTTCAGCACCCATTCCTTGGCGGCAGCCATCGGGTCCGCTGCGATCTCGTCGATGTAACCCGCGCCTTTGGCTTTCTTGACGTCCAGCATCTTGCCTTCCAGCAACAGCGGAGCCGCCGCAATCGCGCCTACTTTGCGGACCATACGCGTTGTGCCGCCTGCTCCGGGGAAGATACCGACCATGATCTCGGGCAGGCCGAATTTCGCCTTGGGGTTTTCGGCGGCGAAGATACGGTGGGTGGACAGGGGCAGTTCCATGCCGATGCCTGCGGCGGTGCCCGGCAGGACGGTGGCAATCGGCTTGCCGCCCTTCTTGGTCTTGGGGTCCATGCCCGCCAGTTCGATCTTCCGCAGCAGCGCATGCATCTGCATGATGCCCTCGAACAGGCCTTTGGCAGGATTATCGCCAGCCTCTTCCTTCATCACCGCCAACAGGTTCAGGTCCATGCCACCGGCAAAGGACCCTTCCTTGCCCGATGTGATCACGATCCCTTTGACCTCATCATCAGCCAGAGCCTGATCAATGCAGTCACTTAGCTCAGCCAGCCCGTCAAAGGACATCACGTTCATGGTTTTGCCCGGAACGTCCCAGGTGATCGTGGCGACGCCGTCTGCGTCTTTGCTCAGAGTGAAGTCAGTCATTGTCATCTCCAATCTGGTCAGCCGTCAGCGGGCTGCCGTCCTTGCGGGTAAAGCGAAAGCCGTCGGCATCAAACTTCACCATCATGTCTAAGTCGCTGTAATAGCCGGTCTCGGTCGGGGTCCGCGTGCCCACCACCAGAAAACTCGCGGGCGCATCGGTCTTGTTCACAAGGTGATGGCCGTTGGCCTCACCGGCTGGCCATGCGGCGCAGTCGCCGGGCAGCATTTCATGCTCACCTTCATCGTCGATCAGCGTGCATTGGCCGCTGAGCATGATGGCAAACTCGTCCTGCTCCATATGGTAGTGGCGCAGCGAGGACAGACCGCCCGGCTCCAGCCGAACGATGTTGACGCCAAATTGCGTCAGGCCGTTTGCATCCCCCAAGGGTTGGACGTAACGGTCGTCGCCTGCTTTTGCCAGTTTGCCGGGATAGCCCGAACCGTTCCGAAACGGAATTTTGGAAAGATCGATCTTAGGCATCAGACACGCTCGATAATGGTTGCCGCACCCATACCGGACGCGATGCAGAGTGTGGCCAGACCGGTTTCCTTGTCCTGGCGCTCCAACTCGTCCAGAAGGGTGCCAATGATCATCGCACCGGTCGCGCCCAGCGGGTGACCCATCGCGATCGAGCCGCCATTGACGTTGACCAGTTCGGGATCAACGTCAAATGCCTGCTGGAACCGCAGCACGACCGAGGCAAAGGCCTCGTTGACTTCAAACAGGTCCAGATCGCTGATCTTCATGCCGTTGTCGGCCAGAATTTTTTCGGTCACCGGAACCGGGCCGGTCAGCATGATGGTCGGGTCAGTGCCGATCTTGGCGGTTGCCTTGATGCGCGCGCGCGGCTTGAGGCCATACTTCTCACCGAATTCCTTGTTGCCGATCAGCACAGCCGCCGCACCGTCCACGATGCCCGAGCTGTTGCCGGCGTGGTGGATATGGTTCACGCGCTCAAGATGGGGGTATTTCAGCATCGCAACCTTGTCGAAACCGGGCATCTGCTCGCCCATCATCTGGAAAGACGGATTCAGCGCGCCGAGGCTCTGCATGTCTGTGCCGGGGCGCATGTATTCGTCACGGTCCAGAATGGTCAGGCCGTTCTGGTCCTTAACCGTGATGACCGATTTTTCGAAACGATTGTCGGCCCATGCTTCCGCTGCGCGTCGCTGCGATTCGACCGCCAGCGCGTCAGCGTCGTCGCGGCTGAACCCATACTCGGTCGCAATGATGTCGGCCGAGATGCCCTGCGGAACGAAATAAGTATCCATCGCCAGCGAGGGATCAACGGCAATTGCAGCACCATCGCTGCCCATGGCCACGCGGCCCATCATTTCAACGCCACCGGCGATGTAAGCCTCACCCGCGCCGCCTTTGACCTGGTTCGCCGCGAGGTTCACAGCTTCCATGCCGGAGGCGCAAAAGCGGTTGATCGCCAGACCGGGGATCGACTGATCCAGGTCCGAGGCCAAAACGGCCGAGCGCGCCAGACAGCCGCCTTGCTCCATCACCTGGGTGACGTTGCCCCAGATCACGTCTTCTACAGCGTGACCTTCAAGGTTGTTGCGCTCTTTCATCGCATTCAGGGTCAGGGCGGACAGGCGCACCGAGGTTACTTCGTGCAGGCTGCCATCCTTGCGGCCCTTACCGCGCGGCGTGCGCAGCGCGTCATAGATATAGGCTTCGGTCATGGGTCTTCTCCTCAAGCTCGATCCGACGGGTTGCCGGGCATCAGGTCATAGGGGTGTTTCCAGCCGGGCTGTTCGCTGAGGCGCGTCAGCCAGCTGTCGATATGGGGCCAATCGGCGCGGTCAAAGCCGAATGGTTCGGGATAGTAGAGGTAGCTGCAGCAACTGATATCAGCGTTTGTTACGCCATCGCCGACGATCCAGTCGCGGCTTTCAAGATGTGCGTTCAGTGTCTGATACGCTGCTTTCAAGCGGCCTTGGTTAAAGGCAATGACGTCCGGGTTCCGGTGCTTTTCAGGCAGGAAATTTATCAAAAAGCGGGTCAGCCCGGCCATTGAACTCAGCTTGTGGTTATCCCACAGAACCCAGCGCAGAATCTCGTAGTTTTCGTCACGATCCTTGCCGCCAAACTTGCCGGATTTCTCAGTCACGTAGGCTTGGATCGCACCCGACTGGCTGGTGCGAAAGTCGCTGTCAATCATGACGGGGGCTTCGCCCATCTCATTCACCTCGGCGCGATATTCAGGTGTGCGTGTTGCGCCATTGAAAAAATCGACAAAAACCGGTTCCCACTCCAGCCCCGACATTTCAAGGGCCAGCGCGGCTTTGTAGCTGTTTCCACTTTCGCCGAAGCAGTGAAGTTTGATGGTCATACGAACGCCCCTCCCGTGGCGTGTGTGGTCAAGTCGAAATTGAGTATTTTTGAAAAGATGAAACTGGCTTCGTAACCTTCCATTAAAGGTCTTTTGCTTTTGTATCCCTGCGGTACGGGCTGGAGAGCCGATGACCGTAAAAGGTGAAGACGTCCCTGTCCTGATGGCGAGCGCGCCCGGTGGCAGGGGCGCATCGCCTCTTCATCTTTTCAAAAATACTCCCGCCGGAGGCATCTACCCTCAAAGCTTGCGATGCCGGTTGATCTGAGTACAGCTTTCACCGCTTGCGGGCCTCGAGCTCGGAATTGAAGATGCGCAGGCGGTGGATCAGGTTCTCCTCGTCGATCACGCTGTTGAAGTTTTCGAACAGAAAGGACAGCGCCTCACCTTCATCCAAGCCCGCCTCTCGAGAAAAGCTGCGGAGTTTGCGATAGCCGTCTTCTGTCATGGCGACGGGAAAGCGGCGTGTCAGGCGAAAGCGTTTTGGCATTGTGTTTCCTCTACGGTGGGCGCGGGCCGCGAGGCCCGAGCCCACACTGGGATCAGAAGTTTGCTGCGTCCAGTGCCATGACTGTGTCCGCGCCAGTCTGGATGCGGGCCAGATGCATGGCGGTCGCTGGCAGGCGGCGAGCCATGTAGAAACGGCCGGTATTGATCTTGGTCTCGTAGAACTCCGTGTCCGAGGCTCCGCCGTCCAACGCATCTTGCGCCGCTTTGGCCATCTGCGCCCACATCAGGCCAAGGCAAACATGGCCGAACATGTGCATGAAATCAAAGGACCCTGACAGCGCGTTGTTCGGGTTCTTCATGCCTTCCTGCATGAAGTACATCCCGGCGGCCTGCAGGTCCTTGGACGCTGCTTTCAACGGTTCGATGAAAGCCTTGTCATAGGCTTCGTCCTTGCCGCCGTTTTCTTTGCAGAAGGTTTTGACCATCTCGAAGAACGCCATGACGTGCTTGCCACCATCCTGCGCCAGTTTCCGGCCCACCAGGTCCAGCGCTTGCACGCCGTTTGCGCCCTCATAGATCATCGCGATCCGGGCGTCGCGGGTGTATTGCGACATGCCCCATTCTTCGATGTAGCCGTGGCCGCCATAAACCTGCTGGGCCTGAACGGTCATGTCGTAGCCTTCGTCGGTCAGAAAGCCCTTGATGACCGGCGTCAACAGCGAGATCAGCCCGTCCGCATCCTTGTCACCCGAGCGGTGCGCCTTGTCGATCATGGTCGCGCCCCACAGGATGAAAGCGCGCGCGCCTTCGGTGAAGCTTTTCTGGTCCATCAGGCTGCGGCGGATATCGGGATGCACGATCAGCGGATCGGCCGGGCCGTCTGGGTTTTTTACACCAGTCACATCCCGTCCCTGCAGGCGGTCCTTGGCGTACTCCAAAGCATTCTGATACGCGGCCTCTGCCTGCGACAGGCCCTGCATGCCGACACCCAGACGCGCCTCGTTCATCATGGTGAACATCGCGCGCATGCCCTTGTGTTCCTCACCCAGCAGCCAGCCGGTTGCCTCGTCATAGTTCATGACGCAGGTCGAGTTGCCGTGGATGCCCATTTTCTCTTCGATCTTGCCGACCGAGACACCGTTGCGCTCGCCCGGTGTGCCGTCTTCGTTCACGATGAACTTGGGCACGATGAACAGAGACACGCCCTTGATGCCCTCGGGGCCACCGGGGATTTTGGCTAGAACCAAGTGGATGATGTTGTCCGCCATGTCGTGATCGCCGGCCGAGATAAAGATCTTCTGACCGGAAATCTTGTAGCTGCCGTCGCCCTGCGGCTCTGCCTTTGTGCGCATCAGGCCCAGATCGGTGCCGCAATGCGGTTCGGTCAGGTTCATGGTGCCGGTCCATTCGCAGCTGACCATGTTGGGCAGGTAGGTGTTCTTCTGCTCGTCGGTGCCGTGTGCCAGAATGGCCGAGGCCGCGCCATGGGTCAGGCCCTGATACATCACAAACGCCTGGTTCGCGCCTGAGAACATCTCGCCCACCGCAGTACCCATGACATAGGGCATGTTCTGGCCGCCATACTCTTCCGGCATGTCGAGGCCCGTCCAGCCGCCTTCCTTCATCTGCTCGAAGGCATCTTTGAACCCGGTTGGGGTGTACACGATCCCGTTTTCCAACCGGCAGCCTTCTGTATCGCCCACCACGTTCAGCGGGTGCAGGACATTGCTGGCAACCTTGCCGGCTTCTTCCAGAACCGCGCCGGTAAATTCGGCTTCCAGTTCGTCATAGCCGGGAATATCCGACTGCGAGACATTCAGAACGTTGTGCAGGATGAACTGCGTGTCTTTGGTTGGCGCGTTGTAGACGGGCATGTGAAGCTCCCTTAATTCATATGTCCGGAGGGCAGGGCGAGGTTATTCGGCCGCCTTCTTTTCGTTTTTCATCGAGGCGATGACTTTTTCGCCCCAGCGCAGCTGCTCTTTCAGGTCGTCGATGGCTTGCGTCAGTTCTTCACGGCGCGCTTCCATGTCTTCCAGACGTTCGCACGCGATTTCATAAGTGCGCGAAATTTGCGTCAGTTGCTGGTCGCCCACGTGGTAGAGGTCCAGCAGTTGTCGGATTTCTTCGAGGCTGAACCCAAAGCGCTTGCCGCGCAGGATCAGTTTCAGGCGTGCGCGGTCGCTTTTGGTAAATAGCCGCTTCTGGCCCTCACGGATCGGAAACAAAAGTTCTTTGGCCTCGTAAAACCGCAATGTGCGCGGCGTGACATCGTATGTCTCGCACATTTCGCGGATGGTCATCAGATCTTCGGTCATTGTTCAAACTCTCATCACTGGCGTCTTGAGCATGATTTGCGCAGTTGATGGGTCTGTTACAACACGTAGATGACGTTTACGTAATGCGAACGCTACGTCACAATAAAGTTGACGTAACTTCCGTACGCGTAAATCCGTGTTTTGGTAATTTTGTTGCCGCTACGTCATGGAGAATCTGTGGGGTGGCAGGCTCAGATCGCCGGCGTTGAGAACGCGGCAGGGTCAGCCCAGCGACTTTGCCGTTTGGTCGCGCAATTGCTGCAGGGCATCCATTGCTTCGTCTAACTGTTGCCGCTGATTGCGCAGTTCTTCCATCTGGCGATCCGCCATTTCCACAAAGGTGGCCATCTGCGCTTGGTTGCCCTGATCTTCGTAGATCAAAAGCCACTGACGTATCTCTTCCAGCTGAAACCCGAATTTCCGACCGCGCATGATCAAAGTCATCCGCGCCCGCTCGCGCGAGCCATAGAAGCGTGACCGCCCTTCGCGATCCGGTTGCAGCAACTCGATATACTCGTAGTAACGCAATGTGCGTGGGGTCACATCGAACTCGGCGCACATCTCTTTGAATGACAAACGTTTGTCGGACATTCCCGGTCTCCTTGCCTGCAACCTAGGGCGTCGTGGCGGCAAGCGCAACAGTCGGGCTTGCCCTTTGCTTTGGCACCGGCTCATAAAGGGGCAGACAGTGGACAGGACCCAAAACCATGGTCGACAAGACTGAGCTAGCCCGCCAATTCATCGAGGCGATCCCACACGCGCGGGCGCTGGGGCTGCGCCTGACCCATATCGGAGCGGGCGAAGCCGAGATCTCGATGCCCTACAACCGGCAATTGATAGGCGACCCCAGAACCGGGGTGATCCATGGTGGTGCTCTTTCCGCCATGCTGGATACCTGCTGCGGTGCCGCGGTTATGAGCCATCCCGCAGCCCCGGGGGGAACAGCAACGATCGACCTGCGCATTGACTACATGCGTGCGGCCACACCCGGCCAGAACATCCGAACTCAGGCAACCTGCTATCACATCACCCGCAACGTGGCATTCGTTCGCGCGACCGCGACCGACGACGACACCGACCGGCCCGTTGCCACCGCCTCGGGCGCATTTACTGTGGAGGGTCGCTGAATGGCGCGTCCCCGTCCCGAACCCATGCAGGTGGTCAAGCAACGTCGCGACGCCGCGCTTAAGGCGCTGGTCGAGGGTGTACCCTATATCCAGTTTCTCAACATCGGCTTCGACCGGCGCGGTGACGAACTGACCGGAGTGCTGAATTTTGACGAAAAGCTGATCGGGAACCCGTTTCTGCCTGCAATCCATGGTGGCGTGACAGCGGCCTTTCTCGAAGTGACTGCGGTTATCACGTTGAGCTGGGAAAGCATGTTTCCAAAGATCGAATCGGGTGAGATCGACGCCGAAGGTATTCTGACGGATGAGAGCATCCGCTTTCCCAAGACCATCGACTTCACCGTTGACTATCTACGCTCAGGGCTACCGCGCGATGCCTATGCTCGTGCCTTTATCAACCGGTCCGGACGGCGCTATGCCTCGGTCCGGGTCGAGGCCTGGCAGGACAATCACGCCAAGCTGTTTGCGCAAGGCACGGGCCACTTCCTGATGCCGCAAGATCCCAAAACCTGATGAGCGAGGACGCCTCTGCGCCCATCACCCATCGCCGGGTGCTGAAGATCGCCGCGCCGATTGTGCTGTCGAACGCCACGGTGCCGATCCTTGGTGCGGTAGACACAGGTGTGGTTGGTCAAATGGGGCAGGCGGCACCTATCGGGGCTGTCGGTATGGGCGCGGTCATTCTGGCCACGATCTACTGGATTTTCGGCTTTCTGCGGATGGGTACGACCGGCCTGGCCGCGCAGGCGCGCGGGGCAGGGGACTGGGCTGAGACCGGCGCCCTGTTGATGCGCGGCCTGTTGCTGGGCGGTGCGGCGGGGCTGTTTTTTATCCTCGCTCAAGTCTGGGTTTTCTGGGGCGCATTTGCCCTGTCCCCCGCCAGCCCTGAAGTCGAGTCTTTGACGCGCAGTTACCTACAGATCCGCATCTGGGGAGCGCCAGCTACGATAGCACTATATGCCATCACCGGATGGCTGATCGCGGTTGAGCGGACGCGCGGCGTGTTTGTCCTGCAGGTCTGGATGAACGGGCTGAACATCTTGCTGGACCTGTGGTTTGTGCTTGGCCTTGGTTGGGGCGTCGAGGGGGTGGCAATTGCCACTTTGATCGCCGAATGGACCGGGCTGGCGCTGGGGCTTTGGCTGTGCCGCGATGCGTTCGGCGGCAACCAGTGGCGGGACTGGCCGCGCATCTTCGATGCAACGCGCTTGCGCCGCATGATGCAGGTCAACGGCGACATCATGGTGCGGTCGGTGCTGCTGACCGGGGCGTTTACGACATTTCTGTTTGTCGGCGCCGATCTGGGTGACGTCAATTTGGCAGCCAATCAGGTGCTGTTGCAGTTCCTTGAAATCACCGCCTTTGCGTTAGACGGCTTTGCCTTTTCCGCCGAAGCGTTGGTGGGCGGTGCTGTTGGCGCGGCGGATCGCGGGCGGGTTCGGCGCGCCGCCATTATCTCGTCGCAATGGGGCGTCGGTGGTGCCGTCTTACTCGGGCTCTTCTTCTTTCTTGCCGGTCCCGCGCTGATCGACCTTATGGCGACGTCGCCCGAAGTTCGGGCGGCCGGTCGCGAATACCTTGTCTGGGCCGCGTTGGCACCTGTAATCGGCGTCGCCAGCTGGATGTTCGACGGCATCTATATCGGGGCCACCTGGACACGCGAGATGCGCAACGCGATGATTCAGTCCGTCGCCATCTATGTTGTCACGCTGCTGGTGCTGGTTCCGATGTATGGAAACCACGGATTGTGGCTGGCGCTGATGGTGTTGAACATCGCTCGTGGTGCGACGCTGGGCTGGCGTTACCGCCGGCTTGAAGCGCAGATCAGCTAGAGCAGTTTCAACAGGTCTTCTGGCGGGCGTCCGATGGCGGCCGCGCTTTCCGAGATCGCCAAGGGGCGTTCGATCAGGATCGGGTTTTCGGCCATGGCCCGGATCAGCTCTGCATCCGGTGCGGTCTTGCTCAGGCCAAGTTCCTTGAACCGTTTCTCTCCGGTCCGCATCATCTGAATCGCTGTCAGGCCAAGCTTGGCGAGAACCGCCTGCAATTCGCCCTCGGATGGAGCGTCCTCCAGGTACTTTCTGACGCGAATCTCTGCGCATTTTTCCTCAAGAAGGGCGAGCCCGGCGCGGGATTTGGAACACCGCGGATTATGCCAATATTCGATCATAGCCAGTCCTCTCGTTTACTGCCCACGGCCTGCGCCACGGTTTCAAACCCATCTTTCGCCAGCAAATCGTCCAACCCTCGGGCGATCTTTGCAGCCAGCGACAACCCGCCATAAACCATCGCCGTATAGAACTGCACTGCCGACGCTCCGGCGCAAATCTTGTCATAAGCCTGTTGGGCCGAGCTGACGCCACCAACACCGATCAGCGGGATCTGCCCTTCGGTCAATTGGCTGAGGCGGGCCAGAACGCGCGTGGATCGGTCAAACAGCGGCGCGCCGGACAACCCGCCCGCCTGCTTCTTGTGGTTGCTGCGCAACCCGTCGCGCGACAGGGTTGTGTTGGTTGCGATCACCGCGTCGACACCGGTTTCGCGCGCGATGTCGGCGATGTCCTGCAACTCGGGTTCGGTCAGGTCGGGCGCTATTTTCAGAAAGATCGGAATCGGACGCGTCAATGCATCGCGCGTCTCGATCACACCGCCAAGCAAAGCCCCAAGCGCTGCTTTGCCCTGCAGGTCCCGCAGCTTTTCGGTGTTAGGTGAGGATACATTCACCGTCGCGAAATCAAGATGCGGGGCGCAATGGGCAAGCACTTTGGCAAAGTCTCCGGGCCGGTCGTCGCTGTCCTTGTTGGCGCCAAGGTTCAAGCCGATCACCGCGTCTTTCGGGCGGTTGGCCAGACGCTGCGCCATGACCACCATCCCTTCGTTGTTGAAACCAAAGCGGTTGATGGCAGCGGCGTCTTCGGTCAGGCGAAACAGGCGTGGCTTGGGATTGCCCGGCTGCGGGCGCGGTGTGACCGCACCGACTTCGATAAAACCGAACCCCGCGCGTGACAGAGGGCCCATCACCTCGCCATTCTTGTCAAATCCGGCGGCAAGACCGACAGGATTGGGCAGGTCGAGCCCAGCGACACGGGTTTTCAGCCGTGGCGACGTCACTGGCCCGCTCAGCGGGGCCAACCCCGCCTTCAGCGCCTTGATTGACACCCCGTGTGCAGTTTCCGGGTCCAGTTTGTGCAGGGCGGCCAAGCCCAGTTTCTCGGTCAGTTTCATCCGAAAGATGCCCCACTTTGACTAGGCGCACAGCGGATCAGGCGCGAGGTTTCAACAGCGGCCTGGCGATGTACGACCGCCTTTCGGTAGACCGGGTCCGTCACCATTTCCAGAAACGCATGAGCAGTAGGATAGCGGGCTATGAACATCGCGTCCCAGACCTCGTCCGAGGGGCCGATCAGACCGACCTGAAACGTGCCGCGCCACAAGATTGATGCCCCAAGGCGCGCAAGGATGGGCGCGGCCTCATCACCGTAGCGGCGGTAGGCCTGCTCTCCGGTCAGCGCGGCCTCGGCCAGTTCGTGCCCGGACGGATAGCTGGCGGCGGCCCGAAAGCGCACCAGGTTCAACATTTCGATCGGATGATCGCGGTCCAGCGATTTGAACGCCTCGAACTGATCGCGCTCGGGATCGATGAAGATGCTCATTCCATCTCCTCGGGAAAGGCGTGCTGATGGCCGTCAAAGGGCAGAGGGCGCGACCAGACCACATCCGACAGCAGAATCTGGCGGTATAGATGCGGAAACAGTGCGCCACCGCGTGAGACCTCCCATTTCAGGTCGTCCCCCAGGGCGTCGGCATTGCAGGCGCACAGGGTCAGGTCCCGGACACCGGCAAAATGCTTTGCCGCGGTTTCGGCAGCTTGCTGCGCAGTCGAGAAGTGAACAAACCCGTCGGTCACGTCGATCGGCGCCCCGTCGGACGCGCCGTCAGCCTGTAGGGTGGCCCACTCGGCGGCTCGGAAAATCTTGTAGATCAGCATGGGCACGTCATGCCTTGGCCCAAGGGGGGAATCAAGACGGATTTACCCCTTTGACTCTTCGCCATTCGCGGCGCACGATCCCATCCAAAGACAACACAGGGAGATTTCATCATGTTCACGCGTTTATTGGCGTCCGTTGCTGCGCTTGGCCTGACAGCAGGCATGGCAGCGGCCGACTTCAAGCTGACGATCCTTCACACCAACGATATTCACAGCCGTATCGAATCCATCAACAAGTACGATTCAACCTGTGACGCCGAAGGTGAGGCCGAAGGCAAGTGCTTTGGCGGTGTTGCGCGGATCAAGACCATGGTCGATACCAAACGCGATGAGTTGGCTGACGAAAACGTGCTGTTGCTGGATGCGGGTGATCCGTTCCAGGGGTCGCTGTTTTATACCACCTACAAAGGTGCCGCCGAGGCCGAGTTCATGGAGGCGATCGGCTATGACGTCATGGCCGTGGGCAACCACGAGTTCGACGACGGTCCCGAAGGGCTTGCAAGCTTTATCGATGCGGTCAGCTTTCCGGTAATCTCGGGTAACCTTGATCTGTCCTCGTCCAAGGAATTGAAGGACAAAGTTCAGAATCACGTTGTGCTTGAGGTGGGCGGCCAGAAGGTCGGCATCGTGTCGGCACTGGCCACAGATACCGTGGATACATCCAGCCCCGGCAAGGATGTCGTTTTTCAGGATGAGATCGAAGCCCTGAAAGCCGACGTTGCGGCATTGCAGGACGAAGGCGTGAACATCATCATCGCGCTGACCCATGTCGGGCTGCCCAAGGACCTGGAAATCGCAGAACAGGTGCCGGGCCTCGATCTGGTGATTGGCGGCCATTCGCACACCCTGTTGTCCAACACGCAGGAAGGCGCCGCGGGTGCCTATCCCACAATGGTTGGCGACGTACCGGTGGTACAGGCTTACGCCTATTCCAAGTATCTGGGCGAGGTCACTTTGACCTTTGACGACGACGGCAACCTGATCTCGGCCGAGGGTGAGCCGATCCTTCTGGATGCTTCGGTTACGCCAAACGCAGATATTGCCGCGCGTGTCGCCGAAATGGGTGCGCCGATCGAAGAGATGAAGAAACGCGTGGTGGCGAATTCTGCTGCTGCGATCGAAGGTGACCGCTCGATCTGTCGCGTTCAGGAATGCGAGATGGGCAACCTGGTGGCCGACGCCATGCTGGCACGGGTCGCGGATCAGGGCGCGCAACTGGCTATTGCCAACTCGGGCGGGCTGCGCGCCTCGATTGATCCGGGCGAGGTAACCATGGGCGAAGTTTTGACCGTTTTGCCGTTCCAGAACACGCTGTCGACCTTCGAGATCAGCGGCCAAGGCGTCATCGACGCGTTGGAAAATGGCGTCAGCCAAGTGGAAGAGGTCAAAGGTCGCTTTCCGCAGGTCGCGGGTATGACCTTCACCTGGGATCCCTCGGTCGCGCCGAATGAAGGTCGCATTGTCGAGGTTCTTGTTGCCAAGGACGGCGGCTTCGAACCGATCGACCCTGCAGCCACGTATCTGGTTGTCACCAACAACTACGTTCGCAACGGCGGCGATGGATACAAGATGTTCGAAGGCGACGACAAGAACGCCTATGACTTTGGCCCCGATCTTGCTGATGTCACCGCCGAATACTTGGCTGAAAACGCACCTTACCAGCCCTATCTGGATGGGCGGATCAAGCAGAAGTAACTCGCTTCGAAACACCTGAACGGGTCGCCCGCAACGGGCGGCCCTTTTCGTTTTGGGCGGGCTTGCAAGCGTTAGAGGCAATGCTTCGGGAAAGGGGCGACGAAAGCAACGCCCGACATCGATGAATGAGGAAAGCTGAGCGCCATGTGCGGACGGATCGCGAATACTCTTCCCAATGACGCGATGGCGCAGTTATTTGCGGCGCGGCCTGCAAACAATTTGCCCGAGGTTCCGAACTATAATGTTTGCCCGACCAATCAGGTTCAGGTGGTGCGTACGGCCGAGGGTGGACGAACGCTCGATGCCTTGCGCTGGGGGTTCCTGCCGCATTGGTACAAATCCGAAACGGACGGACCGTTGCTGATCAATGCGCGGGCCGAGACTCTGGCCGAAAAGCCCGCCTTTCGCGCGGCCTGCCGACAGCGGCGCTGCCTGATCGCGGCAACCGGCTTTTACGAATGGACAAAGACCGAAGATGGTCAGCGATTGCCGTGGTACATCCATCGTCGCGATGGGGCGGCCATCGCCTTTGCCGGTATCTGGCAGGATTGGGGACCCGAGGCGGCACGCCAGGGCACCTGCGCGATCATCACGACAGCCGCAAACCAGATACTCGGGACAATCCACCACCGGATGCCGTTGATTCTTGAACCTTCTGATTGGCCGCTGTGGTTGGGCGAAACCGGCAAGGGCGCAGCGACGCTGATGCAGCCGGGGGCCGAAGATGTGCTGGAGTTTCACCGGGTCGGGCGCGCAGTTAACTCCAACCGCGCCAGCGGTCCCGAACTGATCCTGCCCGACGCATCGCTCTGACATCTGCTTTCATTTCAAACCTCTGCACGGTAGAGGACGGCTATGGCCCTGAAATTCTCAAACCTGCCGCAGCTTTACGCCCACGGGTTCGATACGATCATCGATGTGCGCAGCCCGGCAGAGTTCGCCGAAGATCACCTGCCTGGGGCTATCAACCTGCCGGTTCTGACCAATGAAGAGCGCGCTGAGGTGGGCACCATTTACGTGCAGCAAAGCCCTTTTCTGGCACGCAAGCTTGGCGCTGCGCTGGTGTTTCGCAACGCGGCTAATCACATTGAACAGCACCTCAGCCACCACGAAGGGGGGTGGAAGCCTTTGGTCTATTGCTGGCGGGGCGGGCAGCGGTCGGGTTCATTCACATGGATGTTGCAGCAGATTGGCTGGCGGGCCGAAGTGGTCGATGGCGGGTATCGCACTTATCGGCGTCTGGTGAAGACTTATCTGTATGACGACCCGTTGCCGCACCGTCTGGTGGCGCTGGACGGCTATACCGGGACCGCCAAGACCGAGATCCTGATGCAATTGCAGGCGCGTGGTGTTCAGGTTCTGGATCTGGAAGGGCTGGCCAATCACCGGGGGTCACTGCTGGGCGAAAGGCCGGGTGGACAACCCAGCCAGAAGGCGTTTGAGTCCGCTGTCGCCGGGGCTTTGTGCAAGCTCGATCCTGCCATCCCGGTCGTCGTCGAGGCTGAATCGTCCAAAATCGGCAGTCTGATTCTGCCTCCAAGCCTCTGGACGGCGATGTGTGCCGCCCCGCGCATTCAGGTTTCAGCACCGATTGAGGCGCGGGTGACCTATCTGGTCGACGCCTATGACGACATACTCTCGGATCGGGACCGGCTGCGTGACCGTCTTTCGCCGTTGCGCTTTCATCGTGGGCACGTGGTCGTCGAGGAATGGTTGGCGCTGATTGATGCGGACGACAAACCGGCCCTGACCCGTGCCCTGATGGAGCAGCACTATGATCCCGCCTACGCCAAATCCCAGCGCGCCCAAGGGGCCGAGGTGGTGGCGCAGGTCACAGCCTCTGCTTTGGATCGCGAAGGCATTGCAGATGCCGCGATGCGGATCGAGAAACTGTTGGCTCAGCTTTGAAGACGTAGTCCCTTCGAGGCGGTCAGTTGGCCAATGATTGCCGCCGGGTAACCGGCATCTTGCAATTTCGTCAGCAACTTGGGGGCGTCGTCAGGGTCGACCGCAGCCAATAGCCCACCAGCGGTTTGCGGGTCGAAAAGCAGATCCGCCGTGCCTCCGCCAGGCAATTCCGGGCAAAGTTGACGGTTGTCGTCGAAAATTGTCGAACGCACTCCTCGCAGGCTCAGTTCCAACGCGCCAGCCATCAACGGTATGGCGTCAGGATCCAGGGTTGCCCCGCACTCTGACGCGGCGCATATGCCTTGCAAATGCCCGGCCAAGCCAAACCCGGTCACATCGGTCATCGCATGGGCTTTGGCCAATATACGTGAAGCTTCGCCCTGCGGTTGGATCATTTGCTGATAGGCTCGGGCCACCCAGGCCCCGTCGGCCTGACCAGCCATCTCGGCGGCCATCAGGATGCCACTGCCCAGCGGTTTGGTCAGGATCAGCACATCGCCCGGGCGTCCGCCGGACAGGGTGATCGGGTCGCTTTCACACAGGCCGGTCAGGGTAAAGCCGATCGTCATCTCGTCACCCATGGAACTGTGCCCGCCGACAATCTCGGCCCCGGCCTGCCGCATCACTTTACTGGCGGCGGTCATGATTTCGGACATCGTGCGGCGTTGCAATTCGGGCGACAGTCTGGGCAGAATGACTGTGGCAGTAGCTGCCTGCGGCCTTGCCCCCATCGCCCAGATATCACCCAGCGCATGAACGGCTGCGATCCGTGTCATTATGACCGGATCGGTCGTAACGCTGCGCAGGTGATCCGAAGTCATTACCTGCCGTACGCCCCCGGTCGTCAGCAGCGCCGCGTCGTCGCCGGGCAGGGGGGTGACGTCGTCTCGTTCGGGTAGGGGCAGGGTGCTCAGCGCATCCTGCAAGGCGCCGCGCCCGACCTTGGCACCGCAGCCCCCGCACATGGGCTTATGTCCCAAAGCCTCGGCCAGACCAGCGGCGTGTTCTTTGGGCAGCGCGGGGCTCTTCATCTGTGGCAGGTCGCGAAACTTGTCCATGAAGCTCTGGTCAATTCGATTCTTCCAGGCCCACATCATCCGTCCGCTGAACGACGTGCCCAATCGTTCGGCCAGGGCGGATTTACCGCCCAGCGAGATCAGTTTCAGGTAGTCCTTTTGCGGCACATAGCGCCGCATGCGTCCAGCGCCCAGCGCCGCGCGCAGGTTGTCGAACAGAACGGGGGCTTCGCGGACCGCGTAGACACCCGCCTTTGGGCGCGGGTTTTCGGTCAGGTGCGCGCAATCTCCGGCGGCGAATATCACCGGATCACTGGATTGCAGATGCCCGTTCACGCGGATGTAGCCATCCTCGAGCGCCAAACCCGTATTTGCGATCCAATCATAAGGTCGCGCTCCGGCGGCCCCGGTCACAAAATCAGCCGAGATTTCGCCACCATCAGAGAGCCTGACGCTGTCCGCTGAAATGCGGGTGATCGTGGCATGTTCGACAACATCTACACCTAGCTGCCGCATGGTATTGCGAATGGTTGTCGCCGCTTTGGGCACCAGTGTGGTCAGGATCTCTGCGCTATCGATCAATGTGATTTGGGCCTTGCGCCCCTTGGCGCGCAGGGCGTGGGCCATGGCCATCGCCAACTCGACCCCGGCGACACCGCCGCCAATGACCGCGACCGCAGCGGGGCTTTCACCGGCCAGATACGCAGCCCATCTGGCGGCAAATGCGCCGAGCGGTTTGGCGGATACCGCGTGTTCGGAAAACCCGGGCAGTGCAGGCATGTCCGATGTGATCCCCACGTTGACCGAGGCGACATCGAACGACACAGGCGGATATCCGGGAACGTGAACCTTACGGGCATCCGTGTTTATTCCCTGAACGGCGCCAAGCAGAACGCGGGCACCGGCAAAACGCGCAAGTTTGATCAGGTCGATATCCAACTCGGGTCGTTGATAATGCCCGGCAACATATCCTGGCAGCATCCCGGAATAGGGCGCAGTCGGACCGGGGTTGATGACCGTCACCCGTGCACCGGGCAATGGGTTCATCCCCCATTTGCGCAGAACCAGAGCGTGCGTGTGCCCCCCACCGATCAGAACCAGATCGCGGGTCAGGGGCAGCGGCGGAGTGTGCATTGTATTCAGTTCGTGCTGTGGTCTGGAACGTCCTCGACCTGTTCGACCGCGTGGGTAGCCCAAAGCTCGTCCTCGCCCGCGTCCGGCAGATCCTCTGGCTTTTCATGGCGATGAATGTGCCATTTGGCAATGAACAGAGCCGTGATCGGGGCCGTGAGGAACAGGAACAGCGTGATCAGCAACTCGTGCAGGGACGCATGATCTTCCAGCAGGATCGAGTGACAGATCGAGGCAAGCAGCACACCGCCCACGCCCAACGTCGTCGCCTTGGTCGGCGCGTGCAGTCGTGACATGGGGTCTTTCAGCTTGATCATGCCGAACGAGCCGACAAAGCCGAAGATGCCCGAGACGATCAGGAAGAACGCGATCAAAAATTCGAACAGGAAATCCATACCGCCCTCACTCGATGATATTACCGCGCAGCATAAAGCGCGCGTAAGCCACGGTTGAGACAAAACCCAGCATTGCGATGATCATGGCGGCCTCGAAGAAAATTTCGGTCCCCAGCCTCAGGCCGTAAAGGATCATCAAGGCAATGGTGTTGATCACCATCGTATCCAGCGCCAGAACGCGGGTGCCGACCCCTTCTGCGGTTATGATCCGCCACAGGCACATCATGATTGCCGCGCCAAAACAGCCAAAGGCAAAATAGGTCGCAAACATGATCATTCGAAAATCTCCATCAGGCGGCGCTCGTAGCGGCTTTTGATCTGATCCCGAACTGCGTCGGTGTCAGCGGCGTCAAGGCAATGGACCAGCAGGTTATGGCCTTGCGCAGACAGGTCGCAACTGACCGTGCCCGGCGTCATGGTGATCGTGCCCGCCAGAACCGTGATCGCCTCGGGCGTGCGCAGCTCGAGCGGGATGCACACCCAGTTGGGTTGCCGGTCTGCATCGCGTTTGAACAGGATGATGCGGGCAACCGTGATGTTGGCCATCACGATGTCCCACAGAACGACAAGGATATATTCGACCACCATCGGCCAGTTGCGCAGCTTGGGCCGGTCCGGCCAATAGGGTTGGGTGATGAACGGGATGATGATCCCCAGCATCAAGCCAAAGACAAGCGAGTTCAGCGATGGCGAATTCGCCAGCAGCATCCAGACCAGCGTCAGCAGAAATGTCAGATGCGGGTGGGGGAAAATTCTGTGCAGCAGCTTCATTACTCTTCCCTCCCCAAAACGGCCGAGATGTAATCATCAGGATTGAACAATTGCATGGCGGTCTTCTGAGTGTATTCGAGCGCAGGGCCCGCAAACAAGGTCAGTAACCCCAGGCCCAGAACCAGTGCAAAGACTGATGTAAAGGCCAGACCCGGTTGCGGCTCGGGCGCAACTTGCGGCTCTGCCTCGTCCGTGTCCTGCGGTTCGGGGCGGGGAATGACCTGCACATCGTGACTTTTCCAGAAGATCAGCGTGCCTGCGCGGGCCAGACCGACAATGGTCACGAATGAGCCGATCAGGATCACCGCCCAGACCGCATTGGCATCAGGCGCGTCGCGCGCAGCGTCCAGAACCAGAAGTTTGCCGATGAAGCCCGACAGTGGCGGCATCCCGGCCATCGCGATTGCGCCAACGAAGAACAGCGCCGAAATCAGACCACTCTGAGGGATCGGCTGAGCGGGGGTGATGACCCCGTTGCGCCGCTCCATAACCAGATCGGCAACCAGAAACAGCAGGGCCGTCGCCAGCGTCGAGTGGAAGACATAGTAAAGCGCTGCTGCGGTTGCCTGGGGGGTGAACAGAGAGATGGCGATCAGCAATGTCCCCATCGAGGCAATCGCGCAAAAGGCCACCATCCGGGCGATATGTTGCGAGCCAAGGATGCCAATGGCCCCAATGGCAAGTGTCAACAGCGCGGCGGGTTGCAACCATTCGCCCAGCAGCCCTTGGGTGACGACGACGTCGGGGCCAAAGATCATCGTATCAACCCGAATGATCGAATAGGCCCCCACCTTGGTCATGATTGCAAACAGGGCGGCGACCGGCAAAGGCGCGTTGGCATAGCTTGCAGGCAGCCAGAAATGCAGCGGCAAAACGGCGGCCTTGATGCAGAAAACCAGCAAGAGCAACACTGCGCCGACCCGCAGCAATGCGGTGTCCTCTGGCGGGATCTCGGCGACCTTGACGGCCAGATCGGCCATGTTCAGCGTTCCGGTTACCGCATAAAGCGTCCCCAGCGCGAACAGGAACAGGGTCGAGCCCAGCAGGTTATAGGCCACATATTGTACGCCCGCTTTCAGGCGCACCGCACCGCCGCCATGGGTCATCAATCCGTAGGACGCAATCAGCAGGACTTCGAAGAAAACAAACAGGTTGAAGGCGTCACCGGTCAGAAACGCGCCGCAGACGCCCATCAACTGGAAATGGAACAGGGCATGAAAGTGCTTTCCACGCCCGTCCCAGCCCGATGCAATGGCATAGAGAACGATCGGCAACGCCAGCAATGCGGTCAGCAGCACCATCATCGCCGACAATCTGTCCAGCACCAGAACGATACCAAACGGCGCGGGCCAGTCGCCCAGTTCATAGACCTGAATATCGCCGCCAGCGGCCTGCGCGGTGATCGTCAGCGCAATGCCCAACAGGCCGACAACACCCGCGACCGAAAAGATACGTTGCAGGTCCAGGTGATACCGCAAGACCATGATGATGAACGGGGCGAGGATCGCGGGCAGGACGATCGGCGCAACGATCCAGTGGTTCATGCGTCTTCTCCCGGCGCGTCTACGCTGTCCTGCGCGGTCATGTCGATATGGTCATCCTTCGCGGACAGGTAAGCGCTGAGCGAGATCATCACGATCACCGCCGTCATCCCGAAAGAGATCACGATGGCGGTGAGGACCAGCGCCTGTGGCAACGGATCGGTATAAGGCACCTCTTTATATTTGTTCAGCACAGCCGGCGCGTTCAGCGCCAACCGACCGGTTGCGAACAGGAAAACGTTCACCGCATAGGTAATCAGGGACAGCCCCAGAATGACCGGAAATGTGCGACGGCGCAGGATCAGGAAAATTCCGGCGGCTGTCATGACGCCCACGGCAGAGGCTAAGAGCGCTTCCATCAGGCCTGCTCCTTGTCTTGTTCTTCTTCCGGTGGATCGTCCCGCAGCGGGTTGATATCCATCGGGAATTCTTGTGCTATGCCCGGTTGCCATGCAAACCGTGACAGGCTGTCGAGCGCCAGCATGACCGCGCCCAGAACGGCCAGGAACACGCCTGTGTCAAACAGGATGGCGGTGGCCCATTCAAACTCTTCCAGCGGTGGCCAATGGATATAGCCGAAATCGCTGGTCAGGAAGGGCCGTTCGTTGAACCAGGCACCCAGCCCGGTCGCCGCAGCG
Source organism: Ruegeria sp. CH11 (assembly GCF_056537105.1). Classification (NCBI taxonomy): domain Bacteria; kingdom Pseudomonadati; phylum Pseudomonadota; class Alphaproteobacteria; order Rhodobacterales; family Roseobacteraceae; genus Ruegeria; species Ruegeria sp. CH11. Next base: position 38,451 of record NZ_JBQFQX010000016.1, read on the forward strand.
ATCAATACGCCCCAGCCGATGGTGCCGTGATAGTAGAACCTCTGCCGCTCGATCGCCCAGGTGTAGCCGCTGGCCATATATTGCATCAGGAACGCAATCGCCACGATCAGACCGGCGATAAAACCACCGCCCGGCTGATTGTGACCGCGGAAAAAGATGTAGGCCCCGACCATCAGCGCAATCGGCATCATCACCCGAGTTGCCACCACCATCATCAGCGGATGCGAGTCGCCGGATTGCGGCCAGTGCGGCTTGCGGTTCAGCAAATAGCTGCGCACGTTCGAATTCAGAACCGACTCGGTCAGGGCAAAGATGATCAGCGCAGCGATGCCCAGAACGATGATCTCGCCAAAGGTATCAAAGCCGCGGAAGTCCACGAGGATGACGTTGACGACATTGGTGCCGCCACCACCTTTGTACGAGTTCGCCAGATGGAAGTCCGAAATCGTCGGGAAGGCGAAGTCGCGCATCATCAGGGCGTAGATCAACCCTCCGGCGCCAATACCAGCCACGACCGAGATTGCCGCGTCCCGCCACCGGCGCCCGGCGGAGCTGTCCCACGGCGTTTCGGTTGGCAGGAAATTCAGCGACAACAGCAGCAGGATCATCGTCACCACCTCGACCGAAATCTGCGTCAGCGCCAGGTCGGGGGCCGACAGGTAGTTGAACGCCATCGACACGATCAGACCCACAACGCCGATCAGCACAAGCGACAGCAGGCGGTTGCGGTGGAACCACATGATCGCCAACGTCGCGCCGACAAGGCAAATCCAGCCGATGATCGGGATCACCTGCGCTGGCAGGGGAACCCGGGTCTCGACACCAATTGTGCCGGTTGAATAGGCGTAGTACCCAAGTCCGACGGTGAAGGCGACGAAGATAATCGCATAGCGGCTAAGAACGCCGTTGTGCAATTCGTCGGTGATCCAGCGGCTGAGCCGGGTAAAGGCGTGGATAATCGCTTCGAAGATTGTCTTGGCTTCGGGGCGCGGCAGGGCGTTCCACAGTTTCTCGCCATGTTTGTGCAGCGACAACAGGAACAAACCGCCCAGCGTCGCAACGGCGGACATGTAGAGCGCGGGGGTAAATCCGTGCCACAGCTTCAGCGAATAATAGGGCAGCTTCTCGCCCCCTATCACCGCGCTCGAGACGACCGCAACCAGCGGACCGACAATTGCCGCTGAATACAGGCCGATCAAGACGACAAGCACCACAAGGAAGGCCGGGGCAAGCCACAGGCCAACGGGCGGGTCGTGCGGGGCGTGCGGATAGTCATCGCGCTGCGGGCCGAGGAATACGTGGGCAATAAATCGGAAGGAGTAGGCAGCCGAAAACAGCGCCGCCAACAGCGCCAGTCCCGGGACCAGATAGTGAGAGTTCAGCCACGTCGTGTGGACCGTTTCCTCAAGCATCATTTCTTTCGACAGGAACCCATTCAACGGGGGCAGGCCAGCCATCGAAAGTGCTGCGACCGTACCTATCGTGAAGGAAATCGGCATCAGGTGGCGCAGGCCGCCCAGTTTTTTGATGTCGCGCGTTCCGGTCTCGTGGTCCACGATCCCGGCGGTCATGAAAAGGGCAGCCTTGAAAGTCGCGTGGTTGATGATGTGGAACACGGCGGCGACAGCGGCGAATTTGGTGCCAAAGCCCAGCAACATGGTCACCAGGCCCAGATGCGACACGGTCGAAAACGCCAACAGCGCCTTTAGATCATCCTTGAACAGCGCAATCACTGCGCCGATCAGCATGGTCACCAGACCCGTGGTGGCAACGATGTAGAACCACGCATCCGTTCCAGCCAGAACCGGCCACATCCGCGCCATCAGGAACAGCCCGGCCTTCACCATCGTAGCCGAATGCAGATAGGCCGAGACAGGCGTTGGTGCCGCCATGGCATGCGGCAGCCAGAAGTGGAACGGGAACTGCGCCGACTTGGTGAAGCAGCCCAGAAGGATCAGGATCAGTGCAGGCAGGTAATAGGGTGACGCCTGGATCAGGTCTTTGTTCTGCAAAATGACGCTCAGATCATAGGAGCCCACGATATTGCCCAGAATCAGCATGCCGGCGATCATCGCCAGCCCGCCCGACCCGGTAACGGCCAGTGCCATGCGCGCGCCTTGCCGTCCTTCGGGAAGGTGTTTCCAATAGCCGATCAGAAGGAATGAACTTAGTGAGGTAAGCTCCCAGAAAATAAGCAAAAGAAGGACGTTGTCCGACAGAACGATCCCCACCATCGCGCCCTGAAACAGCAGCAGGTAGGTATAGAACTGCCCCATCGGATCCTCGCGCGACAGGTAGAACCGCGCGTAGAGGATGATCAGCAGGCCAATCCCCAAGATCAGCAGCGCGAACAGGAACCCCAGCCCGTCCAGCATGAAGTTGGCGTTCAGGCCAAGCCCGGGTATCCAGTCGAACCGGGCGGTTACCACGTCGCCACGCATCACGCTCGGAATGTGAAGCAGTAGCCCCATCAACGCCAGAAACGAGGTCAAACCCGCCGCCGAAGCCGCCGCGTTCCGGCCTGCGCGGATCAGCAGGGCGGGAAAGACAGCTCCGAGAAAAGGAAGGGCCGCGATGAGGAATAGGGACAATTGCGATACTCCGGTCTTAGCGGTCAGGATGGACTGAATTAGTAAGGATAATTTTATGACTGTCCAGATATTGCAAGTCTTTCAGGGTGGCTGCGACGTTGTTTCCGGTCGCGCGGGGTGCCGCTCAAGTTGACAGGAACTTGATCTGGGCGCGCGATTTTCGGACGCGAAGATTGGTCTCTCATGTGCTAGAAACCCGGAAAGAGAAACAAGAGCGGGCTGCGTGGTGAAAACGGCGAAACAGACACGGCGATGGGTCCTTGCGGGGGCAGGGGCGGCCTTGGTCGGGGGCTTCGCCATTCGCCAGTACCGCCTGATCCCGCCTGACTACGCCGGTGGGCGTCTTGATGTGGTGCAGGCACACGCACAGGCCGTGTCGGGCGGCATCCTGCTGGTTGATATCCGAACCCCGGATGAATGGCAGGCCACCGGTATCGGCGAAGGTGCCCACCCGCTGGACATGCGGCGCGAGGATTTTGCGCAGGCTCTCTCTGATCTGGTATCGGGCGATATGGATCGGCCCGTGGCCTTGATTTGTGCGCGGGGTGTCCGTTCAGCCCGGCTTAGCAACCGATTGACCGAGGCCGGGTTCGCGCAGATCATAGATGTGCCCGAGGGCATGTTGGGTTCGGCTGCGGGGCCGGGTTGGGTTCGCGCCGGATTACCGGTTCGAGATTACGAGGGAAACGTTTGATGACCTGGAAACCCTGTCTGGCCGTCTGTCTGGCCCTGTCCGCACAATCCGCGCAGGCCGCATGCGGCCCGGATGAAGGTATGTGCGAAACCGAAAACGGCGGTTATCAGATCGAGCTGCCCAAAGCGGACAATCCCCCGCTTGTGGTGTTCCTGCACGGATATGGCGGAACCGGCAGTGGGACGATGAAGAACCGGGGAATGGTCGAGCCCCTGTTGGACCGTGGTTATGCGGTCATGGCCCCGGAAGGGGCGATGCGAAACGGGCGGCAAAGCTGGAATTTCTATCCCGGATGGGAAGGGCGCGACGAGACCGCATTTCTGACCGAAGTTGTACAGGACGCGGCAGACCGCTTCGGGATCGATTCCGATCGCGTCATGCTGGGCGGGTTTTCCGCCGGTGCCTTCATGGTCTACTACCTTGCCTGTGACGCGCCCGAGACGTTCTCGGCCTATGTGCCGGTCTCTGGCGGGTTCTGGCGCCCACATCCCGAAGACTGCGCAGGCCCGGTGCGGTTGTTTCACACTCATGGATGGACTGACAATGTGGTGCCCCTAGAGGGTCGAATTCTGGGCGGAGGCAGATTTCATCAGGGCGATATCTTTGCGGGTCTGGAAATCTGGCGCGAGGCGAATGAATGCGCCGACACCAAGCCCTCGGGGTTTGGTCAAACGGATCAGTTCATGCGTCGTAAGTGGACCGGATGCGCCGAAGGTGGAACGCTGGAGTTCGCGCTGTTTCCCGGAGGGCACAGTGTGCCAACCGGTTGGGCGGACATGATCGTGGACTGGTACGAGGGGTTGCCCGGCAGCTGATCACTCTGCCGGGGTCATCGTGCCCTTGCCTTCGACAAGCCGCTTCAACTCATCCCGATAATGACGCGCCGACCGCGTGATGGCGGGTTCTTTGACGTCTTCGCGCATGCCAAGCATCTGCCGTGCAGCCCCAGCCGAAACTCCGCTGAGCGCCGATAGCGGAATGGCGAGCGCCAGGCTTATGGCAATCGGGGCCAGCCACACGGAGACCAGACCGGCCAGAATACCTGCGGTCAGGGCCAAGCCGCTGACGGTTTCTAGTGCGTGACACAGGACCAGCGTGCGCAAGCCATAGGTGCCACCGTCGCGCGCCTGAGGCGACCAGCCGCGTTGAATGCCGAAAGCGGTGCGGAACACGGCGATCATCTGTTGCACCATCAGGATCGGGGCATAGAGGATCGACAAAACAACCTCGGCCAGGAACGAGGTGAAAAAGCGCTGCCCGCTGCCGAATTCGGAATACCGGACGCCGCTGAGCGGTAAGGCCAGAACACCAAGCACCTTGGGGGCCAGCAGCATCGCGTACATCACCAGAATGATCAGCACATGGCGCGTTTCAGACATCTCGGGCCATTGCGGAAACAGCGGATTGTCGGGGCTGAAATAGTGCAGAACCGATGCATCCTTACCCTGACCGATCAGGGCCCACATCACCAGCAGCGCAAACCAAAGCGGCGACATCAGATACCCGACCGCACCATGGAACATGTGGAAGCGCGAAACGGCCCGGAACCCGACTGAGCCCAGCAGTTTCAGATGTTGCAGGTTGCCCTGACACCAGCGACGATCCCGCAGAGCGTGGTCAATCAGCGTGGGCGGAGTTTCTTCGTACGAGCCGCGAATGCGGGGCAGGAACCGCACGCCCCAGCCAGCCCGGCGCAAAAGACCGGCCTCGACGAAATCGTGGCTCATGATCAGCTTGTCCTGCCCACCGAAGGACCGCAGCTTGGGCAGCCCTGCGCACGAGGCAAAGGCCCGAGTGCGGATGATCGCGTTGTGGCCCCAATAGTTGCCCTCTTGCCCGCACCAGCGGGCCAGACCTTCGGCAAATGCGATGCCGTAGACACCGTTTGCGAATTGCTGCATCCGGGCAAAGACCGACTGCGCGCCGATCAGTTGCGGATAGCTTTGGATCAGGCCCGCACCGGGATCGCGGGCCAGAGAATCCGTCAGCCGCAGGATGGCGCGACCGGTCATCAAGCTGTCAGCGTCCAGCACCAGCATCGCATCCCAATCGGCACCCCATCGGCTGACCCAATCCGCGATATTGCCGACTTTGCGATCGGTATTTTCGGCACGGCGGCGGTAGTAAAGCTCCAACCCCGGGGCGAGCGTTGTACGCAGAGCCTCGATACTGGCTTGCTCCTGTGCCGCAATCTCGGGGTCGCGGGTGTCGGACAGGATGAACATGGCATAGTAGTGCTGACCGCCACGCAGGCGCAGGTCTTCAAGCATGGTGCGTGCATTGCCCAGCACGTTCCACGGCACCTCGTTATAGACCGGCATCAACAGCGCCACCCGCAAAGGCTGCGCGCGACCCTGTCGTTTTGGCGGTTCCTGTCGAGACAGCGAGACCATCCCCAGCAGCACAGTGCAGACCGTGAAGGAAATCCAGAAGAAGTTGAACGAAATCAGCGTCAGCAGGATGCCTTCGATCAGGTTGATCCCTTCGGCCCCGAACCAGTCGCTCATGACCCACAGCAGTCCCAGCGTTGCCGCCATCGCGGGCGAGAACGCCAGCGCGCGCCAGAACCCTGCCGACCGGCGCGCGGGCCCTGATGGCACCTGCGCATCGCGGAACCCGGCGCTGAAATCCTGCGCGGGCATCGCCAGAGGGGCCTCGGGCGGCATTATGCGCAGATCATGGCTCATGTGGTCCACCGGTACAGCCAGACCTCGGATGCGGGTTGTTTACCGACCAGCAGTTGCGCGCGCAGTTCGACATGGTCGCGCTCACCCGGTTCGAACGAGAAGGCAAGGCGCACGCCGCCGGTGTCGGGGTTGCGCTGCAAAACGCCGTCCGATGTTTCTGCGTGGGGCGAGTTGGCAAAGATCGTAACCGCGTCCAGATCGTCGAACAGAGCGCTGGGTTCAAAATCAATCACGGCCAGGCGGCCCTCGCCAAAGGTGTTTTCACCCATTGCGGTGTTGATCACGCGCGGCATCGGGGTGCGCTGCGGCTCATCCCCCCAGATCAGGCGATAGGACAGATCGACCTGGCTGCCGGCGGCATAGGGCTCGGCCGGACGCCAATAAGCGACGATATTGTCGTAGATCTCCTGATCGGCGGGAATTTCGACCAGCGTGACGGCACCCTTGCCCCAATCTCCGTTCGGTTCGACCCACAGACCGGGGCGTTTGTGGTAATTCGCCTCAAGATCGGCGTAGTCCGAGAACGCGCGCTTGCGCTGCATCAGACCAAAGCCCGCAGGGTTGGTATCCACAAAGGACGAGAATTGCAGGCGAGTCGGGTTGGCCAGTGGCCGCCAGATCACCTCACCAGCGCCATTGCGGATCAGCAACCCATCGCTGTCGTGAACAGCGGGGCGGAAGTCGTCAAAACGGCTGTGGTTGGTCTGATCGAACAGGAACATCGACGTGCCCGGCGCGATTCCTACATGGGGCAGCTCCTCACGCGGGAACAGCGTTGCCTCGACATCCATGATGCAGTCTGCACCCGCCGTGACGTTGAACCTGTAAGCTCCGGCAACGCTGGGGCTGTCCATCAGCGCGTGTACGACCATATTGCGTTGACCGGGTTCGGGGCGTTCCAGCCAGAACCGGATGAATTCGGGAAATTCTTCGCCTTCGGGGTCACCGGTTTTCAGCGCCAGACCGCGCGCGGACAGGCCATAGACTTCGTGCAAACCAATGGCACGGAAATAGCTGGCCCCCTGCCAGACGCAGAACTCATCGGTTTTGCCGGGGCGATGCATCTCGGTCCTCAGACGCAGGCCCGAGAACCCCAGCGTGTCGTCGATGGGCAGTTCCGGCACATCTTCGGACTTGTCGAACATCGACAGGTCGAACGTGACGGGCTTGGTCATTCCGTCCTCGACCGTGGACACTTTCACCGTGCGCGGGAAATACAGGCCAGGAGTAAAGAAATCGACATTGAACGGCGTTTCGGTCTCGTACCACAGCGCACGGTCCAGCCGGAACCGGATCGAGCGGTACTGCTGATAGGTCAGGTCCTGCCATTCCTGCGGGACCATCTCGCGCTCGGCATAGGGGCGACTGGCCAGATCGCGGGCCATCGCGATCACGTCCTTGTGGTCAAAGGGCACCTCGCCGCCGGTAGCATAGGCCGAGGGAGCCAGGGCCAGGGCCGTTGAAGAAGCCAGGAATGCGCGCCGTGTAAAATTCATTTCTTCGTCTTCCAAGGTTGTGACTTGAACCAGGCGGCCAGATAAGCCACGCCGATGATCATCGCAAAGCCAATCATGTTGGCGACAAAAACACTGGCAACATCCCGCCCACTCAGGTCCAGTCCGACGCCGATAAGTCGCGCGGCTGCCATCGAAAAAACGAACACCGCCAGCGATTGCTGCCCGACTTTGGTGATGACGGTCAGCAGGAATTGCCAGACCTTTGCCGCAGCGCCCTGACCAGTTGCGATCAGACGATGGCCGTGCTCGCCCGCTGCGACCCAGCCCATATAGGCGAGTGACAGGAAGTGCAGATAGCGGAACAGGCCGAAATCGGTCTTGTCGCGGAACTCTTTGGTGATCGGCCAGACCTTGCGGATTTCTTCGGCCAGATCAGGGGCCGCGGCGTTGATCCAGGAAAAGACCTTCCACGAGCCGAAGGGCATCGAGATTATCAGGAACAGCGCGGCGGCCCAGATCAGTGTTTTTGACACCGGCGGAGCAGGTATCCAGCCGCGCATGAAGGCGAACCCGGTGAAGAACAACAACTGCCAACCGAACGGGTTGAAGAACCACTGACGATCCGACCATGGCTCGGCCGGCAGGTCCAACACGTCTGTTTGGGCCACGAGCCACAGCGAGACCGACGCCAAGGCAACCGCCCAGAACCCGACCCGCGACAGGCCCATGACCAGGGGCATCATCGCCAGCACCACCAGATACATCGGCAGGATGTCGAAATAATTCGGCACATATGTCAGCGTGAACAACCCGACCATCTGCGGCGCGGGGTCGTTGAAGAAATGCTGCAGGTTCAGCGACGAGATATAGTTTTTCTCGAACAGGCCGCTCTGGTTCAGCGCGGCCATTGTCATGGCGACAAAGAAGAACAGGCAGATATGCGCCCAGTAGACCTGCCAGATGCGGAAGGACACGCGGGCCGTGCCCATCCACCAGCCCTTGCGCGCAAAGGCACCGCCAAAGGCGATGGCCGAAGCCATGCCCGAGCAGAACACAAAAATCTCGGTCGCGTCCGAGAACCCGAACCGAGCTGGGATCCACTTGGCCCAGGGGTCGTTCGGGATGTGGGCGACGAGGATGATGAACATCGCGATACCGCGATAGAAATCCAGGCGTGGGTCGCGCGTGCGGGCAGGGGCGGCCGCCGGGGTCGCCACAGGTGCAAAATCAGAAGCGGGCGATAAAGTCGCCATACGGGTTCTGTCCTTCTTTGGTCTTTTTGTTTTGTTATTCAGCCGGAACGCTTTGTGCGTCGCCGTTGTCGCGGGCCGCGTCGATCAATGCGCGGCGCGCAAGTGCGTAATTGTCCTCGCCCCCGGCGCGCTTGGCGCGGCGGTCGTCCAGAATGCGCTCGACCGCATCCAGACGGCCCGCGCGCAGGCCGGAATCGATTGTGATGCGCTCGAATACATCACGTTGGGCGTGGCTGCCACCTGCCAGTTGCAAACCATCACGCGCAGTCGACAAAAAGTCGAACGCCGCGCCGTAAAGACCATCACCAAAGGCTTCCAGCCCCTTGGCGGCGGCAATGCCCGGATCGGACATGCGGATCGGAGTGTCGCCCTGGTTGCGCTGCGCATCCTTTTGGATTCGCTGCAATATCTTTCCGGTTGCGTCTGCACGCTTGTCGCCTGTCAGGGCCAGAAGATAGTGCAGGTCGGCAAAGATCAGACAGCCATCCTCGGTTCGGCTGGCGCTCAGATCCGCCAGTTCTTCCCAGCGGTTGCCGACGTCCACGCCTTCAAGCTCGAGCCGCGACAGCAGCGAGGTCGCGTTCGAGATATCGCGATAGTCGTCGGATTTGTCCTGACGGATGTGGGTGTCATAAAGCGCGATCACCTGATCGTCCTGACCGAGATCCAGATGCATCAACGCCTTGTGCCACCAGACGTGATAGCGAAAATTGTTGCAATGTGCCCAAGCGTCTTCGCGCCCGGCCAGCCAGTCAAGACCCAGTTGCGCATTGCCCTTCATCTCGTGCACATGGGCAACCGCGTGCAATCCCCAAGCGTCATCGGCGGCCAGCCACAATGCCTGCCGTCCGGTGATCTCGGCCATTTCATAGGCGCCGGTTTCCTCGAGCGCAAAGGCATGGCAGCCCAGCAGGTATCCGCGGCCCGGGTGGTCTGGCGCGTAAGCGGGCAGGACGCGCTCGATCGAGCGACGCATACCCCCGACATCACCCAAAACAAACCGAATTGCATGGCTGAGCTTCATCGCCAGCGTGTCGTCGGGATGCGCGCGCAGGATTTCCTCGAACTTCTGTACGGCTTGCGAGGGCAGGTCGGCCAGGTAAAGCTCCAACGCCTGGACATAGAGCCGTTCGCGGGCGGTGATCGGTTGCCGGTCCATTGCCATCTTTGCGGTTGTCAGCGCATCAACCGCTACCGGCATCAACTCGCGCCTGCCCAACAGGACCATGAACAATCCCTTGATCGTGTGACCCAGGGCAAAGTCGGGCTCAAGCTCCAGCACCTTGACAAGATGCTGTGGCGTGACGGCTGCATGCGCCACGAACCCAAGCAGAACACCATCCCACGCGTCGACACTTGCCGCATGCGTCAGGGTGTTCAGCTGTCCAAAAACGTCTTGTTTCATACTTGGGCCCAATCCGGTTGCGAAATTTGACACTGTTCGATGTAACAGAGTGTGCAGCGGCGTCGTAACAGTATCGACCCTGCTCTCGAATTGGTGAAAACGCGTGTGTGGAAAAAGTGAATAAATCCGCCGATTCAACGACATGTTTCAGCAACTTGCCGCTTAAATGGGCGGAGTGTTTCAATCTTCGAAGGGGGTATCCGACGCCAGAACGGCCTTGGTATCCGCCCCGCAGACCGGTGGTGCGCTGCGATATGTCACCGGTGTGCGCGACAGTTTGAGCGGATTCCCGATCAGTTCGACCTGTCCCGGATCGGCCTGCATCGAGATCTGCATCTGCCGCGCTGCCACCTGATCGCTGGCAAAGACCTGATCCAAGGTCCGTACCGGACCAACGGGCACCTTTCGCGCCTCGAGCCCTGTAATCACGTCGTCGGTGCTGCGCGTTTGAATTGCGGGCCGCAGAATGTCGTTTAGCGCGTCGCGGTGTTCCAGCCTTGACGGATTAGTCGCAAATCGCGGGTCTTCTGCAAGTTCCGGCATCTCAATGAATTCGCACATCCGTCCGAATTGGCCGTCATTTCCGACCGCCAGAATCACGTGGCCGTCGGATGTTTCATAGACCTCGTATGGCACGATATTGGGATGCCCGTTGCCGCGCCTTTGGGGCACATTGCCCGAGGTCAGGTAGTTCACCCCCTCGTTGATCAGCCAGGCGACCTGCGCGTCCACCAGCGCCAGATCGATCTGCTGACCTTCGCCGGTCTGGTCCCGGTGGCGCAGCGCGGCCAGAATGCCGACACAGGCATACATCCCGCACATGACATCCGCGATACCGACCCCGACCTTCATCGGCGACCCCTGCGGATCACCGGTCAGAGACATGATCCCGCCATAACCCTGCGCCATCAGGTCGTAACCCGGTTTCGATGCGTTTGGACCCGTTTGGCCGTAGCCCGAGATCGAGCAATAAACGAGGTCCGGAAACTCCTGGGACAGCGTGGCATAGTCCAGCCCGTATTTGGCCAGACCACCGGGTTTGAAATTCTCGATCAGAATATCGGCCTGCGCGGCAAGACGCCGGATTTCGGCCTGACCTTCGGTGGTGGCGATATCCAGCGCCACGGATTTCTTGTTCCGGTTCGACGACATGAAATAGGCACTCAGGTCGGACCGGTTGCCGTCCGCATCGGTGGCGTACGGAGGACCCCATTGCCGGGTATCATCGCCGCCCGTTGACGGGTTTTCGATTTTGATGACACTGGCCCCCAGATCGCCCAGCAATTGCGTGCAGGTCGGTCCGGCCAGAATTCGCGACAAGTCCAGAACCTTAACGCCCTGCAGCGGTCCCTTAGATTCGGCCATCATATCCCCCACGCTCGATCTCGGCGGCGATTACGGTGAAACGGTCAGCTTTGACAGCCTCCTTCAGCGCCGCCCGCAGTTCTGAGCGGTTGCGGACCGTATGTCCATAGCCACCGAATGCGCGCCCCAGCGCGGCAAAGTCATGGCGGTCGAAATCGACGCCCCGGTTGCCCATCTGCCGCTGCCTCTGTTTCAATTCGATCAGCGCGAGGCTGGCGTCGACAAAGACCAGAAAGATCGGGTTGCCCCCCATCTCGGCAGCGGTCGACAGCTCTCCCGCAACCATAAGGAACCCGGCATCGCCGGAAAAACTGATGACGGGTCGATCCGGTTCTGCCAGTTTCAAGCCGATGGCCATCGGTACTGCGCAGCCCATGGTGCAAAGGGCCGAGGACTGGATCAACCCACGTTCTTCTGAACAGGTCCACATCTGGCTCAGCAAGATGCGATGCGCGCCGCTGTCGGCGGTCGCCAGCGTCTCGCGTGGCAGAGCATCGCGGGTTTCGGCGATCACGGCTGCTGGTCCCCATTCCTCATCCGTCGGAAACGCCTGGGCCAGCGCCGCTTTGACAGCCTCCGGTTCATTGCCGGGCCAGGCTTCGCGCGCCGGATTGCCCTTTGCTATTGCTTCGAGCGTTGATCCGGTATCCGCGACCAGATGCAGTCCGGCCTGATGCATATAGTGGTCATTGACCACGGCCGAGATGTCGATGACGCGCTTGTCTTCAGGGTCCCAGATCTCGCGCCAGCCAGGGCGCATTTCGATCGGGTCGTAGCCCAGACACAACACCATGTCGGCTTGTTCGACCAAAGGCACCAGATGTTTGTCGGCTAACGGTGAAAGACCCGCGCCACCCAGACACAATGGATGGTCTTCGGGCACGATGCCCTTGGCCTTGTAGGTTGTGACAAAGGGTATGCCGAAATGCTCCAGAAACGCCTGAACGACGCTGCGCGAATCGTCATACATCACGTCGAGCCCGACAATTGCCAAAGGCCGCTCGGCCTCAGCCACCCAGCGCCGGGCCTTTTCAAGACACTCGCCCCCCGGTGAAACCGGCGCGACTTTCGCAAGGCGACGGCGTTTGACACCGGACACGCGCGTATCCGCAACCGAGATCGGAACGTCGATGTGAACCGGCCCTGGGCGCGGTTGATTTGCCAGCGACACCGCCTTGTCCGCGACGACATCGGCACCTTGAGCCGTCAACAGGAATGTCCCCTTGGTGATCGACTGGTAAACTTGGCTGTGGTCCATGACCTGATGGGTATAGGTCAGCGCCTCATCCGCATCGACGCAGCCGGTCAGCACGATCATTGGCACCCGGTCTTGCAACGCATTGGCGACCACATTGATTCCGTTCATTGCGCCCGGTCCAAGCGTTGCCACCAGAATGGCGGGCGCACCGTCGCGGTGATGCACGGCTTCGGCCATGAAACCAGCGGCGTTCTCATGCTTGGCCAGATGAAACGTAATACCGGCCTGTTCCAGCGCATCCACCAGCGTCAGAACTTCGCCGCCGGGCATTCCGAACGCGTGGCGGCACCCCGCTTCGTACAAGCGTTGGGCCAGTAGATCAGCGGCACGGGGCGCTAGGTCCTGCATCAGTCATGCTCCGAAGTTGTTCTTGTCGGAGCAGATTGCGGAGCCCGGTCCTGGACGCAAGCCAGATCACAGCAGTGTGACTATTTGACGGCCTGTTGCGCAATGGCGTGAAACGTTTTGTCCAGTTCTGCCGCAATATTGCGCAATTCATCCCCGCCATCGTCGGTATAAGGATCAAATACAAAGCTTGGCGTTTTGTAGGACAGGGTTGCAGATCCATCCGCGTTCTCGGTTACATAAAACCGGATCGGCGCTTCGATCATCGCTGCGGTCGAAGTCTCGAGAACACGCACCGCATAATCGTTGTTGAAGGCCCCGATCACCCGGTTGCCGGGTATTGTGATGCCACGCGCTGCCGCTGCTTTTGTCGGACCAGCCTGCGTGACCACGATCAACCCACCGTCTTTGATAGCCGATACCGTATCCGACACCAGTGCGTCATAGGGCTTGCCGGTCGACAAAACCTCCCATCCCGGTCGCGGTTGCAGATCTTCCGCCCAGGCGGGCGCTGCCAGCAAGGCCAATGTGGCCAGTTTCAGTTTCATGGCGTCGCCCCCAGTTTCTGGTGGGCGTTTTATGCCAGAAATTCAGCCATTTGCGCACTCACAATCTCGTGCGCAGCTCAAGGTGACGCCGTCAGGCCGGGCGCTTTGCAAGCAAGTAGATATCCATGATCCATCCGTGATCGGCCCGTGCCCTGGCGCGGGTCGCCAGGATCTCGTCCGAGACGTCAGCGAGCGGGCCGTGGATCAGGATTTCTTCATTCATGCCGACATAGGCGCCCCACCAAATGTCATAATCGGCCATCTCAAGGTTCTGGAAGGAACATTCGCCGTCCAGCATGACCGCAACCTTGTCAGCGGCTGCGGGCAAGCCTTCGTCGCGGATGCGCCGTCCGGTCGTAACCACGAACGGCGCGCCAATCTCGTTGATCGGTATCGCATGCGCTGCGGTCAATGCCTGTAAAGCAGTGATGCCGGGGATAACGCGCATTTCAGGGCGCGGTTTCAGGCGCGCGGCAATCCGCAACGCACTGTCATAGAGCGACGGGTCGCCCCAGATCAGCAATCCAACTTTCTTCGCCCCAGTGTGATCAGCAATCGCTGCCGTCCAGCGTTCGGCAATGGCGTCGTGCCATTCGTCCACACCGCGCAGATAACCGTCATCAGCCCGGCGCTTGGGAATGTCGAAATAGGCGACTTTAGGTTGCGCATCGGCAACCCGCGCTATGATGTCCTCGCGCAGCCCAGCCAGATCGGCTTTGTTCTCACCCTTTCGGGGGATCAGGATCAGGTCGGCATCTCGGATCGCCTGCGCGCCTTGAAAGGTCACATGGTCGGGGTTGCCGGTGCCGATGCCGATCAGGGTCAGTTCAAACATCGTCGAACTCCGCCAGAGGCCCAAATAGGATAAGGGCTGGGGCCTTGCCGACCGCGGCACCCAACTTGTCCGACAGCGCGCCAACCGTTGACCGGAGCAGCGATTGCTCGGGCGTCGAAACGGATTCGGCCATCAATGCCGGAGTATCCAGCGGCAGGCCGTGCCGATGCAGGGCCTCGGCCAGCAATGGGAATGTCCGCTTGCCCATGAACACCACGGTGGTTGCCTGAGGATCAGCAAGCGCAGGCAGATTCAGGTCGTCTGGAAGTTGCCCGCTGACGTCGTGGCCGGTGACGAATTGCACGCGACGTGCTGTCAGTCGTCGGGTCAGGGGAATGCCTGCCGCCGCTGCCGCCGCAACAGCGGACGGGATGCCCGGAATGATCTCATAATCGACACCGGCAGCCCGCAGCGCAAGAAGTTCCTCTTCCAGCCGTCCGAACAATCCGCCGTCGCCGGACTTCAGCCGCACAACGCGCGCGCCAGTCTTTGCGTAATCCACCAACAGTCGGCTCACGTGGTCTTGCTTGGGCGAGGGGCGGCCTGCCCGCTTGCCCACGCCAACCAAGTCGGCCTCCTCGCGCGCATGGGTCAGGATCGGGCCACTGCTCAGGTCGTCGAACAAAACCGCATCGGCCTTTTGCATCCGGTCCACCGCCTTGAGCGTCAGCAGTTCCGGATCACCGGGTCCCGACCCGATAAACGAGACGAACCCGCTCATGCCACGGCCTCGGCGATCAGGTGAAAAAACGTACCGGTCACATTGCCGCGCACCGATCCGGTTTGCGGCCCTTCCGCGCCTTCAGCGTCGAAAACCCGCGCCAGCGGAGCATCTGGTTGTTCGATGATCGAGGAATAGTGGAACTCATGCCCGCGCAACGCGGTTCCGGCAGCAAATCCGGGCATCGCCGTCAGCAGTTCCGCCCGGCGATACCCGAGGTTGAACTTTCGCTTTTCGTAGGACGTGACCAGCCCCAAAAGCCCGGCCATACGATGCCGGGTGCCGTCCTTGTCAATCAGACCTTCGCCCAAAGCCATGTAGCCACCGCATTCGCCATGAACAGGTTTGGATTCTGCGTGTTTGCGCAATCCAGTCAGGAAGTTATCTGCTCCGGCTAACGCGCCAGCGTGCAATTCGGGATACCCGCCGGGCAACCACACCAGATCGGCGTCTATAGCTGGTGCCTCATCCGAAAGTGGGGAAAAGGGCAGCACCTCGGCGCCCGCCGCGCGCCAGCCTTCCAGCAGGTGCGGATAGGTGAAGGAAAACGCCGCATCCCGGGCCAGCGCGATCCGTTGCGCCGGAGGCCGCGGCAGCGCGGCTGACGATGGCCCCGTCGGGCCTGAGGAAGCCGCCCGTTTGATCGCCTCAAGATCCACATGCTCGCGCAGGAACGCCGCATAGCCGACAATCGCGCTTTCCAGATCAGGATGTTCGACGGCCTGGATCAGCCCCAAATGCCGCTCGGGCAGGGTCAGATCGCCTCGGCGGGGCAACACGCCCAGAACCGGCAGGCCTGCGCGTTCCATGCCCAGCCGGGTCAAACGCTCGTGCCGTGGACTGGCGCAGCGGTTCAGAATGACACCGGCGAAGGGAAGATCGGGATTGTACATCTTGAACCCCAGCGCCGTAGCTGCCGCCGATTGCGCCTGTCCGCCCACATCGAGCACCAGTACCACCGGCCAGCCCATCCTTTGCGCAGTCTCGGCGCTTGATCCGTGGCCAAGCTCTCCGGGTTTGGCGACGCCGTCAAATAATCCCATCGAGCCTTCGGCCACGACGATATCAGCGCCTTCAGACTGCGCCGAAATCGCGTTCAGCAGCGGTTCGGCCATCGCCCAGCTGTCCAGATTGAACGAGGCGCGGCCCGCAGCGGCCCGGTGAAAGGCCGGGTCGATATAGTCCGGCCCGCTTTTGAACGGTTGCACCGTCAACCCATCCTCGGCCAATGCCCGCAACAGGCCCAGCATGACCGTTGTCTTGCCGGTGCCCGACGAGGGGGCCGAGATCAGTATGCCGGGCGGGTTGGTCGTTGCCTCACTCATCTTCGGGGCTCCAGCTTGACCAGGGGCTATCCGCGCTTTGAGGGCGATAGCGGCGGTCATAATCCTTTGAATACAGGCAACTTTCGTCGAACCCTTCACCCGCCAGCGCCGGGCCGACCATGATCAAGGCAGTGCGTGAGATGCTCTCGTCCAAGGCTTCTTTCAGCGTCTCCAAAGTGGCGCGGATGATCCGCTCATCCGGCCAGCTGGCGCGATATACCACAGCCACCGGGCAATCCGCGCCATAGGCAGGCGTCAGATCGGCAATCACCTTGTCCAGATTTCCGATCGACAGGTGAATGGCCAGGGTCGCACCGGTGCGGGCAAAATTTTCCAGCGTTTCGCCCTCGGGCATCGAGGATGCGCGCCCCGGCGTCCGGGTCAAAACCACAGATTGCGCCAGCCCGGGCAGGGTCAGTTCTGTGCCCAGAGAGGCTGCGGCAGCGGCAAAGGACGGCACGCCCGGGGTAACGCTTACTGGGATGCCCATCTGTTTCAGGCGGCGGATCTGCTCCCCCATCGCCGACCAGACCGACAGGTCGCCGGAATGCAGCCGTGCCACATCCTGACCCGCCTGATGCGCAGCCTCGATTTCCGCCATGATCTGATCCAGATCCATCGGTGCGGTGTTGATGATCTTCGCGCCCTCGGGGCAGTGGCCCAGTATCTCTTCCGGCACCAGCGATCCGGCATACAGGCACACGGGACAGGACGCGATGATATCGCGCCCGCGCAGGGTCAGCAGGTCGGCGGCGCCCGGTCCGGCACCAATGAAATGAACGGTCATGTCTGTCCTCCGATGGCTAGGGCGCAGGTGGCCAGCCGGTCGTCTGAGATAAATCTGGGCGATAAAAGCCGCGCACCGGTTCCGGCAGCGGCAAGCGCGGATGCTTCAGCCACGCTGCCAGTACCATAGGTCGCGCGGCTGCGGTTCGAGCATGTCAGGGTGCGTTGCCCCGCCAGATCGGCGGAGGGGATGAATTGAAGGGGCAATCCCTTGGCTGCGGCAAATTCGGCCAGCGCCGGGTGCCCTTCTTTGTCGGCAACCGTGGCCAGGGCATCGACAGGCTTACCGCTGGCGGCCAGATCGAACACTTGGCGCAGACTTTCAGCCGTCGCCGTCGACGAAAAACCGATGCCCGCAACGATCATAGCGTCACGCTCCACTGCACCACCGGGTAGGCGGATTTCCATCCGCGGCGTGACCCCAGGGCGGCTGACTGCGCTAGCTCAATTCTCAGCAGCTCGCCGCCCAGTTTCTCATGCCATTGCGCCAGCAAGGTTTCGCTTTCCAGCGTCACCGCATTGGCGACCAGCCGGACACCCGATTGAAGGTTGGTATGGAGCCAGTCGAGCAGGTCGGAACTAAGCCCGCCGCCGACGAAAACAACATCCGGGGCAGGCAAACCGGCCAGCGCATCCGGCGCGGTGCCATGCACCACACCAAGCCGATCCTGCCCCAACGCGTCGGCATTGCGACGAATGCGCTCGGCCCGGTCTGCGCGCGGTTCGATGCTTGTGGCGGTCAAAGTTGGATCGCACATCAGCCATTCGATACTGATTGATCCGGTGCCGCCACCAATGTCCCACAGATGCTCGTTCCGTTGCGGAGCCAGCGCCGACAAGGTCAGCGCGCGTATCGGGCGTTTGGTGATCTGTCCATCGGTTTCAAAAATCTCATCCGGCTTGCCAGAGGCTTTGGGAAAGGCGTGGCCTGCACCTTTGACGTTGATCCCGACGCAAACAGGGTGCTCGAACGATCCCTGCAGCGCCTCGGTCAGTGAAACGCTGCGCGCACGTTCCCGAGGGCCACCCAACGCCTCCATCACGTGCAATGTAGAATCGGCAAAGCCGGTTTCGGTCAGATAGGTGGCCAGTTCGGCGACGGCTGGCCCGTCGCGCAGCAGAACGATCGCCCTTAACCCGGTTGATAGATGTGGTCGAAGCCGCGTCAGAGGGGCGGCGTGAAGGCCAAGCGTCAAAGTGCTTTCCAATGGCCAGCCCAGCCGCGCAGCGGCTAGCGAAAAGGTCGATTGCCCCGGCCGCGCAGTCCATTCGGATGCTGCAAAGTTGCGTGCGATGACCGATCCCGCGCCGAACCAGAACGGATCGCCCGAGGCCAACACAACCGTGCGCCGCCCGCGCAGGCCCGTCAGGATTGCCAGCCCGTCGGCAAAGGGTACCGGCCATTCTATTCGCTCGGCCCGGGAGTCAGGAACCAGCGACAAATGGCGGGGCGGGCCCATGATGACCTCGGCTTGGTCAAGCACTTGACGGCTTGCGGCGGACAGGCCATCCAGTCCATCCTCGCCCAAGCCCATTACGGTCAGCCACGGAGCATCAGACATGACCAACCTCCTGCTTCTTGGCGGCACGACCGAAGCCAATGCACTGGCGCGCGCCCTGGCTGAGAAGGGTTTTCCTGCGATCTATTCTTATGCCGGACGCGTCGACTGCCCGCGTCCGCAACCTTTGCCCGTCCGCGTTGGTGGTTTTGGCGGGGCTGAAGGGTTGGCGCGATACATCCGCGAAAACGCGATAACGCACGTGATAGACGCCACGCATCCATTCGCGGCGCAGATGAGCCACAATGCGGATGCGGCCTGCCAACAATCGGGCGTTGCGCTGGCCGCGTTGACCCGCGCCGCCTGGACACCCGAACCAGGGGACAAATGGCAACACGTGCCCGATATCGCGACAGCGGTCAGCGTGCTGGATGGTGAGCCGCGGCGCGTCTTTCTCGCCGTTGGCCGCATGCATCTGCACGACTTCGCGGCTCAGCCCCAACACCATTACCTGCTGCGGCTGGTGGATCAGCCCGACACTCTGCCGCTGCCGCATTGCGACATCGTGGTGTCGCGCGGACCGTTCACGGTTGACGGTGACCGCGCGTTGATCGCGCAGCATGGTTCTCAGCTGGTCGTGTCCAAGAACGCCGGTGGCACCGGCGCGCGCGCCAAGCTGGACGCCGCGCGGGCGCTGGGCGTGCCGGTGCTGATGATCGACCGTCCGGCCCTGCCGCAGAGGACCGAATTTTCGAGCGTATCGCAGGTTCTGGACTGGCTCGATCATTCCGGCGTGAACCTCGGGGTATAGACGATCGGAGTTCCGTCCCGCTCGATGACGCGGGTGCGAGACGAACCTACAAGAACCACGGTCTGCATGTCCGCGATATCCGCAGTCGCTTCTGCCAGCGTCGAAATGCGGATTGCCTCATCGGCGCGGGATACGGCGCGGGCGAACAGGATCAGGCGTTCGGGTTCACATTCTTCGCGCAGAATTTCCAGTGTCTTTTCAAAACCCTCTGGACGTGATTTCGAGCGTGGATTGTAGAAGGCCATCGAAAAATCCGCCTGCGCGGCAAGTCGCAGACGTTTTTCAATCAGCGTCCACGGCTTGAGGTTGTCGCTGAGGTTGATGGCGCAGAAATCATGACCCAAAGGTGCACCGGCCCTTGCCGCCGCCGCCAGCATTGCGGTGATCCCCGGCAGAACATCGATGGGGATGTTGCGCCACGCGACCGGGCCGTTTTCCAACGCTTCGAACACCGCCGCTGCCATCGCGAATACACCGGGGTCGCCGGACGAGACCACAACCACGCGTTTCCCCTCGGCCGCCATTTGCAAGGCGTGCTGCGAGCGGTCGATCTCGACCCGGTTGTCGCTGGCGTGCAATGTCAGTCCGGGGCGTTCGGCCACACGCGCGACATAGGGGATATATCCGACCACATCCGTGGCCTCGGTCAGCGCGTCGGTCACCTCGGGAGTTACCAACGCCTCAGCGCCGGGTCCAAGACCCGCGATCTTGACCCAACCGCTCATGGTCGCCGCCCCTGACCATGCACGATGATGATCGAGAAATAAGGCGTGATCTTCTCGCAGGCCTCAGACAGTTTCGTGACCGTCTGGTTCGGCATTTGCGCGTATTCGACGATCCACGCGCGGTCATACAAACCGGCAGTTTTCAGCGCTCGTTTCACCTTGTTGATATTGCGCCCGATCTTCATCACCACCAGCGCGTCGGTCTGTGCCATGCGCGCGGCCAGCGTATCTTCGGGCAGGGTTCCGACCAGCACGGTCAGCACGTCATCACCCCAGGTAATCGGATCTCCGGTCGCAGTCCATGCCCCTGACATGCCGGTAATTGCAGGAACGACCTCTACATCAGCTTGGTCGCGCAGCCTGCTGTAAAGATGCATGAATGATCCATAAAAAAACGGATCACCTTCGCAGAGGACAACAATCTCTTCACCCTGATCCGACAACGACTTCAGATGCGCAGCGCAGTCTTCGTAGAAGGCCGAGAGCAATTCGTTATAGCGCGGGTCCGACAGAGGGATCTCCGTTGTGACGGGGTATTCCATCGGGAACTCGACCGCGCCCTCGGGGATCATGCCATTGACGATTTTTCGCGCTTGGCCGCTGCGGCCCGGCTTGCGGAAAAAGGCAACGTGGCGCGCGTTGCGCAACAATCGGTCCGCCCGAACGCTCATCAGGTCCGGATCGCCGGGGCCAAGGCCCACGCCGTAGATCTTTCCCGCGCTCATTCGGCGCGGCTCGCGATGGCATTAACAGCCGCAACAGTGATGGCGCTGCCGCCCAAACGGCCCTTGACGATGCAGGACGGAACCGGTTGCGCTGCCCACAGCGCGTCTTTGGATTCAACTGCGCCAACAAAGCCGACCGGGCAGCCAATTATGGCGGCTGGGCGGGGGCAATCGGGGTCCTCAAGCATGTTCAGCAGGTGGAACAAAGCGGTCGGAGCGTTACCGATCGCGACCACAGCGCCGTCCAAATGAGGACGCCACAGTTCCAACGCTGCGGCGGACCGCGTGTTGGACATCTTAGCGGCCAGAGGGCGCACGCGCTCATCATGCAGCGTACAGATCACCTCGTTGTCGGCGGGCAGGCGGAACCGGGTCACCCCTTCGCTGACCATACGCGCGTCGCACAGGATCGGTGCGCCGCCTTCCAACGCGGTGCGCGCTGCGGGTACGAACCCGTCCGAGAAATGCACGAACTCCTCCAGCCCGACCATCCCGGCGGCATGGATCATGCGAACGGCGACCTGCTCTTCGTCGGTGTTGAACCGGGCCAGATCGGCTTCGGACCGAATGGTGGCAAAGCTCTCCTTGTAGATCGCCGCGCCGTCGGTTTCGTATTCATAGGGCATCAGGTCAGGTCCATGGTCAGTAGTGTTTCGGGGCTCAGCCCGCGTTGGATGGGCTCATCCCCCGCGCGGCCCTGTTTGACAAGATCAAATCGTCCGTTGTTGCCCACCAATGTGATATCGGCGGTCCCCGTTCGGGCGCAGCCCTTGGCGCAGCCCGAGACATGGAGAAGGCCGGAAACACGCGGTGCCATTGCACGGGCTAGGTCACGGGTTTCCACTTGCGCCTGCGGACAGAACGGCGCGCCGGGGCAGGCGTCGGTGGTCATCAGCGGATCGCTGCCCGATGTGACAAAGTCTGGTGCGGGTATCGCCGCCCCGCCTTCCAGCAGGAACAGCCGCCAAGGTGTCACCCGCAGGGCCGACGCGCCGCTGTTTTTGATCAGGTCAAAAAGCGCGCGTGCGGGCAAAGAGCCAAAGGCCGCACCATAGAACGTTCCCAACTCGCACGCACCTGGGCGAAGCGCTGCACCGTTTGAACCTGGTGCAGAACCCTGCCAATCCGTGGGCAAGCCTGCGACCACGCGGGCCATGCGGCGCGCCTCGGGCGTGTGCGTCTCGGCAAACCAATGGGCCAGCGCAATTGTTTGGTCAATGGCTGCAGCCTCGGACACGCGGCGTCCGGTCGCGGCCCCATCGGCGCGCAGGATCAGACCATCGCGACCCGTTTCCAGTCGAATATCCGCCGAGTCGGAGGTCAGCAGGCGCCTGGGCCCGGTGTCGATTGCAAAGCCGAATTTGGCGGGAAGGCTCGGCAGTTCAGCCAGCCGGTCGATCAATTCCTGCGCCAGCCGCGACGTCAGATCCCCCGTCTGATAAAGCGGTGTGACCAGAATATTGCGGCGCATTTCGATGCCCGGTTCCGCATCCAACAGGTTTAGGGCGGCAAGCTCCGCAAGAAGCGCCTGATGGTCACCCTCGTGAACGCCCCGGAGTTGCAGGTTGGCGCGGTTGGTCAGATCGATCGTGCCATTGCCAAAACGATCGGCCAAGCCGCACAGACCCAATATCTGTTCCGCATCCAGCCGTGCCAGCCGGGGGCGGACCCGCACCACCAGCCCGTCGCCCGACATCATCGGACGATGAGCGCCGGGGCACCAGCCTTGAACGACAGGGGCGCTCATCCCATCCCCTCCAGATCCGCGCGGATCGAATTGCGGCGGGTCTCCCACAACCCAGCCTCCAGCAGCGCGCGGAACCGATCCTGTATGGCCTGATGCGCCTGCGGATTGGCTGTTTCCAGGAAGGCGTCAACCTCTTCATCACCCAGCGTGGCGTCGTGGTAGAGATCAAACAGGTGTGGCGCAACAGTGCCCGACAGATGCGCAAAGGATGCCATATGGTCCAGCGTTGCCGCGATTTCGGCAGCGCCACGGAACCCGTGACGCTGCATGCCCGCAATCCACGCAGGATTGGCGGCGCGGGCATGAACCACGCGGCTGATTTCTTCGGGCAGGGTGCGCGCGCGCGGGGTGTCCGGGTTGGTATTGTCCAGATGATACAGCTGCGCCGTACCTCCGGTGACCTTCTTTGCGGCGGCAAAACCGGCCTCGTGCGTGGCATAATCATTGGCCAGCAGCAGATCGGTTTCGGTCAGATCCTGAAGATGCACGAAACTGTCCGCGTTGGCGACGCGCTGCGTGATGCCATCGACGTCCTGCGTGATGTGCTCGCCTTCCAGCGCAAATGAACTTGCATCCAGCCAAGCCTCGCCTGCCTGCGCGCGCGCCTCGTCGGTATAGGTCTCGGACAGGTGGGTCATGTTCAGACCATAGCTGCCAGGTGCTGGGCCAAAGACCCGCGCGGCAGGCCCTCGTCCTGCAAATGGGTTCCAATCCGGTGCCTCGTCACGGCCACAGAGCGCGCGCACCGCTTGTCCGAACAGGGCCGAAAGCGTCGGGAACACGTCACGAAACAGGCCGGAGACGCGCAAAGTCACGTCCAGACGTGGGCGGCTAAGGTCGGTGATCGGCAACACCTCGATGCCCGACACTCGCTCGGACCCTTTGTCCCAGACCGGTCTCACACCCAGCAAGTGCAGCGCCATGGCGAATTCTTCGCCCGCCGTCCGCATTGTGGCCGACCCCCAAAGATCGACGATCAGTCCTTTGGGATAGTCGCCTTCCTCTTGCAAATGCCGTCGCACCAGTTCCTCGGCCAGTTTCACGCCCTGAGCATAGGCTGCACGGGTCGGGACCGAGCGCGGGTCAGTGGTGTAGAGGTTCCGACCCGTCGGCAGCACGTCCGAACGGCCGCGATAAGGGGAGCCGGAGGGTCCAGCCTCGATCCGTTTTCCGGCCAGTGCGTCCATCAGGCCCTCGCGTTCTGCATGGGCCGAGGGCGCGGGGTCGAAATTGCCCGTGACTTCGGGAACCCGGCCATAGATGTGCAGGCCGTCGCCGAACTGGCTTTCCTTGATGTCACAGACAAAGCGGTCGATGCGCGTGATCGCCTCGGCGGTGCAGGTGGCCTGATCGAGCCCAAGATCACGTTCCAGACCAATGGCCTGCGCCTCGTCCCGAATATCCTCTTGCAAACGGTCGCGGCGTTTGGGGTCAAGGCCATCGGCGTTCGAAAACTCATCCAGCAGCGATTCCAGCCGTACCATGCGGTCGGGTGTGCCGCTTTCCTTCAATGCCGGAGGGATATGGCCCAGCGTGACAGCTCCGATCCGGCGTTTGGCCTGCGCGGCCTCGCCGGGGTCGTTGACGATAAAGGGGTAGATCAACGGCAGATCGCGGATCAGCGCCTCGGGCCAGCACTCGGCGGACAGAGCGACCGATTTGCCGGGCAGCCATTCCAGCGTACCATGCGCGCCGATATGGATCAGCGCATCCGCGCGCAGGCTTTCGCGCAGCCACAGGTAGAAGGCCACATAGCTGTGGCGCGGTGTGCGGGACAGGTCGTGATAGTCGTCATCGCGCAGCTCGGGCGTGCCACGTTCGGGCTGCAGCGCGATCAGCGCCTTGCCGCGGCGCAGGGCGATAAAATGGAAGGCGTCATCGGAGAAAGAAGGATCGTTCGAAGGCTCACCCCAAACGGCCCACAAGTCTGCGCGTAATTGCTTGGGTAGGTTGGCCGATGCTTCAAGATAGTCGTGTAGAGACCATGAAATCCGCGCGTCCAAAAGCGTTTCAGCAATCGGTTCGGCAGGCGCGGTATCATAGCCTTCGCATTGCAGATCGGCCAGCATTGCCTCGGCCGACGCCAACGCATCCAGACCCACCGCGTGGGCCATCTGCCAATCCTTGCCGGGGTAGGTGGACAGCACCAGAGCGGGCACCTGATCCGCCTTGGGCTTGTCTTGCAAGTTCAGCCAACCGATCACGCGATCAATGATCGCCTCGATCCGCTCGGGTTCGGCGCGGTGGGCAAAGCGGGAATATTCCAGATGCGGATCGCGTTTGCCCGGTTCTTTGAACGATGCAATGCCTGCCGAAATGCGACCGTCGACCTCTGGCAGCACCACATGCATGGCGAGGTCGGCAGGCGACAGGCCACGTTCCGCCTCGGCCCATGCCTTGCGGCGCGACGTGGCCAGCGCGACCTGAAACACTGGCACAATGGCAGCGTCCAGAGGCGAGGTGCCCGACGCGCCCTTTCCCGAGAACGAGGTCGCATTGATGATTGCCGACGGGTTCATCGCAACCACCTGTTCACGCAGCCAGTCTGCGGCTGCTGGCGCTTTGAGGGATGGTGCGAACAAGCCAATCGCTTCGAGCCCGCGCGCGCGTAAGCTGCGGATCAGGGCCGCGACCGGGGCGGTATCGGCGGAGGTCAAATAGGCCCGATAGAAGGTCACAAGGATGCGCCTTGCGTCGCCCGAGAACGCCTTGTCCGCCGGGATGACACCGCGATCCGGGCACCATGCGCCGCAGTCGGGTATGGTTTTCGCACCCATCACCGGCCCGGCGTACAACCCCGCAGCCAAGGCCATCTGCGCCAGGGCGGCCTGTGCCGCGACTTCTCCTCCGGTGTCGCACAGATGCGCCAGACGTCGCAGGGTAGAGACGGGCAGCGTGGAATAGTCGTCCAGCCGTGTATCCTCACGCCCATCGGCGGGCAGAACGGCCAGAGCAATGCCTTTTGCCTGCGCCAAGGCCAGAACCTGCTGCAAGCCATAGGCCCAATAGGGCACGCCCCCGATCAGACGGATCAGGATGCCCTGGGCACCTTCCAAGGTCTGTTCGACATAGGTATCGACAGATAGCGGGTGTTTCAGTGCCGTCAGGTTGGCCAGCCGCAGCGTCGGCATCCGTCCCTCGGGACCACCTCCGCGATGCCAGCCCGCCGCGAAAGCACCAAGGTCGCTGTCGGAAAAAGACAGCACCACCAAATCCGCCGGGCTCTGGCCCAGATCGGTCGGGGTCTCGGTTTCGTCGAGCCCGTGGCTTTCGCGGAAGACGACGTGCATGACTTACTCGGCGGCCTCTGGAACACCCACGAGGATATCGCGGATTTCGGCTTCCTTGATGTCGTCATGCTCGGCAATGACAACCAGACGCGAGCGGCGGTCTTCGCCCGGCTCCCACAGGCGGTCATATTGGTGACGAACGCGGGCACCAACGGCCTGCACCAGCAGGCGCATCGGTTTGCCCTGAACGGCGGCATAGCCTTTGACGCGCAATATGTTCAGTTCCTTGGCCAGACGTTCGATATTGGCAACCAGAGCTGCCGGATCAGACTGTTCGGGCAGTTCGACAATGATGCTTTCGAAATCGTCATGCTCGTGATCGTGGTGACCGTCGTGATGGCTGGGTCGTGCCGCCATATCATCCTCTGCGGCCGCTTCCAGACCCAAAACAACGCGGACATCCACAGCACCTTCAGCCACTTCGACCACGGGCAACGGACGGGGCGCTTCGGCTGCGATGATCGCTTTGGCTTTGGCAACGCCTTCAGGGCCGGCCAGATCGGGCTTTGTCAGCAGGATAATGTCGGCGCAGGAAATCTGATCCTCGAACACCTCGGACAGAGGCGTTTCATGGTCGATCGAGTCGTCAGCCAGACGCTGAGCGTCCACCGCCGCCACATTCGGCGCAAAGCGTCCGGCGGCGACCGCCTCGGCGTCAGCCAAAGCGATCACGCCATCAACGGTGATTTTCGAGCGGATATCCGGCCAATCGAAGGCTTTCAGCAGCGGCTTGGGCAGGGCCAGCCCCGAAGTTTCGATCAGGATGTGATCGGGGCGCGGCTCGAGCGCCATCAGCGCCTCGATCGTGGGGATGAAATCATCGGCAACGGTGCAGCAGATGCAGCCATTGGCCAGTTCCATGATGTTTTCCGCCGGGCAATCCGGGATGGCGCAGGATTTCAGGATGTCGCCATCCACGCCCACATCGCCAAATTCGTTGACGACCACAGCCAGACGCTTGCCCTGCGGATTCTGCATCAGATGCTTGACCAGCGTGGTTTTTCCCGCGCCAAGAAAGCCGGTGATCACAGTCACGGGGAGTTTTTCGAGATTGCTCATTTCAGGGCTCCATTAGGGGGAATGCGGGCCGCACAGTTTTTGCGGAAATGTTCGGGGCGTTCGCGCCATTTGACCAGACCGTCTTCGGTCGCGAGGTATTTGGTCGCGCCGTCAACGATCACATCAACATGATCGGTTTCGTTCAGATGTTCATAGACGAAGGTCCAGCGATCCGGGCCACCACGCAGCACGATCGAACACCCTTCGTTACAATTCGACAGGCATTCGACAGCTTTCAGGGTGATGCCCTCGGGCAGGCCAGCCTGTTCTAGCGCTTGATGCAGCAATGTGCCGGGGCGCTGTGCGTCATCTTCAACGGGCAGCCCGCGACGGCAGGTGGTGCAAACCAACAGTTCGACCGGAGCGGTCTCGGTCATGTCTCTCATCCCCCCAAATCCTCTTCGTGGGGGACGGGGTTTCATGCGGGCCACGTATTGCGACATGGACCCGACACCGGAACACCCCGTCCGGTTTCAACTTCGGGTGTTGGCAGGTCTCCCGGCTTGCGGATGTCAGAGGGTCACTCTGGCAGGTGTCCCGCCTTCCCGGCCATAAGGCCAGTGGCATTGGGCACCTTCTCCGGTCACGGTCGCGGGGGCGGCTGCGTTTGACGGAAAAACCGCTGACGCATTCCCTTTTCATCTGCTGCTGCAGACACCAACGGATCGGACATGCGGCACCAGCGGGCGCGTTGTCAAGCGTGTCGCGCTCACGGATTGCACAGGGTGATGAAAAACGACCTGCCAGCGTCGTTCGGCGGCATGATTTGCGTTGGTACATCGTGCTGCCATGGACGAGAAATTCGAATGCGGAGTATCGGACTATGAAAGTAGGGTTCATTGGCCTTGGAAATGTTGGCGGAAAGCTTTCGGGCTCGCTGCTGCGCAACGGGATCGATCTGACGGTTCATGATCTGAACGTGGATCTGGTCGCCGAGTTTGTGGCCAAAGGGGCCAAAGCGGCCGAAAGCCCAGCGCAACTGATGCGTGACTGCGACGCGGTCATTACCTGTCTGCCTTCGCCCGCTGCCTCGGATGCGGTGATGCAGGAGATGCTGCCCGAGGTCGGACCGGGCAAAATCTGGATGGAGATGTCCACCACAGATGAGGCCGAGGTCAAGCGTCTGGGCGCAATGGTGATCGAACAGGGCGGTGCTGCGGTGGATTGCCCGGTTTCGGGGGGCTGTCATCGGGCCGCGACGGGCAATATCTCGATCTTTGCAGGCTGTGATCGCGAGACATTCGAACGCATCCTGCCGTTTCTGACCACGATGGGGCGGCGCATCCTGCATACGGGCGAGCTGGGCTCGGCCTCGGTCCTGAAAGTGATGACAAATTATCTTGCTACCGCCAATCTGATCACCTGCGCCGAAGCTTTGGTCACCGCCAAGGCCGCCGGAATGGACCTGAACACGACCTACGAAGCGATCAAGATCTCGTCGGGCACCTCGTTCGTGCACGAAACCGAAAGCCAGGTCATACTCAATGGCTCGCGCGATATCTCATTCACGATGGATCTTGTGAAAAAGGATATCGGCCTGTTTCAAGAGGTTGCCGACCGGGCCGGAGTTCCCCTTGAAATCAACCCCTTGATGATCAAGATCTTCGAAGACGGCATCGCCCGGTTTGGTGACCGCGAGCTTTCGCCGAATATCATCAAGCGACTGGAAGAGGCGACTGGCCTGGACATTCGCGCACCCGGATTTCCGGCCGAGATGGCCGATGATGAACCCGAAGAGCCAGGCTATGAGGTCGTTCCGGCGAACCGGCAGGCTGTCTGAGGGCGGCGCGCTTTCGTTGTTCGTGGTCCAACCCAGGCGCCTTTGGGCTGCCTTCCGGGTTGGACAAAAACTTAAGGCTATTTTAAACACATAACCAATAGTCCGTAAGTGGCACAGGCAAGCGAGCGTAATATGACGGATGAGACCTTTCTCATCGTGACAACGATGAAGAACGAAGGACCTTTCATGATCGATTGGGTGGCCTATAACCGCTCGATCGGATTCGATGACATTCTGATCTATACCAATGATTGCTCGGACGGAACCGCAGCCATCGCCGACCGCCTGCAAGAATTGGGCTGGGCCCATCACGAACGCAACCCTGTCAGCCCCAAGGAAAAGCCACAGACGGTTGCGTTTTCCAAAGCCCGACGCCACCCTAGCTATCTGGCCTCGGACTGGATACTCAGCCTGGATGTCGACGAATACATCAACATTCGCGTCCCCGGCGGAGATATCCGCAGTTTCGTTCGCGCCAGTGGTGATGCCGATGCGATCTCGATGTGTTGGCGCATGTTCGGGCAGGGGGGGCAGCGAGAGTTCGTGGACCGCCCCGTGCCCGAGACCTTTTTTCACGCAGCGCCAGAGCACAAATATCCGCATCAGAAGGCGAAGGGTTTCAAGACGCTGTTCCGCAACAATGGCAAGTTCAACCGGTTCCGCGCCCACAGGCCACGGATCGACGAGCAGCACGCGCCCAACCCCGAGGCACCTTATGAAAACGTACTGTGGCGCGATGCGGGCGGGAACGAGTATCCCGCCGATCAGGTCAAATGGCGCGCTTGGCGCGGGTTCAGCCACGAATATGCGCGTATCCATCACTACGCCGTTCGCAGCACCGACAGCTTTCTGGTAAAACGTGATCGTGGCCGCACCAACCACATCAGCCAGGATCAGGGGCTGGATTATTGGAACATGATGAACCACAACAATGTCGAGGATCGCTCGATCCTGGGGCATATGCCTGGCATGCACGAGATGCGTGCAAAGATGATGGCCGATGAAAAGCTTGTCGAACTTCACGAACGCGCCTGCAACTGGCACAGAACCAAGGCCGGAAAGCTCAGGCGGCGCGCGGATTGGACCGATTTTGTTACGGCGCTGCAAACCCCGCTGGACGAGCCGGAAAAGGCCGCTGAACCGGTCGCGGACCCTGTCACCGCACCCGTGCGACGCGGCAAGCGCGCCATGCAACGCGAGCGCAAGGACGGCTTGCGCCGCGAGTTGCTGGAACTGATGCCAAAGGGCAAGCTGAGCATCGAGATCGGCGTCTGGAAGGGCGAATTTTCCGAGATCCTGCTGGAAGGGTTGCAACCGTCCAAGCTGGTTCTCATCGACCCCTGGGGCGTTCAGGAAGACTCGGGCGATGGCGTCTCGCTTGCCGGAGCGCGCAGCAAGAAAGACATGGATCGCATCTACGAATCCGTTAAGGAAAAGTACCGCGATGAGATTGCCTTGGGTAAGGTTTCAGTAATCCGCGATTTTTCGGTCCCGGCGATGGACCAGTTCAAGAATGGAAGTATCGGTTTTGCCTATGTGGACGGCGACCATTCCTACGAGGGCGTCAAGGCCGATCTGAAGGCGATCCTGCCCAAGATGATGGTCGGCGGCGTCATCATGCTGGACGATTATCACCGTAAGGGATGGTGGAAAGACGGTGTCATGCGCGCTTTCCACGAGTTTTTGGGTGAGAATTCGGCAGATGTACGCCTCAAGGCGATTAAAGGCGCGCAGGTCGCGGTGCAAAAGATCTAGGTCTCTTCCGGCTTTGAAATGATCCAGAACGAGCGGCAATGCACAGAGGTCAAGCCAGGACGCTCATTGGATTTTTTCGATATCGTCCAATATGGGCGTTGGTTTACGCTTACACATTTGGCGTTATGAACATGGAAACCTGCGACACCTTGATTGCGGCTTGCTTCAGGAATGAGCGGTCGGGCTTGACTGCCGATTACTGTGGTTCAGCCAGATACCGAGGGCGGGTCGCACACATGGATGATTAGGCCCGCAGACCGGGCGGTGTTCTGTCGGTTCAGTTGTGCTACACGGTAGCAACTCAGAATCGAAAACCGCCAAATGTCCTGGCAATACGATCGGATACCCCGGAACGTCATGCTAAGCGGAAATTTGGGGGCGAGGTTAATATATTGAAAAATAACGTGAAAAATTCTTCACGCCTTTCGGTGGCGCCGATGATGGACTGGACCGACCGCCATTGTCGCTTCTTTCATCGCCTGCTCAGCGCGCAGAGTTTGCTGTACACCGAGATGGTGACAGCGCCTGCGCTGGTGCGGGGCGGGGCGGTGCATTTGCTGGACTACAACCCGCAGGAACATCCCGTGGCATTGCAATTGGGGGGATCTGATCCGCAGGAATTGGCGCGGGCTGCCCGACTGGGGGGCGAGGCGGGGTATGATGAGATCAACCTGAACTGCGGATGCCCTTCTGATCGGGTTCAGTCGGGCACGTTTGGGGCCGTTCTGATGAAAGAGCCAGAGCGCGTCGCCGATTGTGTCAGTGCGATGCGCGAGGCGGTTGACGTCGAGGTGACTGTCAAATGCCGGATCGGCGTGGACGATCAGGACCCTGCCAAGGTGCTGCCTGACTTTCTGGGCAAAATCCAGGCGGCTGGGTGTGCGCGGGTCACCATCCACGCGCGCAAGGCGTGGCTGCAAGGGCTCAGCCCCAAGGAAAACCGGGATATCCCACCGTTGGACTATGACCTTGTTCACCGGATGAAGGCCGAATTCCCTGATCTTCATGTTTCGATCAACGGGGGCATAACCACGCTCGCGCAGGCCCGCGCGCATCTTCAGGCAGGGTTGGACGGGGTTATGATCGGGCGTGCCGCCTATCATCAGCCAGCTGAGGTTCTGGCCGATGCGGACCGACAGATCTTTGGTGCGGGAGGCAGTGTCGACCCCGTCGATGTCGTGTACCAGATGGTGCCCTATATCGAACGTCACCTTGCCAAAGGTGGGCGGTTGCATCAGATCACCCGGCATATGCTGGGTTTGTTCGCAGGGCGTCCCGGCGCGCGTGGCTGGCGTCGCGCGCTGTCCGAGGGTGCCGTGCAAGAGAATGCTGGCCCCGAAGTGATGTTGCGTGCTTTGGAAAGCGTGGTGCCTCTGTCGCAGGTGGACAGGGCGGTGTAGGACGGCCCCCGGCCGGGATGGGAGACGAATGCCCGAGACGATGTTGCTGGCCCAGATGCTGGGCCTTTTGCTTGTGATCGGCGCTTTTGCCGGGGTTTTGGCCGGGTTGCTTGGCGTTGGCGGAGGCATCGTTCTGGTGCCTGCATTTTTCTATGCCTTTCAGACGCTTGGGTATGGTGGCCCGCAGCTGATGCAGATGTGTCTGGCGACATCGCTGGCAACGATCATCGTCACCTCGGTTCGATCGGTGATGAGCCACAACAAAAAGGGCGCGGTGGATTGGGACATCCTGCGCAGTTGGGGGCCGGGGATTGCTGTTGGGGCGGTCATAGGCGTCCTTGTCGCGTCATATCTGCGGACCGAAGTGTTGCAGGCTCTGTTTGGCGTGCTGGGCATGGTCATCGGCGCATATCTGGGGCTGGGCAGGTCAGAATGGCGCTTGGGCGATGCGATGCCGAAAGGTTTGCGCCGGGGCGTCCTGTCGCCGTCGGTTGGGTTTTTGTCGGTGCTGATGGGTATCGGCGGTGGCAGCTTTGGTGTGCCGCTGATGAGCCTTTACAACACGCCGATCCACCGGGCGGTGGCGACCGCTGCGGGGTTTGGCGTGATCATCGCCGTGCCATCGGTGCTGGGTTTTCTGTTTCTGTCCATCGCGCCCGAGCATCGCCCGCCGCTGACTGTTGGTGCCGTGAACCTTGCGGCGTTTGGGATCGTAATCGCGATGACGATAACCACGGCCCCGTGGGGGGTGAAACTTGCGCACGCAATGGACCCCAAGCCGCTACGTCGTGTGTTTGCAGTGTTCTTGACGCTGGTCGCGCTGAACATGCTGCGCAAGGCACTGGGATGGTAGATGCGTTTCAGCAGAAGGGCTGGGCGACTTTCGAGCATGATCCGGCTTTAGCCCGCTGGGTGGCGCAGGTGCTGCCTGTCGCACGGGCATCAGTGACTGATCCCCGGAATGCTGCCTGGCACGATTGCGAAGGCACGTGGTTCATAGGCGTCGACGCGCTGGATAACGACGCCGACGGTCGGGTGGACGGCTCGCAACCTTTGTCCGGACTTGCGCTGGATTTCGTCACCGGGCTGTATGGCCGGATTGCACTGCACAAAGCTCAGGTTTCGGTGATCTACCCAGGCTATCCCAAACCGCGACGCGGTGAGAGCGACGCGGCTGCCCGCTACCGCGTACGACGCGATGCGGCTCATGTAGATGGGCTGAAGCCAACCGGGCCTGACCGCAGGCGGCACGTGGATGAACCACATGCCTGGGTTCTGGGCATACCGCTGACCGAGGCCAGTACCGATGCCGCACCATTGGTGGTGTGGGAGGGCAGCCATAGGATTCTGGGCGACGCGTTTCGGCAGGCTCTGGTCGGCATCGTGCCGGGCGCTCTGGACCGGACCGATCTGACAGAGATTTACAAGGCTGCGCGTCAGCAGGCATTTGAACGCTGTCCGCGCGTCGAACTGCCTGCCAGGCCGGGCGAGGCTTATGTGCTGCATCGCCATAGCCTGCACGGGGTTGCCCCGTGGGGTGCGGAGGCCAGCGCCGGGCCTGACGGACGGATGATCGCCTATTTCCGCCCCGAGATGCCGGGCGGAGTGGCCCAATGGATCGAATCCCCGTAACCTCCTGCCATTGCTAGGATTCGGAAGGTTATTTTGGATGATTACGGTACAAACAAATTCCGACGGCGCGCTTATTGAGGTCGAGCTGTCTGGCGAAGTGACTAGCGCCGATTACGCAAACACTCTGGTGCCCGCGATCGAAGCTGCGCTTGCGGAACACGATGCGGTGCGTCTGCTGGCCATCGTGACCCCCGAGTTCAAGGGCTATGACCTTGGCGCTGCGTGGTCCGATACCAAACTTGGCCTCAGCCATTGGCGTGGATTCGACCGGATCGGTGTCGTTGCGGATCAGGGTTGGGTGCAGACCAGCATACGTCTGGCCGCGCCGTTTCTGCCTTGTCCGGTGCACGTCTTCTCGATGAGCGAGTTGGAATCCGCCCGCCGCTGGCTGCGTGAATCTCTGGGTGCAATCCATGTAACCGATCTGGGCGGTCCGTGTATTCAGATCAGCCTGATGGGAAAACTCGACCCCGAGGAATACAAGCAAGCGCAACGTGATCTGGACACGCTGCTGAGCGATCGCGAGGGGTTTCGCCTGCTGATCGATCTGCGGGAATTTGACGGCTGGCAGGGTTTGACCGCCCTTGCAGCGCATTTCCGGCTGGCGGCGGGGCATATCGGAATGCTGGATCGCGCCGCGATTGTCGGCGATCAGGGCTGGCAGAAAATGGCCCAGCGAATGGCCAGTCATGTGCTGGGAACACGGACCGAGTATTTTCCGACAGACAGATTCGAAGACGCCAAAGCGTGGCTTGCGGCCGGGTAGCTCAGAATCGCAAAAGCAATTGGAAACAATACCTTGCAATCAGTAGTTGTTGTGCATTTTTTGAGTTACGCGACGGAATGTCTGAAACCAAAAACCTGTTCTTGACTGGTCGGTCAAATAACTTAATTTTCCGTTAACTCCCGCATTGTTGGGGGCAGAATTTGAACCTGAATAGCACCGCTGTGGGCCACCACTCACTCGTATCTTTGGCCTGCGGCTTTTACCCCCTCGAAGTCCCGGGGCCACCCCCCCGCAGCGGTGCGCGCGAGTTTGTTTATGGGAAATTGCATGACGCTGCGCAGGATCTTCAACCGCATAGTCGCGATAGGCGATTCCAACGGCAGCGCTAACCTTGAGGCGATCCCGCCGTCGAAACTGCGGGTAAGGCGGACAATCGTTCAGACCGAATTGGTGGCGTTATTCCACGACGATTTGCAGGCGCATGACACCGTTCGCCACCCGACATTGGACCAGCAACCGAAACCCTAAACTGTTGAGGTCAGGACCCGCTGAGACGTGCCGCTCGCCCACCGCGCCGCTTGGTGAGGCGAGGTTTGCGGTCAGGCAATTCCTGCATGATTTCGGCGCGCTCGGTGCTGTCCATCTTGGACCAGCGCGCGATCTCATCAACGGTGCGATAGCAGCCGGTGCAGATGCGCTCGGTCGGGTGCACGACGCAGATCTGGATACAAGGGCTTTCGACCTCATTCCGTTTCCAAACCATATTCGTCATCAGCGTATTCCGATCCATCAAAGAAAGCGCAGTCTGTCCAAAGCTCCTTGCAGGATATAACCCGCTGCGACGTGATCAATAACCTGTCCGCGACGTTTTCGTGTCGTATCCGCCTCAAGCAGTGCTTTTTCTGCCGCAACTGTGCTGAGCCGTTCGTCCCAGAACCCAATTGGAAGGTCTGTCAGCCGCGTCATGTTGCGGGCGAATGCGCGGGTCGACTGACAGCGTGGGCCTTCCGACCCATCCATGTTCATGGGCAGACCCAACAGGATGCCGCCGATCTCTCGGTCGCGGACAATCTCGATCAGGCGGGCGGAATCCAATGTGAATTTCTTGCGACGGACGGTTTCGAGCGGGCTGGCCACGGTGCGCATTCTGTCGGAAACGGCGACGCCGATGGTCTTTTCGCCCAGGTCCAGTCCCATCAATGCAGACATCTGGGGCAGGGCGGTTGCAAAGTCCTCAAAGGCATCATGTATCACGGTTGCAACCCAGCTTGCTGTGCGGCCGAGCGGATCAGGACGATCGCCTCTTCGTTATCCGCAAATACGTCCATCGCCTCATCCCGGATACTGGCTGCGCGGTCGATGTCGCCCAGCACACCAAGGGCCGCGATCAGGCGGGCCCATTCCTGGGGCGTTCCACCTTCGGTCGCCAGCCGATCCGAAAGCTGATTGACCATGCCCAGGATCATCTCTTGTCGCTCTTGCGCGGTTAACTCAGCGGCAGCCTGCATGTCGTCTTGAGACGGGCCTGGCGCCGCCGGCGCAACACTCATATCCGGCGCGTTGAAGACACCGGCGCGAAACGCCAATTCGTTGATTTGCGCCCGAATGGCATCCGCCCAAGGTGCCCCCGCAGGTGCAGAGCGCAGCGTGTCGACCCAAACGCGATACGCCAGATCGGGTCGGCCGGTCTGGGCCAGCATCTGACCCCAATAATAGCGCGCAGGCCCCATATGCGGATCACGGTCCAGCGCCTGTTGCAGCGCGTCTTCGGCCTCGGGCGAGACATAGCCGCCCGCGGCGAGGATCATCATCTCGGCCAGATCTGCATAGGCCAGCGCCGAGGCTGCGTCGCCGGACAGTTCGATAACCCGGCTTTGTGCCTGATAGGCCGCGCGAAAGTTCCCGGCATTTGTCTCATGTTGTGCCAGAAGCATGTGGCCCTGAATATCATCGGGTCGGCTCGCCACTGTCTCACGCAGTTCTTCCAACAGGTTGGCATAGCTTTCGTCCAGCGTCGGCGCGGATGGCGGAGTTGCCATGCTCTCGGCCTCGGACTGGCTGGGGCGGTTCTCGCGCAGCTCTCCAGCCATCTCCAACCGCGCCGACAACGGCATGTCGGGAAATCCCGCAGCGCCCATCCGGTGATATAGCGCAAGCGCACCGCCCACCAAAAGGGCGGCCACCACCACCAGAGCGGCCACGGAAACGGTGCGAGACGGGCCGGTCGTCCCGCCTTCGCCGCGCGACTGAGCGTCGGCAGCCAGAATGCGCCGGGAGATTTCGGTGCGCACCCGTTCGGCATCTGCCTCGGCGATCACGCCGCGGGCCAGATCACGGTCCACACCCGCCAACTGTTCGCGGTACACGCGCAGATCATAATCAGCCGTCGGCGTATCCGTCTGCCGCCGCCGCAGCAACGGCAACGTCAGAAATCCCGCTATCAGCAGTGCAATAAGGAATGTGATAACCCAGAACGTCATTGTCCCTCCGGAGTCGCTGCCCTGACTTAGACCCGCCGGACTGGCGAAAAAAGAGGCAAATGGCCGCGAACCGTCCTTATGTCGCAATATTGCGATATTGTGACGTTGCACGGCACAGGTAAAATGCGCTCACGCGGCATATCTGCGCCCAATCACCGAAGACCGGACGGATTCGCTCATGAAACACTATTCAGCTTTTGCTGTGGCGCGCGAAGCGCTGCGTTATCACACCGGATGGGAGCGCGCCTGGCGGTCGCCCCAACCCAAGAAACGCTATGACGTGATCATCGTCGGCGCCGGTGGTCACGGGCTGGCGACAGCTTATTATCTGGGTAAGAACTACGGCATCCAGAACGTCGCGATCATCGAAAAAGGTTGGCTGGGCGGCGGTAATACCGGCAGGAATACCACCATCATCCGGTCGAATTACTTGCAGGATCCCTCGGCCGCCTTGTACGAAAAGGCGCGCGGTCTTTATGAGGATCTGAGCCAGGACCTGAACTACAACATCATGTTCAGCCCGCGCGGCGTGATGATGCTGGCGCAGACACAGCATGAAATTCGCGGCTATCAGCGCACGGCGCACGCCAATGCGCTGCAAGGGGTCAAGACCGAATGGATCACCCCTGAACGTGTCAAGGAACTGGTGCCGATCATCAATATCGACGGCCCCCGCTATCCGGTTTTGGGCGCGCTTTGGCAGGAACGCGGCGGCACCGCGCGGCACGATGCTGTGGCCTGGGGCTATGCCCGCGCCTGTTCGGCCATGGGCATGGATATCATCCAGCAGTGCGAGGTTACCGGCGTACGGTCCGACAATGGTCGTGTTGTCGGTGTCGACACCACCAAAGGGTCGATCGATTGCGACAAGTTGGGGATCGTGGTTGCAGGCCACTCGGGCCAACTGGCCGAGATGGCGGGCTTCCGTCTTCCGCTTGAGGTGATTGCCCTGCAGGCGCTGGTCTCCGAGCCGATCAAACCCTGCATGGACGTGGTTGTGATGGCGAACACCGTGCACGGCTACATGTCGCAATCCGATAAGGGCGAGATGGTGATCGGGGGTGGCACCGACGGGTTCAACAACTACACCCAGCGCGGTTCGTTCCATCATATTGAAGAGACCGTCCGCGCTCTGGTCGAGACCTTCCCGATGATCTCACGGCTCAAGATGCTGCGGCAATGGGGCGGCATTGTTGACATGACCGGTGACCGCTCGCCCATCCTGTCGGCGACACCGCTGGGTGGATGTTTCATCAACTGCGGTTGGGGCACCGGCGGGTTCAAGGCAATCCCGGGCTCGGGCTGGGGCATGGCGCAGCTGATGGCCACGGGCCATTCGCCGCTGACCGAAGCCTTCACACTCGACCGCTTCAAAGAGGGCCGCTTTATCGACGAAAGCGTTGCCGCAGGGGTGGCGCACTAAGGGCTGCGCCCTCGCTGCTTCACCAAAGAATACTGGTCGGCCCACGTGCCGACCGACCGAAAAGAAGGATGACCACATGCTGATCCTGAATTGCCCCTATTGCGGCGTGGACGCCGAAGAAACCGAATTGGCCGCGGGTGGTGAGGCGCATCTGAAGCGCTATGGCCCGGGCTCGTCGGATGACGAGTTCCACGACTACCTGTTCATGCGCGAAAACCCCAAAGGCGTTCATTTTGAACGCTGGCGCCATGCCAATGGTTGCGGCAAGTGGTTCCACGCCGCCCGCTGCACGCAGACGCTCGAAGTGTTCGGAACCTATTCCGCCCAGACCACCGAGCCGCCGCAAGAGATCAAGGATGCCATCGCGGCCAAGCGCCCTGGATGGAAATGGAGAGAATTCTCCTGATGCTTCATCTTTTCCAAAATACTCCCGCCGGAGGCTCCGACACCTCCACACGCGAAAGGTTCGCAAAATGAGCACCCGTCTCGCAAAACAAGGCCGCTTGATTGATCGGTCGAAACAGGTTTCCTTTTCCTTCAACGGCACCACCATGCAGGGGTACGAAGGCGACACGCTTGCCTCGGCGCTGCTGGCCAACGATCAGATGATGATGGGCCGTTCGTTCAAATACCACCGTCCACGCGGCGTCGTCGCCAGCGGTGCCGAAGAGCCGAACGCTCTGGTCGGTCTGGGCGAAGGCAACCGGTTCGAGCCGAATCAGCGTGCCACCACGACCGAGCTGTTCAACGGTCTGACTTCGGTCTCGCAGAACCACTGGCCCAACCTGGAATTCGACGTGGGCGCGATCAACACCCACCTGTCGCGCTTTCTGCCCGCTGGTTTCTACTACAAGATGTTCATCCATCCGAAACCGTTCTGGAAACACGTCTACGAACCGTTCATCCGCCAGTCTGCCGGTCTGGGCAAAGCGCCCGACAAGGACAGCCGCGATGCGGATACCTACGAACATTTCTACGCCTTCACCGACGTTCTGGTGATCGGCGGCGGGATCGCGGGTCTTCAGGCGGCGAAAACCGCTGCGCAATCCGGTGCCAAGGTGATGCTGATCGAGCAGACAGCGCATTGGGGTGGCCGTGCGCCGGTTGATGGGGGAACCGTCAACGGTGAACCTGTGGATAAGTTCGTGGAACAATTGGTTTCCGAACTCGAAACAATGGACAACGTCACCATGCGCAATCGCTGCATGGGGGCAGGGGTCTATGACCACGGCTATGTGCTGGGTTACGAGCGTCTGACGGATCACAAGCCGGGCACACAGGGCCCACGTCACCGCCTGTGGCGCATCCGGGCGAAACAGGTCGTCACTGCAACTGGCGCGATCGAACGCCCGCTGTCCTTTGCGGGTAACGATGTGCCGGGTGTCATGCTGGCCTCTGCGATGCGCGACTACGTCGTGAACTGGGGCGTCACCCCCGGTCAGCGCGTGATTGTCGCGACCAACAACGACGATGCCTATCGCACGGCGATCACTCTCAAACAAGCCGGTGTCGATGTATTGCGCGTCGTCGACGCCCGTGCCAGCGCCGGACCTCTGGCGGAGGAGGCGCGACAGCTGGGCATTCGCGTCGACCCCGGCAAAGCTATCGCCAAGGTCAAGGGCGGCAAGCGCGTCAAGAAGGTCGCGCTGTGCAATCAGGACGGCATCGGTGGCGCGCGCGAAGAGGTCGACTGCGATGCGGTTGCCATGTCGGGCGGTTGGTCCCCGGTCGTTCACATGTGGTCGCATTGCGGCGGCAAACTGATCTGGGATGAAGCCAACGCTCATTTCCGCCCCGACCCATCACGCCCGCCATTGGGTGCGGATGGTGAAGGTTTCGTTTTGGCCGCAGGGTCTTCGAATGGCCCGCTTTCTTTGGGTGAGGTTCTGAGCGATGCCGTCGCGGCCGGCAAAGCCGCAGCCAAGGCAAGCGGCCACAAACCCAAGAACACCAAGGCTCCGGTCGGCGAGGCCACCGACGAAGCAGCGATGGAAGCGGTCTGGCTGATGCCGGCAAATGCCGACATCCAACTGCGGATGAAATCATGGCTCGACTTTCAGAACGACGTCAAAGTGTCCGATGTACAGCTTGCTGCGCGCGAAGGTTATGAAAGCGTCGAGCATACCAAGCGTTACACCACGCTGGGCATGGCAACTGATCAGGGTAAGTTGAGCAATATCAACGGTCTGGCGATCCTTGCTGATGCACTGGATTCAGAAATTCCGAAGGTCGGAACCACGACTTTCCGCCCGCCCTATACGCCGATCTCAATGGCCGCGATTGGCGGTGAAGCGCGCGGAGAAGTGTTCCAGCCGATCCGGCAAACCCCGATGCACAACTGGCACGACAAGAACGGAGCGGACTGGGAGCCGGTCGGCCACTGGCGCCGAACCTATGCCTATGTGCGCCCCGGTGAATCCGTGCATGACGCGGTCAATCGCGAGGTGAAGAACACCCGCGAAAACCTCGGCCTGCTGGACGCCTCGACGCTGGGCAAACTGATCGTCAAAGGCCCCGATGCGGGCAAGTTCCTGGACATGATGTACACCAACATGATGTCCACGCTGAAGGTCGGCAAATGCCGCTATGGCCTGATGTGTTCGGAAAATGGCTTCCTGATCGACGACGGTGTTGTCGCCCGGATCGATGAGGACACATGGCTGTGCCACACCACCACCGGCGGGGCCGAGCGCATCCATGGTCACATGGAAGAGTGGTTGCAGACCGAATGGTGGGATTGGAAGGTTTACGTCGCCAACGTCACCGAGCAATACGCGCAGGTTGCCGTGGTCGGCCCGAACGCCCGCAAGGTGCTTGAGAAGCTTGGCGGCATGGACGTCAGCAAAGAGGCGCTGCCCTTCATGGAATGGCGCGATGGCAAGATCGGCGACTTCGATTGCCGCGCCTACCGCATCTCGTTCTCGGGAGAGCTGTCCTATGAAATCGCCGTGCCTGCGTCGCAGGGTCAGGCGTTCTGGGACGCGCTGATCGAGGCCGGCAAAGAATTCGGCGTCATGCCTTACGGCACCGAATGTCTGCACATCCTGCGGGCCGAGAAGGGCTTTATCATGATCGGCGACGAGACTGATGGCACCGTGATCCCTCAGGATCTGGGGTTGCACTGGGCGCTGTCGAAGAAGAAAGAGGATTACCTCGGAAAACGCGCCCACTCGCGCAGCCATATGGCCGATCCCGAGCGGTGGAAACTGGTCGGGCTCGAGACTGTGGATGGTTCTGTCATCCCTGATGGCGCTTACGCAGTGGGCGAGGGCGTCAACGCCAACGGTCAACGCAACATGATCGGGCGGGTGACCTCGACCTACTATTCGGCCAACCTGGGCAAAGGCATCGCCATGGGCCTGATCAAGCACGGCCCGGATCGGATGGGTGAGATCGTCGAGTTCCCCGGAACCGACGACAAAATCTATAAAGCCAAGATCGTGGACCCGATCTTCTTCGACAAGGACGGGGAGAAGCAGAATGTCTGAACCCATCAGTGCACTGAACCACGCCAGCTACGACGGCATTGCGAAGGTCGAGGAATGTGGCCTGCAGGGCATGATCAC
Organism: Ruegeria sp. CH11; assembly: GCF_056537105.1. NCBI lineage: Bacteria > Pseudomonadati > Pseudomonadota > Alphaproteobacteria > Rhodobacterales > Roseobacteraceae > Ruegeria > Ruegeria sp. CH11. Next base: position 80,340 of record NZ_JBQFQX010000016.1, read on the forward strand.
CCTGCGCGGCGACCTGTCCGACAAGGTGTTGGCCAAGGCCGTCAAGGACGCCACGGGACTGAAAGTGCCCGGTCAGCGCGAGGCATACGTCAATGGCGACACCGGTGTTTGCTGGATGTCGTCAGACGAATTGCTGGTGCTGGTTCCGTATGCCGAGATCAACGCTAAACTGGCCGCAATGAACAACGCGCTCAGCGGGACACACGCCCTTGCGGTCAACGTCTCTGACGCGCGGGCGGTGTTCCGCATCTCAGGTGCAAGCGCGCGCGAAGTGCTGGGCAAGCTGGCCCCCGTGGATCTGTCGGCCGAAGCGTCCCAGCCCGGCCAGATCCGCCGCTCCCGTCTGGCCCAGGTGGCAGGCGCGTTCTGGATGGATGATGCCGAGACCTTTCGCGTTGTCTGCTTCCGGTCGGCAGCGGACTATGCGTTCAACCTGCTCAAGGTTGCGGCGCAACCGGGCAGTGAGGTTGGGGTGTACTAGAGAACACTCAAGTCGAGATTTCCTTTGGCCGTTCCGCTTTGCGCGGAGCGGCTAAATTTTTGCGGTCCTTCCTTGGCGTCAATGGCGTGAGAATTCGTGTTCCAGCAGTGTGCAGCCGGTTGAAGTCTATTCCGCTTTGTGTCGTAGTGCCTTGAGAAACGATAGGAAAAAGGCGTTTGTAAGTAGTTCATAAATGCGAATTGATCTGATTGCGTGACCATGCCCGGTTCGATGCGATGCCGACCCTCTTTTGTGTCGGCATGGTGTCTGCGGGCGAATATACAGGAACAAAGGGACGATTGAATTGAGAGCAACGATATTTGCATCCGTATTAGGACTTATAGCAACAAATCTGTATGCCGATGTGGTGACCTACGATTGCGAGCTTCATAACCTCGAAAGAGGATGGATATCCGAGCGTGTCATACTGAGCGTTGACACGGAAAACCGACGTGCACGCGCATTGGATTCCTTTATTCACCATCTGGACGGGGAGCCAAAGGATGTCTCGTTTAAGACGAGCGGTAGTGGCGAGTACAAGATGAATTGGAAGATGCGTGTTCCGATGCAGCAAGGCGGTACGGCGTATGTCAGCTATTCCGCAAAACTCAACCCTGAGACAAAAGAATTGAGCCTTTTGGCCAGATTTCCGCAGGCAAACGTTACGAACCGACCTCGGGGCAGGGGGCCTTGCAAGGTAATGCGCGGCACCTCGCTTTACGATTCCTGAGTTCATTGTTCGAGACTGAACGAACCGCGAAAAAATAGCCCCGGTCAAACCGGGGCTTTGTTGATTATTTGGTTTCGCAGGTCCCGACGCCGTAAGGTTTGTTCGCGGCGTTTGTTGATACGAATGACATCCGCACCTTCACGCTGTTGTTTTTCGGGTCGAGGTTGGCCTGATAGCGAACGCGCATGTTTCCACCAGCAGAGGCCTCTTCAGTGACATTCCAGGACATGCGATAACCCTTGTTTCCGCGACTTTTGAAACGGGTTGGTGTCCAGTCATGGTAATCGCTCGCAGACATGGCTGTCCCTGCGGTGTTGTCCACACGAAAAGCGTAACTGAGCGCAATCCAGCCATGGCCGTCCTGCTTGGTCATCGTGCAGTTGTAAGTTACCGCTTCAGCGGAGGCGATGTGTGCGTAAAATAGGGTTATCAGGGCTATTGACAAATGTTTCATGAGGTCCGTCAGATGTTGAATTTAATGTCTGACAGCAAACACTTAGAACGCGAAGAGGCAAGGCGTAACGCGTCTAATGCGCGAAAACATCACGGTTGATCTCTATTTGTGCAACAGCAGCGTCTGAAACCGTGACAGGGCGTCCGGTGAAAGTAGGTGATCTGGGGTGATCGTCTGGAAATTCTGATCCTTGACAATGGGGTAGAATGACAGTTGATCCAAAAGCGACCTGACGGCCTGTCCCCGATCCTGATCCGGCAACAGAGGCGCATGTAGCGACAGGAACAAAGCGGGTTGATGTTGCTCCAACCAGGGCAACAGTGTCGGCAGGACAAAGAACTCGGCCCCTTCGATGTCCATTTTGACTAGAGAAACGCTGGTCAGGTCGGTGACCGTCTGAAACTGATCCCATGCAATTGTCAGCGCATCTGTGCCATGCGTGCCATCGTGCAGCAGCGAACTGGTGGAATCGCCGGGCTCTCCTCGAACCGAAGCCATTCGGGCCACGCCGAATTGCTGGGACAGGGCAACACCAAAGGCCGAGACGTTGTGGATGTCATTCAACTCCAGATTCCACGCAAGATGGCGGAATGCGGTCGGGTCGGGCTCAAAACACCACACTTGCCGTGCCTTGCGGGCCCCGTACAGCACGGTTGGACCGATCCATGCGCCGATATCCAGATAATCGCTTTCTGGCGACAGGAATTGATCCAGTACGGCGAACGTCTCAGGCTCCCACGCGCCGGAAGACGCTTTGCGCCAGAATTTTGAATGATAAGGGTCCAGATGGAACGGCTCACCATTCAGGTTTCCCGCATAGTAGCCGCGGGCGCGGTAGAACATCTTGCGCGCCTGTGTCAGCATCGCGGACCTCCGGGTTTTCTTGTCTCGGCTCTTGACCTGCGCGCGTCGCCAAAGCATTTAACCTTGGGAACCGCAACTTACATTTAACAGGGGGCCGACATGGCTTTTGAACTTCCTGATCTTCCTTATGCACATGACGCGCTGGCAGCCAAGGGTATGTCCGCGGAAACGTTGGAATTTCACCACGACCTGCACCATAAGGCTTATGTCGACAACGGCAACAAGCTGATCGCCGGAACCGAGTGGGACGGCAAGTCGCTGGAAGAGATCATCGTTGGCACCTATGACGCAAACGCCGTGGCGCAGAACGGTATCTTCAACAACATCAGCCAGCTGTGGAACCACAACCAGTTCTGGGAAATGATGGGCCCTGGCGACTATGGCATGCCCGGTGAGCTGGAGAAGGCTCTGACCGAAAGCTTCGGCTCGGTCGACGAGTTCAAGTCGCAGTTCAGCGCTGCCGGTGCCGGTCAGTTCGGCTCGGGCTGGGCGTGGCTGGTCAAGAACGCCGACGGCTCGCTGGCGGTGACCAAGACCGAAAACGGCGTGAACCCGCTGTGCTTTGGTCAGACCGCTCTGCTGGGTTGTGACGTGTGGGAGCACAGCTACTACATCGACTTCCGCAACAAGCGTCCGGCTTACCTGTCGAACTTCCTGGACAACCTGGTGAACTGGGAAAACGTCGCATCGCGGATGTGATTTGACGACGATAAGTTTCAGGTCCCGTCAGCAGAGATGCTGGCGGGCTTTTTTGTTTGGAGTGCAGTTTCCAGGATCGCTTCTGCATTTTGTTGCAATAGCAAAGGGCGGCTTTGAGCCCAACAAACCTGACCGCACTAGCCAAGAAATTAGCTGTTGGTGTGTCCAGATTGTGAGTCCACTATTAGGTAAGATTTGTTGAGGAGGCTCCATTATGCGTTTATTTTCGTTTGTTACCGTACTCAGTCTGTTCAGTGTCCTATCATTTTCTCCGGCAACAGCTCAAGAAACGGTCAAGGAATTAGCTGCAAAGGCTTCTGCTGAATTGCGATTGCTCACCTCTTTCCAAACACTTGAACGAGTGACGAACCAAATGAACTATTTTCTCGTCTACAGTATTCAAGCAGAACGCGGGGGGTGGGGCGTTCTGGATTGGGTCGAAACGACTGAATTTACAAATTCTTACATGGTAAATTCCACCGCAGAGGATGTGCAAATCGAAGTCGCGCGTGCCGGTAATTCAATCTCAAAAAGCAAGGTCGCGACGGATGATGAACTTGATCAAGCCGAAAGCGCGGTAGAAAATTTAGGCGTACTTTTGGCTTTGGCTCCCGAAGTTGCCAAGTTGGTTTCAGCGGGAGACCTTGATGCAGCAGCACTACTTTACCACGAGAATGGCCAACCTGCGTATGAAAATGCGCTGCGCAACATTCAGAGTGGGGTTGTTACAACCCAGAAAAGATTAACAAAAACAATTCTGAATGTCCGAATGACAAAGTAGCTTTTAGCAACCTTAGAAGGTCCACTTCGTCCGGAGGCTGTGTGAAAACTCCCTCTGTTTTCCGAGAGATGGTATGCTTTCAGCAATCGGCGCGGAGGCAATCCATGGGGCGGTTTATTGAGGG
>NZ_JBQFQX010000017.1:0-82214 GCF_056537105.1 Ruegeria sp. CH11
CCCGAGAATATCTTCTGCTTCGTCAGTCTCTTCGATCTCCTCGACTTCGGGCATCGCAGTCAGAATGTCGTCGGTATCATCCTCTTCGGCGACCTCGTCCGGAGCCATGTCGGCCAGATCGCCCAGAAGATCATCTAGATCGTCTTCGGTTTCCTCTTCGGGTGCAGCATTTGCCAAATCCCCGAGAATATCTTCTGCTTCGTCAGTCTCTTCGATGTCCTCGATTTCGGGCATCGCAGCCAATATGTCGCCGGTTTCGTCCTCTTCGGCGGCCTCGTCAGTGGCCATTTCAGCCAGATCACCCAGAAGATCATCCAGATCGCTGTCTTCTGAAACTTCGTCTTCCGGTGCCGCATCCGCCAATTCGCCCAGCACATCCGATTGGTCGTCCTCAACCGGCTCGGGGGCGTCGGGCAGCGAAGACAAGGCGTCCTCAATACCCGTGTCTTCCTCTTCGTCTACCTGAGCGGTGTCAGCGAGGTCGGACAGGATGTCACTGGTTCCGTCCTCACCCTCATCGACCTCCAATTCGGGTACCGATGCCAAGGCATCGTCCACGCCGTTGTCCAGCGCCACGTCTTCAGGGGCCATGTCGGCCAGATCGGACAGAACAGTGCCGGTTTCGTCAATGGCCTCATCTGGGACGGCGTCGGGAATCGACGATAACGCATCCTGTACCGAAGTATCTTCAACCGCGTCTTCAGGCGCGGTAGCCGCCAGATCTGACAAAACATCGCTGGCGTCATCTTGGACCTGCGACGGCTCGGCGGCATCGGGCAACGAAGCGAGCGCGTCATCAAGCGATGTATCCGCTGGCGCGTCCTCGGGTGCGGTCGCGGCCAAATCTGAAAGCACGTCCGCCGAGGTATCGCTGCGTTCCTCTGATGGCGCTTCGGGCAATGAGGCCAATGCGTCCTCGACCGAATGATCCTGCGGCGCAACCTCGGGCGCTGCGTCGCGCAGCGCATCCAGCGCAGCTTGTTGATCCTGTACCTCGACCGGGCTGCTGGCCAAACTGCTTAGCAACGCCGGATCGGCAAGTATCTTTTCGATCAGCGTTTCTGCCCCGGCTTTGCCATCCATATAGGCCATCAACGTGGACAATTGCGTGCGCGCGTCGAGCAGTTTGCGCAGAGGTTCGATCTTGGCCGCAATCTGCGCCGGGTTGAAATCGGCCATTTTTTCAAACGTCAGATCAACCGCAAGATTGCCTTCTCCCGTCAGAGTATTCGGCACCGAGAACTCAACCCGAGGCGCCATCGCCTTCATCCGGTCATCGAAATTGTCGACATCGATCTCAAGAAACTTACGGTCCGAGACTGCGGGTGTTTCGGCCTTGGATTTGCCCGACAAGTCACTCAGCACACCCATGACAAATGGCAGCTGAACTTTTTTCTGGGCACCGTATAGCTCGACATCATATTCGATCTGAACGCGGGGTGCGCGGTTGCGGGCGATGAACTTCTGCGAACTGTCAGCCATTGGTCTGCCCCTTCAGCTCCGCCACCTCGCGGCGCAATGCTTTGACTTCCTGCATCAGTTCCATGACGTGCTCATCGACGATGTCTGTCTCACTGCGCACAAGATCGCGCAGATGCGAGAATTCCTCGACCGATTCATCTTCGACAGCTGATTGCATGGTGTTGACCAGCAGGCCGATAAACAGGTTCAGCACCGAAAAGGCGGTGATCACGATGAACGGAACAAAGAAGATCCAGGCTGTCGGGTGTACTTCCATCACCGGTCGCACGATGCCCATGGACCAGCTTTCCAGCGTCATGATCTGGAACAGTGAATAGAGCGACCGCCCGAGCGAGCCGAACCATTCCGGGAAATCCGGCCCGTACATCAGCGTGGCCATCACGGCAAAGACATAGAACACGATTGAGATCATGATGATCACGGCGCCCATTCCGGGCAGCGCATCCAGCAGCGCCTGCACCACCGCACGCATTTGCGGTATGACCGACAGCAAGCGCATCGCACGGATAACCCGCAGACCGCGCAACGCGGATAGGCCGTCGCGGTTGGGCAACAGGCCCAGCGTTACGACCACTAGGTCAAAGATATTCCATGCGTTTTTGAAGAAAGACAGCCGATAGGCATAAAATTTCACCAAAAGCTCGGCGACAAAAATGCCCAGAACGATTTTGTCGAAAGCTACCAGCAAATGACCGACATTGGCCTGAACTGCGGGTGACGTAGACAGCCCCAGCGTGATGGCATTGAAAATGATCACGCCCAGAATGGTATTCGTGACGACCCTGCGCTCGACAAATTCGCGGGCACGTTCACGAAGCGTGGGATCTGGGGCCGTTCGAGAGTCCAACTGAGTCACTCCTTGGTGCAAAGCGGGCAGCATCGGACCTCACACCGATCCTGCCCGCAATAGTCAGCTTACTTTACCGCTTTGACAATCTTGGCGCCGGACTTTGCCAGAGCCTTGCCCGCGCTGATCATGAAGTTTGCGGTATCTTCGTGGTCTTCCGCGAACTTGATCGCCTTGGACAGTTTTCCACCATCCCAGATACCCTTGGTTTCAAGATCCTTGATGACCTTTGCGGCCTCGGCCTTCAGCTCGTCGTATTTCTTCTTTTTGACTTCGAATTTTTCGAGCTTGTAGGCCATTTCTTTCGCCAGACGTTCCGCCTCGGCGGCTTCGGCCGAGATGGCTTTGTCCGGGTGGCTTTTCATCTTATCGGCGTTTTCGCGGGCGTCATTCGCCTTCACAAGCGCCTCGTTCATGTGCTTACGCATCAACAGCATCCGCGTGGCACCGTCATCGAGATGCTTTTTCAACGATTTGACGTGGCCCGAAGTGCCAGCCATCAGCAGCTTGACCTTTTCTTTCGGCCCCAGCTTGCGGAATTCAGAAGCTTTCTTTTTCTTCTCCTGATACTCGACAGCCTTGGTGATCGCCGCGATGTCCTTTTCGATCTTCTCAAGGAAACCCTTGTAGCTGTCATATTCCTTCTTGATCGTCTTGCCGCTGGTGATCAGCGCGCCAACACCGGTACCGATCGCTGCCGCGATGACAACAGCCGCTACACCACCGGTCAGAACTGTTGCTGCGATGGATGCAGCCGCCACAGCCAGCGTGATCAGAACCAAAGCCGTGATTTTCAGACCCGTCTTAATCTTCTTGCGGGTCATTTTCTTTTTCAGCTTTTTCTCGACATAGTCATAGACCTGCTCCATGCAGGTCGTCGCCAGCGACTGAACCTCGTTCTGGAAGGTCTTGAGACCCTGCTTGATCAGCTGGTTCGCCGTTTCGATGAATTTCTTCAGCTGCGCTTCCGAATAGTCCTTTTTCTCGATGTCCTTTTCGGTGCCGTCCATTGCCTTCTTGAACTCGGCCGAACGCTTTTTCTCAAGCTTGGTAAAGTTCTTATCCCACAGTTTGGCATAGGCGGCGCGCAGCAGTTTGGTTTCCGTTTCGTCCTCGCCCTCGGGCACGGCGTGGGCCACCGTAAACTCGCATTTGGGCTGCTTGAACATTTTGCCCTTGTATCCGATGTTCAGTTTTGCGCTTGTACTAAATGCAGCCATTCTCTCTCTCCTAATATGCTATGTGCTTCGACCGTCGATTGATCGCCCTTAGTCAAACCCATAAGTGAAGTCGCCGTCTGTGACGTCGATCACGACTTTGGAAACTTCTTCGCCCTCCATCATTCTTTTTAGGAATTCTGCCGAAATATCCGGCAGCATCGTGTTGGTCACGATCGCGTCGATCATGCGACCACCGCTGTCCAGTTCCTGACACCGGTTGACGATCTCATCGACCACCGCATCGGTGTATTCGAAAGGTACACCATGTGCCTGTTGAACGCGTTTCTGAATGCGACCAAGTTGCAGCTTGGTGATCTCGCCCAGCATATCGGGGCTGAGCGGGTAATAGGGGATCGTCACCAAACGCCCCAACAATGCAGGTGGGAAAACCTTGAGCATCGGATCCCGCAGTGCCTTTGCCATACCTTCCGGGTCAGGCATCAGGTCCGGGTCGGCGCACATATCCATGATCATTTCCGTGCCCACATTCGAGGTCAGCAGGATCAGCGTGTTCTTGAAGTCGATCACGCGGCCTTCGCCATCCTCCATAACGCCCTTGTCGAAAACCTGAAAAAAGATCTCGTGCACGTCCGGGTGGGCCTTTTCGACCTCATCCAGCAGGACAACCGAGTACGGCTTACGCCGCACCGCTTCGGTCAGCACGCCGCCCTCGCCATAGCCGACATAGCCCGGAGGCGCGCCTTTCAGGCTGCTAACGGTATGCGCCTCTTGATATTCAGACATGTTGATGGTGATGACGTTCTGTTCACCACCATAGAGCACCTCGGCCAGCGCAAGCGCGGTTTCGGTCTTGCCCACGCCGCTGGTGCCCGCCAGCATGAATACGCCAATGGGTTTGTTCGGGTTGTCGAGCCCCGCGCGGCTGGTCTGAACCCGCTTGGCGATCATCTTCATCGCATGGTCCTGACCGATCACCCGCTGCGCCAGGCGGTCTTCGAGGTTCAGGATCGTTTCGATCTCATCCTTAACCATCCGGCCCACAGGAATACCGGTCCAATCGCCGACCACGCTGGCAACCGCCTGGTGATCGACTATGGGCAGGATCAGCGGGCTGTCGCCTTGCAATTCCTCGAGTTCGGCATTCTTGGCTTTTAGTTCAGCCAGCAGAGCCTCGCGGTCGATCGGTTGCCCTTCCGGGGCTTCTTCGGTTGCGGCTTCGCCTTCGGCCGTGCCGGTGCCTTCGACCTCTTGCCCACCTGCGCGCAGCTTGGCCCGCAGTTCGAGGATTTCCTCAACGACCTTTTTCTCAGCCTCCCAACGCCCGTTGAGTTCGGCCAGCCGCGCCTCTTCGGACTCTTTCGCGGCGTTCACAGCCTCGCGGCGGTCGGCAACGTCATAGCCTGCGGTTTCATCCCGTTCGATGATCTCCAACTCGGTTGTCAGTGCCTCGATCCGGCGCTGGCTGTCATCCACTTCCGCCGGAACCGCGTGCTGAGACACCGCAACGCGGGCACAGGCGGTATCCATAAGGCTGACCGATTTATCCGGCAACTGCCGAGCGGGGATGTAACGCGCGGACAAAGTCACCGCCGCCTCGATCCCCTCGTCCAGCACCTGCACGCGGTGGTGTTTTTCCAGCATCGAGGCGATGCCGCGCATCATCAGAACCGCCTTGGGGATATCCGGCTCTTCCACATGCACCACCTGGAAACGGCGGGTGAGGGCCGGATCTTTCTCGATGTATTTCTTGTACTCGGCCCAAGTGGTCGCGCCGATAGTGCGCAGCGTACCGCGCGCCAGCGCGGGTTTCAGAAGGTTGGCGGCATCGCCGGTGCCCGCTGCGCCGCCTGCACCTACCAGAGTATGCGTTTCGTCGACAAACATCACAATCGGCGTCGGGCTGGCCTGCACTTCGTCAATCACTTGACGCAGACGGTTTTCGAATTCGCCCTTCATGGACGCGCCCGCTTGCAGCAGGCCCACATCCAGCACCAGCAGGCGCACATCCTTCAGCGCGGGCGGCACGTCGCCGCGCGCGATGCGCAGGGCAAAGCCTTCGACCACCGCGGTCTTACCCACCCCGGCCTCACCAGTCAGGATCGGGTTGTTCTGGCGACGGCGCATTAGCACGTCTACAATCTGACGGATTTCCTCGTCGCGACCCACAATCGGGTCGATCTCGCCATTGCGGGCCTGCTCGGTCAGATCGGTGCAGAACTGCTCCAGCGCCTCACCCTTGCCCATTGCACCGGGCGCCATCGCGCCGCTCGCCTCGCCGGGCTCGGCTCCACCGCCGACGTTGGACCCATCCTGTGCGCCCAGCGTATCCTCGGGCGAGCCATCTGTGGCCTCGCCAAAGTTGTCGGCCAGATCATCAGCCCCGATCTTGGCAAGTTCCGGCGACATGCTGGCCAGAATATTACGCAGCGCAGGCGTCTTGAGCATGCCCAATATCAAATACCCCGTCCGCACCTTGCTGTCGGAATACAGCAGAGAACCCCAGACCCAGCCGCGCTCCATCGCGTCCATCAGGTGATCGCTGAGGTCCGAGATCGAGGACGCCCCGCGCGGCAACAGGTCTAACGACCGCGTCAGTTCGGACGCGATCTTTCCCGGGTCCAGATCGTAGTGCTGGATGATGCGGTGAATGTCGCTGTCCTGACCGTTCAGAATCTGATGTAGCCAGTGCTGGATTTCGACGTAAGGATTGCCCCGCATCTTGCAGAACACGGTGGCCCCTTCGATGGCCTGATAGCCCAGCTTGTTCAGCTTGCCGAACAGCGAAACACGGCTGATTTCCGTCATCTTCAATACCTCTCGTTGTGGGCCTGTTCTGCGGCCTCGAATTCTTGGTTTATGTATCCGGGATAAAGGATCAGATCGTCCGCATCCGGTCTGTCCTGTTCCGGGTCGTCGCGGGTTCGAATCCAACTGGTATGGCCCAACTGGGTTGTTCCACCAAGCGACGCGCGCGGAACCTCGTCGCCGGACAAAACCAGATTGACTTCCCAATCCAGCGTGTCCCCGGCATAGGTCCGCAGAATGGCCTCGAGCCGTTCCTGCGACACCCCCCCGGGCAGCAGACGCTTGTAGTCCACCAGCGAAAGCGGACCGATCCGAATGCGAAATTTGGCCGACCGCGACCACACGCGATTGCCAATACTGGTCGATTGCCCAAGTCGGGCCGGGCCACCAAGCTGCCAGGTATCATCCGGCTCAAGTTCGAGCCAGGTTCCGACGAATTGCTGAACATGTGCCTCGACGCCGAAATAATCGGACAGAATCGCGATCAGGCCCTCAACCGTCTTGGTTCCCGACCCCAGATGCCCCGCAAAAAACCGGCGCAGCATGTCGGGCATCGCGTCCCGGTCCGAGTATTCTGCACCCTTGAACCCCGCCAGCGCAGCTACGCGCTGTTCGAACGGATCATCGCCACGGTCAAAACTGGGCGCGGGTTCCGCTGCGGCCCATGCACGATAAAGCAAGCTCATCAGACGGTGCGTCAGCATATCCGCGAAGGCGACAAATGTCGGATCTCGGTGGTTGCGCAACCGATCCCGGGCAAATTCTGTCAGATGCAGCGGCAGCGGCCCTTGCGGGCCAAAAAAACCAAAAAACAGATTGCTCAATTTACCGGGTTGATTGCCCGAAGCCGGGTCAAACCGTGTCAGTGTGTTCGGTGGAAAGGCCAGTGACACGTCCTGACCAAGGCGCACCTGATCCTGACGCGGACGACGGGATTCCCCCAGGCGCGGTGCATCGGCGTAATGCGCCTCGATCACGCGCAACGCCTGAAAGATGTGATGCTTTTCAGGCTCCGCCGCCAGCGCGGCGATCAGGCTTAGATGATCCTGCCAAGGCCGGCTGCCGGTCGCCATCTGGCAATCTCTCCCCTTCGTTCGGTTTTCAACACCGTTTCCGTGAAACTGTTGATCGTAGTGTATTTTCGGAAGAACCGTTCCAGCACAGCACCGAGCACATAGACGCTTGTGCCCTCATAAAAGCTTTCGTCGAACCCAAGTGTGATTTCTAGACCGCGAACCGCAGTGCTGAGCACCTCGTCGCTCATCCGGCGCACGATTGGGCGGCTCGCGACCGAGACAACGCCCTCAAGCTGCTTTTCAGTCACGCGATTGCCCAAGGGCGCGTAGATTCCCAGCAGTTCGCGCAAAGCGCCTGCACCGCCGTCTTTGCCGTCGCCGGCAATCGACAGGTAATTCAGGCTAAGGTGGCTGATCAGCTTCCAGGCGGCATCGCCCTGCGCAAGCGTGGCATGCGGTCGGGTCGGCGTCACAGGCGTTCGAATTGATTTGACCGGTCCGCCGTCCGGCAGGTGGAACACACCGTCACCGCCAGCAGCCAGCAACATTGGCAGATCGCGGTTCGAACACAGTGCTTCAACCGCCAATTGTTCCAGCGTTCCGGGATACGGGGCCTGCGCACGGTCCACTAGCGTCAGGTACACCTCGGACCCGAGATACGAGGTCCGCACCCCGCGCAGTCGTTCCTTTTCATTCCGCTGACGCATTCTGCGCTTGACTGTGTAATAGGCGGAATGATTGTCACCCGCAGCCGTCAGGTCCGTGTCGCTATAAAAGGGGCGGAAAGGAATATCGCCCTCTTCATCCGCCTGAATGCCGATCACGCGATCGATCGAGAAAATCTCATAGTCCAAACCGGCCGTGCGGTTCGGAACAATGTGGTGCTCGGTGTCCATCTGGGTGATGTGCACCCTGTCGCAGCGACGGTGAAACAGGTTAACCGCAGGCACCGCATTCAGGGTAAAAGCGGTAGGGGTCACCGCAGGTGAGACGTCGCGCATACCCTCTTGCAACAGGATATAGATATCGACATCCGTGCCAGCCGACTGTTTCAGCGCTGCCTTCAACCCGGTCAGCTCCACAAACAGGAACCGTTCGGGCATTGCAAAATATTCCTGCAGCAGACGGTATCCGTCAAAGGACTGGCGCGGCGTGGGCAGCAGGGCCTCATTGCTCTCGAAGCCTTTCGGAACGACATCTGCCTCCATCAGCCGCACAGTCCAGTCCGCGCGCCGGTCGGTGGATCGCCCGGTCAGACCAACACATTGCGTGCTGAGCAACTCATGCAGCGCCCAGGGTTTGCCACTTTGCGTATTCAGATGCAGCACAAGGCTGTCCATCTCCAGATCCGCCATCGGCTCACCATCGGTCCGGTTCAGGCGCAGCCTGATACCGGCGCGTGCGTCGGTTTCCTTGGCCACCCCGGCAGCAACAAGCTCGCCCCGTCCGTCGATATACTCTGCTTCGGTAATTTCGATCGGCCATAATGTCAGATCCGAGGACGTGGCAAATTCGCAAGCCGTCTGTTCGCCCTCAGCCAGACGTGCGCGCAGCGTCGTGCCACGCGCGATGGGATACCCTTCTTTCAACGCAGCATTGCCCACATCGGGCTCAAGCTGCGCGATCATCATCGACGGCGTCGGCGCCAGATAATGCGGGTAGACGATTTCGAGCAGGTTCGACGTGAAGGTCGGGAACTGCATATCCAGTTCAAGCTGTACACGCGCGGCCAGGAAGGCACTGCCTTCCAGCAGGCGTTCCACATAGGGATCGACGACCTCGATCCCCTCCATCCCCAAACGCGAAGCGATTTTTGGATAGGCATTGGCAAATTCCGCACCCATTTCGCGCAGAAAGGCAAGTTCGGTTTCGTAGTGCTTGAGAAGCCGTGTGTCCATTTCGCCTAGCTCCTCTCGATCGCGACTTCGCCTGTCGTCACATCGACCCGGCTGCGCAGATACAGTTCCAGCGGCATCGGCTGCGCCCACATCACGGCGCGAATGTCGAACTCGACATGCATGTCGCCTGCTTTGTTCTCGGACCGTAAGTCAACCGCGACCGAGCCCTTCACGATCCGAGGTTCAAACACCTCGATCGAATCGGCAATGGATTTCTGGATGCGCTGCGCCTGCCGCAAGGTCGAGAATGACCCCGAGGTTTCGCGAATTCCGTAGTTCAGCACCGACTTTGCTGCATGCGGATAGACATCTTCGTCGATCAGGTCCGATTGATCGGTGGTGTTCAACAGCATCGATAGATCACGCTGGATGATTTCCCGAAGGCGGCCAACGTCGATCACACGCGCGTCGCGCCCCTCTTTCCTTTCATCCGGTGCGTTGTCCGTCAGCCGGTCGAGAAGTGAAGGTTGCAGTCGTTCCGCAAGTGTCTTCTCAGCCATCTCCCGCCGTTTCCCCGGCCTCTGTGGCCACATCCAGTACAAGTTCGCGGACATCCAGCAGCGCGACGTCGGATTTGTCTGTTGTCAGCAACCGCTGGCCCAGCCCGACAAAGGTCTCGGCCCCGGCATCGACCCAGTTTGTCGCCCTTGCCAACCGGTCGGCGTCGTCGCCCTGATCTGTTGTACCGGCATAGCGCGTCGGGATAAGCGCCGCGACTTCGCCTCCGCTGGCAACCGTCAGGGTGCAGGCTGTCCAAACCGCATCTCGCAGGTCACTGGGGGCTTCGATATCCAAACGCACGATCTGCGCAAAAGGCAGCCAGAAATAGCGACCGTTCACGATGACCTCAAGCACGGGACCTAGACGCATGTCCGCATCCGCGATCCACTCAAAAGCCTCGCCATTGACGGTTCCAGAGGTCGCCGGGGCAGCATCGAATGCGCGCCCGCGCAATTCGGCAGCCTGATCGAAGTGACCGCCCGCTGTCAATTTTTGTGCTTCAATCAGATGGGCCAGCCACTCTTCGGGCTCGCCAAAAATCATCGGGGTTTTTTCGCCCGCAAAAACCTTTTCGCGGTAGACCTCGCAAATGATTGCCTCGCGATAGGTTTTGGCCATCATCGTGGCCGCTTCGTCCATTTCCGCGCTCAGCTTGAGCTGGGTAATCGCGCGCTTCCAGTCGCCCATGACACATAGCAGCTGAAACAGAAAAATCCGCAGCTTGGCGTCTGCGGGATTGGCGCGAATGTTGTCTTGCAGCGTTGCCAGCGTGGCCGCCAGATCGCCTGATTTAAGATGCTCTTCCGGCGTCATGAAACCCTCGCGCAGTCAGGATGAAGAAAATGCGAAAAGCTCTGGCGATGGTATACCGCCAGAGCCGGATCGTTTCGGAAAATCAGCTGACGTCGCCGGTTTCCAGGTTCCACTTGAACTCGTTGCAGTCGCTGAGTTTGCCGGTCTTGAAGTCGGCAATCTTGTATTTGACCGAGATACCGCGATACGCGACGGTCCAGCTTTCGGTCGGGATCGATTCTTCACCGCCGGACACCGAGTAGCTGTCAACGATGGCGTCACGCAGCGTGAGGATCAGATAAGGCTCCATGCCTTTCTTTTCATCATCGCCCGACCGGCACAGGTGGATCGTCATCTCGGCGTTGGATTTGCCCGAGGCAACGTAGGTCATGAGTTTTGCCGAAGCTTTGCTCAGTTCCGTGTTCAACTCGACTTTGCCGAAATTCGCGTTCGCGTAGCCACGCTGGGTGGTACCCATGTCGGCCATGTCCAGTGTCCGTTCGACGTTCCAGGTGATCTCTTTACAAGCGATCCAGTCGGTGTGTCCTTTTTCCCGGGCCTCGCCAGGGAAGTCCATTTTGATGAATACGTTTTCCATTTTGCCTTCCTCTAAGGTTGATGTCTTTGAAATACTGGAGAGCCAAAGCGGCGGCAGTGAAACACATCACATGCCGCCAACTTTTTTGTCATTTACCCAGCTTTTTCGGACGGAAGTTTTGAGACAAGCCGCAGTGAAACCGACAGCCCTTCGAGCTGATAATGGGGGCGCAGGAAGAACTTGGACGTATAATAGCCCGGGTTCCCTTCTACGTCCTCGACCACGACCTCGGCCGAGGCCAGCGGCTTGCGCGCCTTTTCCGCTTCGGCAGAAATATCGGCGTTGAAATCAACGTATTGGTTGATCCATTCCTGCAGCCAGGATTCCATATCCTGACGGCTTTTGAACGAGCCGACTTTGTCGCGCACCATACATTTCAGGTAGTGCGCAAAACGGCAGGTCGCGAACAGGTAGGGCAAGCGTGCAGCCAGATTGGCGTTCGCGGTTGCGTCCGGATCATCATATTCCGCAGGCTTGTGCAGCGATTGTGCGCCGATGAAGGTCGCCGAATCGCTGTTCTTGCGGTGGATCAGGGGCATCATGCCGTTCTTGGCCAGTTCCGCCTCGCGCCGGTCCGAAATGGCAATCTCGGTCGGGCATTTCATGTCCACGCCGCCATCGTCGGTCGGGAAAGTATGCGCCGGCAGGCCTTCGACCGTACCGCCGCTTTCCACACCCCGGATGCGCGAACACCAGCCGTATTCCTTGAACGACCGGTTGATGTTCACCGCCATGCCATAGGCCGCGTTGACCCAGCTGTAGTTTTCACTGTTGGCACCTGTGGTGTCTTCTTCGAACGCGAACTCCTCGACCGGTTCGGTCTTGGAGCCATAGGGCAGACGGCCCAGGAAACGCGGCATTGCCAGACCCACATATTTGGAATCTTCGCTCTCCCGCAGGGACCGCCATGCGGCATATTCCGGGGTTTGGAAGATCTTGGTCAGGTCGCGCGGATTGGCCAGTTCCGACCAGCTGTCCATCTGGAACAGGCTGGGTTTGGCCCCCGTGATCAGCGGCGCGTGAGCGGCAGCGGCGATCTTGGACATCTCGCCCAGCAGCTCGATATCCTGCGGGCTGTGGTCGAAGTGATAGTCCGCAACCAGCGAGCCATAGGGTTCGCCACCAAACTGGCCGAATTCTTCTTCATAAAGCTTTTTGAAGATCGGCGACTGATCCCATGCGGTCCCTTTGAACTTGCGCAGGGTCTTGTGCATGTCTTTCTTCGAGATGTTCATCACGCGGATTTTCAACATCTCGTCGGTTTCGGTGTTGTTCACCAGATAATGCAGACCACGCCATGCGCTTTCCATCTGCTGGAAATCTGCGTGGTGCAGGATCAGGTTGACCTGTTCGGTCAGCTTCTTGTCGATCTCGGCAATGATGCCTTCGATCGAGCGCAGCGCATCGTCCGAGATCAGACCTGTGTTGGCCAGCGCCTGTTCGGCCAGCGTTTTGACCGCGCTTTCAACGGCGGTTTTTGCCTGATCGGATTTCGGACGGAATTCTTTGGTCAGCAAAGCCTCGAATTCCGAGGATCCAAATGCTGTTGCGCCTTCGGCGGCTTCTACCTTGGCTTCTTCTTCGGCCATCTTTTATTCCTCCTCGGCGGCGTCGCCGCCCGGTTTGGGCTGGGCTGCCAGTGTCTTCAGCAAGCTTGGGTCCTGCATGATCTTGGAAATCAGATCTTCGGCACCGGTCTTGCCGTCCATATATGTCATCAGGTTGGACAACTGGGTGCGCGCATCCAGAAGTTCCTTGAGCGGCTCGACCTTGGCGGCAATCGCGGCCGGGCTGAAATCGTCCATGCTCTCGAACGTAATATCGACAGCCAGGTTGCCTTCGCCAGTCAGCGTGTTCGGCACGGTGAACGCTGCGCGAGGGGCCATCGACTTCATCCGATCATCGAAATTGTCGACATCGATCTCAAGGAACTTGCGGTCCGCAACTGCGGGCTGCTCAACCTCGGATTTTCCGGCCAGATCGCTCATGACGCCCATGACGAAGGGCAACTGAACTTTCTTTTCAGCTCCGTACAGCTCCACATCATATTCGATCTGAACCCTCGGAGCCCTGTTCCGGGCTATGAATTTTTGTGAACTATCGGCCATCTGGTGCTCCTCGATTCATCCATCAGTGTTTCTTTTCAATCCGTTACCGCCGCATGATCGGCGAGGATCAATAATCGTCATCATCTTCCTTCAGGCCGCCAATCTGACGAACCTCGTCCAGACCCTCTTTCGCCATGTCTTCGATAATCGTCAGAAAATCGGCATTAACAAGGCGCTTTGCCCGTTCCAGCAGAACTGGCAGCGGGCTGGAGGGTTCGCAGCGCGCGTAATAATCCATGATGCGGTCCAACATCATCGTGACATCGTCGGGCGAGTTGATCGCCCCGCCACCGGAAGGACCCCGCGCCGGTGCGCCGGGTGCGGCGGCCGCCGGGGCCTCGTCATCGCCGCTGTCCGCGTCGGCAATTTCCCCGACATCGGCATACCGCGCCAACGCTTGCTTGATGCTTTTCAGTGCCTCGGACAGCGGATCAAGGTCCGGGCCTTCGCCCGGCGTCTTGTCGCTAAAGATCGCATCGATGGCCGTAACATCATCCAAAGCGGACGCAGCCGCTTCGGCATTGGCCGACAGGACCTCGTCGTCGGTATCCTTGAACGCTGCCGCAACCGAGTTCTCATCCGGTATGTCGTCAAGATCGGCAGGCATGTTGATGCGGCCATCGACGACGTCCAGATGCCGAAGGGTCATCTGTCCGAACATGCGGCTATCGGTCAGACCGGTGCGGCGCAGAGCCCGCACCATACGGTCAGAAGATGCGATCCCGCGCACGGCGTTGATCCGCATCGTGGCGTCGCCGTCATCTTCGTCCAATTCGGGGTGACAGGTATCCCAGCTGTCTTCCAACAAAGACTTCACATAGCCGATCGACGCAGCAAAAGCAGGCAGGCCCTTGGTGTGAAGCACGGCCTCGGCCAGATAAACAGCGGCGCGCAGGTCGTGGCTTTTGTCCATGACGGCCAGCGCCTTGGATTCCACGTCGCCCCAATCCTGCTCTTCGGCGGCGACAACCTCGTCACCCATCTGACGCTCTTCGCCCGGTTGGGCCGCGATCTCAAGGTCGGTGAACGCCGGATCATATTCCAGATTCTCGCCGCTTGGCGACTCGTCGTCCCTTGGTTCCAAATAAGATGATAGATCCATGTTCTCCCCGAACCGTCTTGTGCCTTGGCAGCTTGTTGTCGCTTTTTTCGTCGCTTACCGCAGCTTTGACTGCTGCGTGTATGAATTAGTTCACATGACTGGACAACTCGCAATTTCCCGGCGGTTGAACAGCTAACCCTGTGGTAAATCAGCCGCATCCCCCCGATAAAGTCAAATCCAATATGCGCGCCTGTCGTGGCCCGCGCTTGATCCCTGCAACGCCCGCAAGGCACAGCCATCGCTCCTTGTCGCTCACGCGCAATATTTCTTCTTTTCGGTTGGCCCTTGATACTGCAATGATCGTGCCAACAGCACGATTATCGCGTTCTTTGACCACCGGGGCTGCGTCGAACATCGAACCGGCCAGAAATTGGACTCAGTCGGATAATGGAAAAGTTGACGTAAGGGAACAAGGGGAAATTAGCATGAGACCTGGCATCTTTGGCGCAATCGCACTGGCTCTGGCCGCATCTTCTGCTTCGGCCGACGAGGGCAAGCTGTCAATCGAATTGAACAAGTTCGAAGCCGGTGAAAGCGGCGGGTGCCGAGCGTTCTTTTTGTTTCGCAACCAGACCGACAACAGTTTTGAAGAGTTTGAGATGTCGCTTGCCATTCTCGACGGCAACGGCGTGATCGACCGGCTGCTGTCGATCGACGCCTCCCCCCTGCCCGTTCAGCGCACCGTCCTGAAGCTGTTCGAGATCCCCGAAATCGACTGCGCCAATATCTCGGAAATTCTGCTGCACGATCTGCCCGCCTGCAAACCACAAAACGCCGATCCCGTGGACTGTTTTCCGTTGCTGTCGCTGGGCAGCAAGACCTCGGCCAGTCTGGCGCAATAAGTCATGTTGGGATTCGAGAACCTTGGAACCGGCGGGCCGATCCTGATTGTGCTTGGGCTGCTGTCTCTGCTGTCGCTGACCCTGATCGTCGTCAAGGCCATTCAACTCGCCCCTGTGCGCTCGGGCGGCGCGTCACGCGACAGCGCTCTGGTCGAGTGGTCGAAAGGCGATCGCGCGGGCGCCCAAGCGGCTGTTGCCTCGGGCAAATCACCTGCGGATCGTGTCTGCGCCTATGCGATGCAAGCGCTGATCGAGGGGTTCAAAGGCCCAGCGTTGACGGCAGAACTGACCCGACGCGGCAATCTGGAATTTGCGTCAATGACCACGTGGATCAGAGTTCTGGAACTCATCGCCATGATCTCGCCGCTCCTCGGGTTGTTGGGAACCGTGACCGGCATGATTCAGTCATTTCAAGAGCTTGAACTGGCTCAAGGGGCGGCGAATGCCTCGGTTCTGGCCGGTGGTATCTGGCAGGCGCTGCTGACCACAGCGGCCGGGCTTCTGGTGGCGATCCCTGCGGCTGTCGGTGCGTCGCTGTTGTCGGGTCGCGCCGAAGCCGGGGCGCAGGCCATCGAAAACGCGGTCGGTCGTCTGATGGTGATCGAGGAACGCGGCGTGGATTGAAGGGGTGGCAATGAGCGAAGAGATCATCCTCAACAGGCGTAGGCTGACACGGCCGCTGATTTCGCTTGTTCCGATGATCGACGTAATGCTGATCCTGCTCGTGTTCTTCATGGTCACGTCCACCTATCTGAACCTCGATATGATCCCGGCGCTGTCACAGCAAGACCGCCCTGCCCAATCGCAGAGCGAGGCAAGCGGGCAAGCCCAGGGCGCGATGCTGATCCGGGTTGGCGCGGATGGTACAGCCTATTTTCGGGGGCGCCCCTATCAGTTGGATGACCTTTCTGCCTTGCTAAGCGATCAACTTCTCATCGAACCGGCCACACAGGTGATAATCCTGCCGACCGGCAGCGCCAGAATGCAGGCATTGGTGTCGGTTATGGATGTCGTCACGACCGCTGGCGTGACCAATATGCGCGTGGTCCGGCTGGAGGCGCGCCCATGAGGATCACCAGACCAGCACCCCGCCATCACCCCGAAACGATCATAGCATTGATCGACGTGGTTTTCTTTCTGCTGGTGTTTTTCATGTTGATTGGCCGAATGGATGCGACGGCGCCTTTCGACGTGGCACCACCTGTCGCCCAAACCGGTGCCGATATGCCCGCCGGGGGTTTGACTCTGTCCGTCAGCGCCGACGGCGTTTTGGCGTTGGACGGAACGGAAGTGCAAAGCGACGAGGTTGTGTCGCGCGTGCAATTGGCGCTGTCGGATCAGCCCGAGACGCTGATCCGCATCAATGCCCACCGAGACGCCACCTTGCGCGACGTGCTGCCTCTGATTGCTCAGTTCGAGGCACTGGGCGCACGCGACGTTGTGCTGGTCGTGACGCCGCCGGGTCCGGTTCGGTGATCCGCACCCCAATCATATGGGGCGCTGGGCTGGTCGGGTCGATTGCGCTCCATCTCGTGGGGGCTGGGGTGCTGCTGTGGTCAATCGATCCCGACCCTGTCGCGGAACAACCCGTACCCGAAACCCGGATGCAATTGTCAGCCCATAGGGTCAAACAAAGCGAAGCCATCGAGACACGGCCGCAGGCAGATGTCGCGCAGGCAGGCGACGCGTCGGGCCCAAGATTGGCACAGGGTGTGATACGCCAGAGCGCCGCGACTGCCGCCGCACCTGAGATCAGCGCTCTGCCGGCGTTGGAGCGGATCGGGGAAAGCGTCGAAACGCTGGATGCAGCCCCGGTTATTTTGCCCGAAATCACCGAAACTCCGCGCCCTGCTCAGGCCGCCAGCGTAACACCGGCCAGTGTTTCCGCTGCAGACCTGCCTTTGAGCGCAATTGCTCCCCAGATTGTGCCGGCACAGGCCGTTGCGTTGGCAGCACCGGCCGCACAGGCTGCACAGGCGGTTCAGGCCCAGCCCGTCGCGCTAACGCAAACAAAACCGGACATACAACGAGCCAAGGCCTCGGATGTGTTTTCGTCGACCGGTGACGGGCCGATTGATCCTGTCTCGCTTGCGGCCTTCCAAAGCTTCATGCAACCCGGGGATGCAGGCCAGCAGGCGCAGGATGTGCGTGACGGCATCGACGGTCTGCTGTCTCAGGTCCCATGTTCCCGGCTGCAGGTTCAGTTCCAACCCGAGAGCAATACGCTTGAGTTGATCGGCCATATTCCCGAAGACGGTCTGCGCAATCCCGTGTTGGCTGCGCTTCAGACACAGATGGGAGAGAACATCCGGGTTGCAGACAACCTGCTGGTCTTGCCGCGCCCGCAATGTGGCGCGCTGAGCGGGATCGCCGATGTCGGCCTGCCGCAATCCACCGACCAGATCACCAATCCGCTGCTGGTGGGAGAAGACGTGCATGCACGCGCCTTCCGCTATACCGAAGGCCAGCAACTGGTCCTCGACCTGACAGGTGCCGATTATGACGCCTACATCTATGTCGACTATTTCGACGCGGACGGTCAGGTCATCCACCTCAGCCCGAACGACGCGTCGCCGCTGCAATTGACACAGGCCAAATCTGCCTTGCAAATCGGCGCGCAAAATCAGGGCGACCCGGGGCTTTTCATCACGATCGGGCCACCTTACGGGCAAGAGATTGCCGTAGCTTTTGCCGCGTCGCAGCCACTTTATGACACCGACCGGCCGCTGATCGAGCCTGCCGACGCCTATCTGGAGTTTCTCAGAGAGCGCGTGTCTGCTGCCCGAGCCCGGCATCCGGATTTCAAAGGCGAATGGGTTTATTTTTTCATTACAACGTCAGCGCAGTAGCTTCCGGGGCTACAATCGGTCTAAGAAAAACGACTTTAAGTGATCGGTGTAGCATACTGAATTTAAATTATTTTTGAATTCTTATTCAGCACTGACATTGACCCTTGAGAAAAGTTCTCAAGCGGCTCCGTTGTTCACATATCCCTGGTTTGTAGTGCGCGCCGATTGGGTGTTTTCAGAACGATGTTCCGCATTCACTCGAAATTACCTTGACATTGCACCCAATTGATTGACTAAAACAATCAAGATTAATTTCCGACTCCTTTTGTCGGACAATACTGAGGGACCCCTATGTTCAAATCAAACCTGAAACTTACGTCGGCGCTTGTTGCTGCAACGCTGATTGGCGGAGCGGCGCTGGCGGATCAAGCCTATGGCCCGTTTCCTGTGACCGTGAAAGGCTATGAGGGCGACAAGACCGACTCGGTGTCCTATTCTGGTCAGATCGCGCGCCACGTGCTGCATGACAGCCTGAAGAAGGCAGCGGCCAAAGGTGATGGCGGCAACAACGCGGCCGAAGTCGAGGCCCTGATGCTGGCCTATTTCAACGGATCCGACGAAGATCTGGCGATCATCGCACCGGTGTCCAAGGACGGCTTCCCGGTCAAGCAGTCGACCGTGAATGAAATTTCCAAAGGCAAGAACATCTCGGGCAAGTTCTACAAGGGCGCGATGCCAGCATGGCCAGGCAACCAGTCCGGCGTCGATGTGGCGTTACAGATGATCAAGATGGCCGCCGCGTCCGAACAGGGTTATGACCCGGTCAACGGCATGGATTGGGGTCAGCTGATCTCGAAATTCACGCTGGGCGCAATGGCCTATAACCAGGCGGTCGACAACTATCTCGACGAAAAACTGGAAGCCGACAACAAGCCCAACAACGAGCCCTATTCAGAGGGCGCGCATTACACAGGCAAAGAGCACAGCTGGGACGAAGCATTCGGTTACTTTGGTGCCGCAGCGCATTCGGTGACCCTATCGCCCGAGCAGAACTATGGCGTTTCCAAGCAGAAAGACCTGGCCGCTGCGGATGCCAATGGCGATGGCGTTATCGACCTGAAGACCGAGATGGTATTTGGTCCGGCCTATTACGCCGCAGGTGCTGACAAAGGTGGCAACAAGAACACCCAGTACATGACCACTATCTTCAACGCCTTCCGCGATGGCCGTGCTCTGATCGCTTCGGCAAATGGTGAGGCCCTGACCGATGAGCAACGCGCGCAGTTGAAGAACTATGCTGACATCATCGAAACCAACTGGGAAAAGACACTGGCCGAGGCCACGTTCAAATACGCCGGTTCGGTCTACCAGGATATCGACAAGATCAAATCCGGTGAGGACACTGACAAGGCGCTGCGCGACTATGCCAAGCACTGGGGTGAGCTGAAGGGCTTCTCGATGGCGCTGCAATCAGGCAAGAACAATCTCGGCGCAACTGCGATCGACCTGAACTGGCTGATCGGCTTTGGTCCGGCGATGCCGGATGGTCTGATGGTCTCGGACATCGACGCAGAGGGCAATTTTGTCCGTGGCCGCGAGATGACGCTGGAGGATTATCAGGTCAACATGCTGAAAGTTCAGAAACTGCTTATCGATACTTTCGGGATCGAAAGCCGCGCCAATGATGCGACAGCTGATCTGGCTGCGTTGGCTGAAAAGCTGGGTGAAAACGTCTCGGCCGAGAACGACTAAGGGTGACTTGACCCAACCCGGCGGCGGTTTGTAATCGCCGCCGGGGTTACAGCCGAGACGCGTGTATTGGATATTTTCGAGCCCATAACCTCGGTCCTTGCCGATTTTTCGAACCCGAAGAAGCGCGTCTTTTTCGGGTACCTGTTTTTGACGGTGTTGATCGCAGTTCTGTGGCTGGTCGCAGCCCGCCGGTCATCCGTCAAGCGCGCATTACAGCAGGTTTTCGACCGCAAGATCCTGTTTTCCCCCTCGGCCAGAGCAGACTACAAGATCTTCGTCATCAATCGCGTTTTCATGATGTTCGTATCGCCGTTGCTGGTGTCGCAGCTGGCAATCGGGACCCTGCTATATTACGCGCTGCACGACGTTCCCTTTCTGCAACGCGGGGTGTTGTCCGAAACCCCAGCCGCGCTGATCGTGGCCCTGTTTACGGCGACAATCTTTATCGTCGACGATTTCACCAAATATCTGGTGCATCGCTGGATGCACCATTGGCCAGTGCTTTGGGCGATTCATAAGACCCATCATTCCGCCGAAACCTTAACGCCTATCACAGTCTATCGGACCCACCCGCTTGAAGGCATCCTCTATGCGTTGCGCAGCGCGGTTGCTCAGGGGACAACGATGGCGCTGTTCCTATTCTTCTTCGGCAGCGCGGTAGACCTTTATACTGTGTTGGGGGTCAACGCGCTGTCATTCGTATTTCATGTAACCGGGTCAAACCTGCGGCATTCGCATGTTTCGATCCACTATTGGCCCTGGCTGGAGCACATCCTGATCTCTCCAGCGCAACATCAAGTGCATCATTCGATTGCCCGAAAGCACCACGACAAGAACTTTGGCGTCGCTTTTGCGGTTTGGGACTGGCTGTTCGGCTCGCTGCACCTGTCCGAACCGGACACTGATCTGAAGTTTGGCCTGCACGCGTCAGAGGCGCACCCGTCCCGCGTGTTGGATATCTATCTGCGCCCCTTCGCCGATATCGCACAGATTTTGCACCGTCGATACGACAGGTTGCGCGACCGTCGGAAACGACAGTTCATTCGCAGCCGCTGAGATCGAAAATAGCGTCAGTCGCCCTCGGGCACGCCGCGCTTGTTCATGAGATGCAGCGCCATAAATGTGACAACCGCGCCTGATAGCAGATAAAGGCCTGCCGCCCAAAGACCAAACGCCGCCGTCAGTCCGATCCCGATCAGCGGGGCGAAGGCGGCTCCGAATATCCAGGACAGGTTCGTCGCCATGGCAGAACCTGAATACCGGTAACGCCTCGGAAACTGCTTGGGCACGATCGCGCTTGCCTGACCATAGGCCAAGCCCAGGACCAGAAAACCGAAGATGATATAGGCATAGGGATAATGTGCCAGGGTGCCGATCATCAGGCTGAGCACAACAATCAGGATCGAGCTGAGTTTGATCACAAAATGCCGGTCGTACCGATCCGCCAACAATCCGGATGCGATCACTGTCAGGATCGCCAGCGCTCCACCGATCAACTGCACGGTCAGGACTTCGGTGATTTCAAACCGCTCGTAAATCGCGGCAAACGCCAGTGGGAAAACGGTGACCATGTGGAACAGGGCATAGCTGGCGAGCGGCAGGAACGCAGACAGCAATATCGTCCGGCCTTGGTTCTGAACCAGTTCCTTCAACGGAGCTGACTCAGTGACCTCGGGCTCGACACCCAAATCCGAATTCAGCAGCCGAACGCGGGCATATAACGAGACCACGTTGACCGCCATCACAGCAAAGAACGCAAAGCGCCAGCCCCATTTGAGGAACTCCTCCTCGGTCAGAAAGCCGTGGAGCACATAAAAGATCGACGCGGCGACAACAAAACCAATTGGTCCGCCCAGTTGCGGAACCATCGCATAGACACCCTTGCGATGGGCGGGTGCGGCATTTTGCAATTGCAAGGTTAACCCGTCCCAGGCGCCGCCAAGTCCCAGCCCCTGCAAAATCCGCAAAACAGCCAGAAAAACCGGCGCAAGCCAGCCGATTTTCTCGTATCCGGGCAACAAACCGATGGCGACCGTCGACGTTCCCAGCAAAAACAGGGCCAGCGTGACCTTCCCGACTCGCCCGATCTTATATTGCAGCGTGCGTCCCGCGAGGCTGGCAATGGGTCGCGCCAGAAATGCAAGCGAGAAGATAGCAAATGACGCCAGCGTACCCGCCAGAGGGTCGAGCATGGGGAAAAACAGCCTGGGGAAAACCAGGGCCGACGCGATGGCGTAGACAAAAAACCCAAAGAAATCAGTGACACGCGCCATGACAACGGTGGTGATCACCTCGTCGATTGTGGCTGTGTAACGTTTTGTGTTGTCAACGCTGGTCATGCTATACTCCCGTACAGACCCAAAGTTTCCGGAGCGTCACGCCAAAGGTAATTGTGCGGGTCATCTTTTGTCGCATTGCAGCATGACTGCAAAACTTGCACAAGAGGTAACGCAAGCAGAGGTTCGTCAAATGTCTCGCCAGCTTAGCAATTCCTCATCCCAAAACCGATCCATGAGTCGAAAGAAATGAAGCGCGCAGTTTCCGTCGCACTCCTTCTAACGATCATCACTCTGGCAGGGTGCGATATGGTTGTTCTGAACCCCTCGGGTGACGTGGCGATGCAGCAGGCCGATCTGATATTGTATTCGACAGTCCTGATGCTGATCATCATCGTACCTGTCATGGCTTTGACAGTATTCTTTGCCTGGAAATACCGCGCCTCGAACAAGAAAGCCACGTATGAGCCCGACTGGGATCATTCCACCAGCCTCGAGATCATCATCTGGTCGGTGCCGCTTGCGATCATCATCTGCCTTGCCGGTCTAACCTATGTGGCAACGCACCGGCTGGACCCGTATCAACCGCTGACACGTCTTTCCGACGGGCAAGAGATTGACCCGAATATTGATCCGATGGTGATTCAGGTCTCGGCGATGGACTGGAAATGGCTGTTCATCTACCCCGAAGAGGGGATCGCGACCGTAAACGAGGTTGCCGCCATCGTGGATCGACCGATTAAGTTCGAGATAACGTCGACCACAGTGATGAATTCGTTCTTCGTACCGGCACTGGCCGGTCAAATCTATGCCATGTCGGGCATGCAGACCGAGCTGAACGCCGTGATCAACAAGCCGGGCGTCTATGACGGGTTCTCGGCCAATTATAGCGGCGAAGGCTTTTCGCAAATGCGGTTCAAGTTCCACGGCAAGGATCAGGCCGATTTCGATGCCTGGGTGGAACAGGTGCGCGCGCAAGGCTCTGCGTTGGATCGTGAGACGATTGCGCAGCTGAACCAGCCCAGCATTTCGCACCCGGTGACCTACTACGACTCGGTCGAGGATGGATTGTGGGACAAGATCGTCAATCTCTGCATCTACGACGACGCCCTGTGTCTGAACGACATGATGATGGTTGATGCCTTGGGCGGCGGCGGGCTTGAAGGGCTTTGGAACCGCGAAATGTTCCGCGGCATCTGCTCGGCCGACAATTCGGGTGCGCTGATGGCGATGATCCGGCCGGACATGCGTATCCGCGAGGACGAAATCACTACTGCGATGACGCTGGTTCCTCCGGCGGCCGCTGACTGACCTGTAACGAATAAGAAACGGAAAGATAACGCAATGTCGCTATCTCACGGAGCCGCTGACAGCATCGCCCATGTTTCCGGGGTTGATCCGTTCTGGGGCAAACTGTCATGGGGCGTTTTCCCCTTCTATGAGCCGGTAATCCTATACACCTTCATCGTCGTCGCGCTGGGCGGCGTGGCCGTTGTAGGTGCTCTGACCTATTTCCGCCTCTGGGGATATTTGTGGAAAGAATGGTTCACCAGTATCGACCACAAGAAAATCGGCATCATGTATATGGTTCTGGGGCTGGTCATGCTGCTGCGCGGCTTTGCCGATGCGCTGCTCATGCGATTGCAACAGGCCCTCGCGGCCAGTGGCGGCGAAGGGTACCTGAACGCCCATCACTATGACCAGATTTTCACCGCACACGGCGTGATCATGATCTTCTTCGTGGCGATGCCCTTTGTCACCGGGTTCATGAACTATGTCATGCCTCTGCAGATCGGGGCGCGGGACGTGGCCTTCCCCTTCCTGAACAATCTGAGCTTTTGGCTGACCGTATCCGGCGCGGTCCTGATCATGATTTCCCTGTTTGTCGGAGAGTTCTCGACTGCTGGTTGGCTGGCCTATGCACCGTTTTCGGGGTTGGAATACAGCCCGAGCGTGGGAATGGATTATTATCTGTGGTCTCTGAACATCGCCGGGATCGGGACAACATTGTCCGGCATCAATCTGGTGGTGACCATCGTAAAGATGCGCGCGCCGGGCATGACATTCATGAAGATGCCGGTTTTCGTCTGGACGACGCTGTGTACCAATATCCTGATCGTCGTGACCTTCCCGGTTCTGGCTGCCACGCTGGCCCTGTTGACTGCTGACCGGTACCTGGGCACGCATTTCTTCACCAACGATCTGGGCGGCAATCCGATGATGTATGTGAACCTCATCTGGATCTGGGGTCACCCCGAGGTGTACATTCTGATCCTGCCGATCTTTGGCATCTTTTCCGAGATCGTTCCGACCTTCACCGGCAAACGCCTGTTTGGTTATACTTCAATGGTCTATGCGACTTGCGTGATCATGATCCTCAGCTATCTGGTCTGGCTGCACCATTTCTTCACCATGGGCGCGGGCGCGAACGTGAACGCCTTCTTTGGCATTACCACCATGATCATCTCGATCCCGACCGGGGCCAAGATTTTCAACTGGCTGTTCACGATGTACAAGGGCCGCATCCGGTTCGAAACGCCGATGCTGTGGGTCATGGGGTTCATGCTAACCTTCGTGATCGGAGGTATGACCGGAGTTCTGCTGGCCGTACCGCCTGCGGATTACGTCCTGCACAACTCACTGTTCCTGATCGCGCATTTCCACAACGTGATCATCGGAGGGGTGGTATTCGGTATTTTCGCGGGCATCATCTATTGGTGGCCCAAAGCCTTCGGTTTTCAGCTTGCGCCGTTTTGGGGCAAGGTCAGCTTCTGGTGCTGGCTGATCGGGTTCTACCTGGCCTTCATGCCGCTTTATGTGCTTGGCCTGATGGGTGTTACCCGCCGCCTTAGCCAATTCGAAGATACGTTCTATTCCATTTACTTCATCGTTGCCCTTGTGGGCGCGTTGTTCATAGCCGCCGGGATCGGCGCTTTCATCGTCCAGATCATCGTCTCTATCCTGAAACGTGACGAGTTACGCGATACCACGGGCGATCCGTGGAACGGGCGGACGCTTGAATGGTCGACCTCTTCGCCGCCGCCATACTACAATTTTGCCTTTTCGCCGCGTGTCCACGAACTGGACGCTTTCGCCCAGATGAAGCGAGAAGGTTTCGTGCGTCCAACCGACGGTTTCCTGCCGATCCACATGCCGCGATATACTGCGACAGGCATCGTCATGGCCGGGTTCTTGACGGTCATGGGCTTTGCCCTGGTCTGGCATATGTGGTGGCTGGCCGTGCTCGGCTTTGCGGCCACCCTGCTTTACGGCATCGGGCACACCTTTAACTATAACCGCGACTATTACGTCCCAGCGGATGAGGTGCGCGATATCGAAAACCAGCGGACACAACAGCTGGCGGGAGCTGCGGAGTAATGACGGACACATCGACCGACACGCCAAAAGAGTTCTTCGTGATGGAAGACCCGCACCACGCGGATGATCACGGCGAACATCGCCACGAAACCGGAACCATGCTGGGGTTCTGGATTTACCTGATGAGCGATTGCCTGATCTTTGGCATCCTCTTCGCGACCTACGCGGTGCTGGGTCAGAACTATGCCGCCGGTCCCGCCCCCGTGGATCTGTTCGAGATCGAGATGATCCTGGTCGCCACTTTTGCGCTGCTGTTTTCCTCGATCACCTACGGGTTCGCAGTGCTGAGGATGGACATGGATGATCTGCGCGGAACGGTCCTTTGGCTGATCGTCACCGGTTTCTTTGGTGCGTGTTTTCTGTATCTGGAGCTCAAAGAATTCAGCCACCTGATCCATATCGGAGCAACACCGCAGGCCAGCGCATTCCTGTCGTCCTTCTTTGTGCTGGTCGGCACCCACGGTCTGCACGTTCTGGGGGGCAGCATCTGGTTGATCGTCCTGTTGATCCAACTGGGGCAGCACGGTCTGACCCATGAAAACAAGCGCCGCGTCATGTGCCTGAGCCTGTTCTGGCACTTCCTTGATCTGATCTGGATCGGCGTCTTTTCCTTGGTCTACCTCACGGGGGTCCTGCTATGAGCGATCAGGCAAACGGGGGCCACGGCACCTTTAAATCATACATGATCGGCTTTGCGTTGTCCGTCGTTCTGACGCTGATCCCGTTCTGGGTGGTGCTGGGCGATGTCATGGATAGCACCGGCTGGGCGATCGCAGTCATCTTCACTATGGGCGCCACGCAGATGCTGGTGCATATCCACTACTTCTTGCATGTTTCGCTAAAGGTCGAGGCGGGCTGGCAGGCCATGTCGCTAGGGCTGACGGTCTTGTTGTTGGTCATCGTGATGGCAGGCTCGATCTGGGTCATGTTTAACCTCGATGAAAACATGATGCCCGCCCATGAGCAGATCGAGCGGGTGCGCAACCTGCCATGACCAACCGATCCACCGTCCGACGGCCCGGATGGGTTACGGCGCTGTTGCTGGGGCTGTCGGTGGTGATGATCGGCGTGTTCATCCTGTTGGGCAACTGGCAGATGCGCCGTTTGGCCTGGAAGCTGGATTTGATCGAAGCCGTTGACACGCGCGCGTTTGCGGATCCGGCCAGCCTGCCTGCGCGGTTCGACCCAGAGCAACACGCCTATCAGCGCGTCTCGGTCGATGGGCGTTTCAAAACCGAAGCCACTATTCTGGTCAAGGCCGTGACCGAGATCGGCGCGGGCTACTGGGTGATGATGCCGCTGCAAACGGATCGCGGCATTCTCTGGATCAATCGCGGGTTTGTCCCCCCGGACCAGAAGAAACCCGACCAGTGGAGCGCACCAACAACACCTGTCACAGGACTGCTACGCCCTTCTGTTGCTGGCGGTACATTGCTCGAGCGGAATGACCCAAATTCAAACCGCTGGGTATCGCGCGACACTCAGGCGATGTCCGAAACCCAGAAACTGGGCGCGACCCTACCCTTTTTTCTGGACGCTGATCACCAAGGCGTGACGCAATCCTGGCCGCGCGGCGGGCTGACCGTCATCCAGTTCAGCAACCCGCACCTGTCCTATGCTTTGACCTGGTACGCCATGGCCGCGCTGTTCGCAGCCGCGCTGGTGTATGTCATTCGCACCGTTCGGCGCGAAAGGTCCTGAGACCCGCAGGCTCCCGTCCGACCCAAAGGAACGGACGGGAGTAGAGACCTAGAAGTGAACCGATCTGGCTCCAGCCGGTTTTTCGATCGGAGGCGCAAACTTGGTCAGGTCGATACCGTCAACCGCAGCTTTGTATTCCTCGACGCTTGGAGTGCGGCCAAGGATGGCGGACAGGACGACAACCGGGGTTGAGGCCAGCAGAGACTCACCCTTCTTGTCTTCTGAATCCTCGACCACGCGGCCCTGGAACAGACGCGTTGAGGTGGCCAGAACCGTATCACCCTTTGCCGCCTTTTCCTGATTTCCCATGCAAAGGTTGCAGCCGGGACGTTCAAGATAAAGGATGTTTTCGTATTCCTTACGCGCCTCGTTCTTGGGGAACAGATCGTCGAACTCAAAGCCCGAATAGCGCTGTAGGATTTCCCAATCGCCTTCCGCCTTCAACTCATCGACGATGTTATAAGTCGGCGCTGCCACAACCAGTGGCGCGTTGAATTCGACCTTGCCCGAGGACTTTTCAAGGTTCCTGAGCATCTGGGCAACGATCTTCATGTCGCCCTTATGCACCATGCAGGACCCGACAAAGCCCAGATCGACCTTTTTGTCGCCGCCATAATAGGAAACCGGGCGGATCGTGTCGTGGGTATAGCGCTTGGAGACGTCGATGTTGTTCACATCCGGGTCCGCGATCATCGGCTCGACGATTTCATCAAGATCGACGACGACTTCGGCAAAATACTCGGCGTTGGCATCGGGCGTCAGCGCGGGCTTTGCACCCGATCGAATTTCGGCAATGCGCGCATCCGCTTTGTCAATCAGGCCTTGCAGCGTGCCCGCTGCGTTATCCATGCCTTTGTCGATCATGATCTGAATGCGACCCTTGGCCAGTTCCAGAGATCCGATCAAGGTGTCATCCTGCGAGATGCAGATCGACGCCTTGGCCTTCATCTCGGCCGTCCAGTCGGTGAAGGTAAACGCCTGATCCGCCAGCAGGGTTCCGATATGAACCTCGATGACGCGCCCCTGAAAGACGTTGTCGCCGAACTGTTTCAACATCTGCGCCTGCGTGGCATGGACCACATCGCGGAAATCCATGTGATCGGCCATCGTACCCTTAAAGGTCACTTTCACCGATTCAGGGATGGGCATGGTCGCCTCACCCGTCGCCAGGGCCAGCGCAACAGTTCCCGAATCCGCACCGAAGGCCACGCCTTTGGACATCCGGGTATGGCTGTCGCCACCAATGATGATATCCCAGTCATCGACGGTGATGTCATTCAGCACCTTGTGGATCACGTCGGTCATCGCGTGATATTCGCCCTTCGGATCGCGCCCGGTGATCAGGCCGAACCTGTTCATGAAGCTCATGAGTTTCGGAATGTTGGCCTGCGCTTTTGCGTCCCAGACCGAGGCGGTGTGACAGCCCGACTGATACGCACCATCGACCGAAGGTGAAATGATCGTCGCCGCCATCGCCTCAAGCTCTTGCGAGGTCATAAGGCCCGTCGTGTCCTGCGAACCAACGATATTGACCTTGACCCGCACATCCGAGCCCGCATGCAGAACCTTACCCGGGGCAACGCCACGGGCGTTGTTGTTGAAAATCTTTTCGACCGCCGTCAGACCCTGATCGTCATGCGAGATTTCCCGGGACGGTGCGAAGGCTGATTTCAACTCGATCCCAAGTGTTTCCGAGGCAAATGTCTGGAGTTTCTTTCCGAAAACAACAGCATAAGATCCGCCAGCCTTCATGAACTCGACCTTCTGCGGCGTGAAGGACGACGACACATCGACCAACTCCTGGTCGCCCGCATCATTGTACAGCTTTTTGTCCTTGGAGTTGATGGTCAGAACGGTTCCGGTTTCGACCGAGAACGCTTGCTCCAGGATCGGCTCGCCGTCGTTGTTCAGGATAGGATTGCCGTCCTCGTCCAGCTTTTTGACCCAGTTCTTCAGATCGATCCCGATGCCGCCGGTCACGCCTACAGTCGTCAGAAAGATCGGAGAAATACCATTGGTCCCGGCCACAACCGGCGCGATATTGACGAACGGCACATAGGGGCTGGCCTGTTTTCCGGTCCACAGAGCCACGTTGTTGACGCCCGACATCCGCGATGATCCGACGCCCATGGTGCCTTTTTCCGCAATCAGCATCACGCGTTTATCAGGATGCTGCTGCTGCAACTGCTGAATTTCACCCTGCGCCTGCGGCGAAATCATGCATTTGCCGTGCAATTCGCGGTCGGAACGGGAATGCGCCTGATTGCCTGGCGACAGCAGGTCGGTCGAGATATCGCCTTCGGCCGCGATATAGGTGACAACTTTGATCTCGTCGTCAATCTCCGGCAGGTTGGTAAAGAACTCGGCCTTTGAATAGCTTTCCAGAATATCCCGCGCGATCGAGTTTCCATCGGCAAACGCTGTCTTCAACCGGTCGGTATCTGCCTCATAGAGAAACACTTGAGTCTTGAGGACTTCGGCCGCCTGCTCAGCGGTGGCCCCATCATCACCCAGAGCCAGATCAAGCAACACCTCAACCGAAGGACCACCCTTCATATGCGACAACAGCTCAAATGCAAATGTCGGCGAGATTTCTTCGACAATCGTTTCGCCCAGAATAACCTCTTTCAGAAAGGCCGCTTTGGCCCCCGCAGCGCTGGTGGTGCCTGGCAGCGTGTTGTAAATCAAGAAGTTCAACGACTCTGCGCGATGCTGGTTGTCACTATCCTTGATCTGACCAATGATTTCCTGCGTCAGCGCGCCATCTTCGATTGGCTTGGGGTGCAGCCCCTGTTCCTTGCGCGTTTCGATCTCAGTTAGGTAATCTTGATAAAGGCTCATGGCTATCCCGACGTATCAGCGTTAGATTGGGCTTGGGCGCCGGATCTGACGCGATGACAGACCCTGAAACACCATTTGTATGCGGCGGTATACCATTTGTGCCGCGAATGCAATATGCGCAAGAGCGGCAACTTGTCCTAGTTTCCGATTCCAAGCGAATTGCAGCTTGCGCGCCAAGATCGGGCCATAGCAGGCATTTTCGAAGGGCAGCCGGGCCGCTCTACTCTAAGTCGAATGCAGACATAATTGACACTGCCTGTGATAATGTCACGTGCTTATCATCACAACAATGTTACCGCTCGGCCAACTGCTGACCTCATTGCGACTGTATGCTCGATTTTCTCGACGCGATTATTCTGCAATTGTGGTAACTTGTGGTACGAGGTAGGTGAATGATCGACGACGCGGAGAAAACGGTTTCACCTGTGACAATCGTCACACGTGGTCGATTTACGGTCCTGTGTTCACACGATCGCGACATGACCCCCTCCAATCGCAAGGAACGTGCGGTCATCGCTCTGCTTGCGGTCAGCCGCGACAAGCGCCGGTCCCGGCAGTGGCTGCAGTCGATGTTGTGGTCCGAAAGCGAGCCCAGCAAAGCATCCGGCAGTTTGCGGCGGGCACTCGCGAATATTCGCGCTCGGCTTGCCGATTACGGGCCGGTGATCGAGTCGAACAAGCACGAAGTTTGGTTGTGCGATGCGGTAAAGATCGACGACAGGCCATCGATGCTGGGCAAAGAAAATCTTCTGGAACTGGTGAACGCGCCCGACCCCGCGTTCGAGGACTGGCTGCGGGACTATCGTGCGCAGGACGCGGCACGGGCGCGCGAGTTGCAAAACCCGGATACTGCAACGCAGCCCGCAGGTGCAACCGGAGGAACCATTGTCATAATCCGCGCCACTGCGGATCAATCCGACGGCATGGCGCGGTTTTTTGAAACGGTTCTGCTGGATACCCTATCGATGCGGTTCGAGGCCGAAGGTGCCGAGAAGATCTATACTCAGGTCGAGCCAGAGCCGGGACGGATCGAAAGCGCGGCGACAATCGTTCACATTGAACTGGTTTCGATGGTCGAGGCTGGTCATTGGGCGGTTCACCTGCGCGCGCTGGCGGACAAGGAGCGGCGCTTTCTGTGGTCTGGTCGTATCAGACTGCCGATCGAAGCCGGAGAATTTACCGCCGGGGTGGAACTGGACGCGTTTGCGACGCGCGCGATCGCGCAAATTCTTCTGCGATATCAGTCTTTTCGCAAGATAAGCCACTCGCCCTTGATGATCATGTCCCGTGCCTCGGCCCGGCTATATGATCCCAGCATCGAACGTGTGCACGCTGCAGAACGCGATCTGAAGGGTCTTGTCGACGGCGAAGGCGCGCCAGTGGCTCTGGCATGGCTGGGCTTTGCCAAACTCGCCCGCGTGCTGGAATTCGGAGATCAGGAGGCGGCCAAAGAAGCTCAGGTTCTGGTGCAAGAGGCCCTGTCACGAAGACCCGGAAATGCGTTGATCTCGGCCTTGGCCGCGCGCGTCGCCATGGATGTGACCGGTGATTTTGACCGGGCAGAGTCTCTGGCACGCGACGCCATGAACAACGACGACGGCAACCCTTATGCCCTGCAAGCTGCGGCACGCATCTCGTTATTGCAGGGCCGGATCGAGGACGCGCAAGCGTTGACCAGCCGCGCGCGGTTGGCGGCCGAGGGGTTGTCCCATGTTTTTGCCTGGGACTTCGAACTGTGTTTGACCGCGCTTGCGCAAGGTGATTTTGCTGCCGCTCAAGAGGCCGTGCGCCAAGCGCACAGCAACAACCCGCAGCATCGCGCATCGCTCAGATACCTGATCGCGACCAGTCTGTTGATGAAAGATATGGCCGTTGCCGAAAAGGCCGCCGCCAAATTGGCGGCGCTTGAGCCGGGCTTTGAGCTATCAGACCTCAGCAAGCCCGATTATCCGGTCATGACCCTTCGCAATCTCGGTCTGATTGACGCCTTGGAAGAAAACTGAACCGGGACTACGTCCCGGCAATCTTTCCCGCCATCCGCGCTGAAGCCAGAGATGTCCCTGCCGCACGAAACCTGTCTTTGCCGCCATTGCCCAGCACGGCCCGGCCCAGGAATGGACCAATCGGTTGCAGATCGTAATCCATCCCAGCCGGTGCCGTATCCGCAAGCGACATACTATGATCAGCAGATCCGCCTGCGGGCAACACGCTCGCATAGGGCGCAGATGTCCCATCCCCCAGCAGCGCTGTGACGACGGAAATCCGGTCATGCGAGGAAGACGCAAGCAGAGATGCGCTGCCGTCACGACGAACCACAGACAGCGGATCTCCGGGTCGGTGGGAAGCATCCGTCAGGGCAGGCATGCCGTATTTGTCGAACCGGTTGTATCGCTGATCTTCGAACCACGAAGGACGCGACGGCTGAAAAGGATCCGCCTCGAACCCGGTTTCGTCGCGCAGAATCCACAAATCGGCCTTTGCGTCGTCGCAGGCAAGTTGCCACTTTCCAAATGGCGTGATCGGAACCTGCGGGTATCTCGACGCCGTCGGAACCAGAGCAATTCGCGTGCGAACACGGCCCCCGTCAATGTCCTCGGTCCATGCGCCACCGACGGGCAAACCGTTCACCACGATCCGGCACAGGCCCCGCATGTCCGGGATATCAACAAAAACTCCGCCCGGAGGCGAGATCCGCATATTTGCGGGACCTTTGGCGCGAATGATCTCAACCGTATTGGCGGAATGATCGTCCGGCAATACGCGCCAGCCAACGGTTTCGCCCTTGGACAATCGCGCGTGCAGCTGGTCCTGAAGTTGGTTGCCAATCGGCAAAACCAGTTCGAGCTGAAAACCATAGTCGTTGTATCGCGATACGACCTTTTCCAACCCCTTGAGACCCCAGGCTGTACCGTCCAACGGCCCGCCCATGAAGCCAAAGGCCATCAGGACGACCAGTCGGCACCCTTTTTTGTCCGGTATACCGCTTTGTCTTCTGGCGTTTCGAACCTGCTCGGCAAGCGCCTGGACGGCGATCTCCATCAACGCAATCATCTGGCCGCCGGTCAGATCGCGCAGAACCGACACCGGAAGTTCAAGCCCATGCAGATGCGCGGTTTTTGGCGCGGTCGACAGGACCATTTCGGTCATCGCAGTGCCATGCGCCAGTCCCTGCGGACGTACCAGCGGCCAGCGCGCGGTGTCCCCGAACACGCTTTCGGGGTATTTCACCGCCAGCGCCGCGCGGTTGGCGGTGTCGGCACGCGCGCAGAATTGCTGAATCTCCGCCGAAGAAAGCGCTGCGCCGACGAATTGCTTATCCTTCAGCTTCAATGCCCCATACGAAGCGAACCGGCAGGAGCCATCCGAACCCTCGGCCCTGAATGCCGGGTTCCAAAACGCGATCCCAGCATCGATGATTCCGATCTCGACATCATCCGACTCCGGCGGGTCGGCTTTGGTCAGAGCATCGGCAGTCAGAGCTTGCCCACTGCCCGCGCACCGCGGCACCCGTGGTCCAAGAGATATGGGCGCATTGCGGTCCGCTTGGCCATGGGCAGCATCGATGCTGGGCCACAAATCACAAAACGGGTCCATTCCCGATGGGTGCGGATCAAACTCTTCGATAAACAATTCGCCTGACTTGGTGCGAAAAAACACGCTTGAGACGGTATCAGGTTTGGCGAGCCCCGGAATCATGCACGGCAACCCGGCTGGCAATAGATTACGAGGGGCGGGATCGGGCGTTTTCAGTGGTTCAAAATGCAGCACCGGGCTTACTCCTGACTTGTAAGAAAGCCAAGTTCGGTGCGCGACAGTTCCATCGCGGCCCCAAGCACGCCGCCCGGGTTGGTAAATGCGGGCGCATTGGGTTGTGCATGCGGCGCCCCGACCTGGCGCGCAGGTTGGGCCAGCAGACCCGCCTGCCCTGCCTCGGACCATACCGGGTCACGGGTTTCGTCCAGTTCGGCATTCGAAACACCAAGCCGGTCCGCAAAAATCTTGGCGAGATAGGTGGCCAGACGCCGCCCCATATAGCCGTCATGTTCATAATGCACCCCAGCCACAATACGGTTTTCCTCGATCCGGGCTGCAATCAACCGCAACTCTTGCGAGGCGCACCCAAAAATCAGCGACTCCATGGCGTATGCCATAGCCCAGGATTCAGTCGCGTGGCCGCTGGGTGTGGCACCATGGGCTGGCGTACGAATGACCGGAGACATGCCCGCCGACCAGTCCGCGGGACGGGGAACATTCAGCTTGTATTTGGCCTGAACCACGACCTTGCCCGCCGAAGCAAGCACCGCATCAAGCAGCGCCATGGTGAACGGGTGCGTGTCGCGGGTCATTGGATAGGCCAGCGCCAGAAAGCTCAGAATATCTGTCTGCTGTTCGATTATCTCGCCGATACGTTCCGCCCTAAGCCAGCGGCGATTGTTGATTGCGTCCAGAACCGAGGCCGTAAGATCCGGTCTGGTCAGGGCATCCGGTCCAATGTTCTGGCCATCAAGCTGAACCATCACGCCATCCGACGCGGTTCTTGCTTCGTCAATTCCAAGTCCGCGAGACAAAGCAGAGGTCAACAGGATATGTCGGTGCATGGGTTGCAGCCGACGAAGGCTTTCCTTGTCTGCGTCCAATGCCGAAGACGACATATCACCCGGGCGATCAACCGGCAGCGTTTGCCCCACCGAGTTCAAAGCATGGCTCAGATGCGATGAGCTTGCCCCACCTGCGTGGTTCAGCGACGGAACCGATTGGGATTGTTGCGACTGCTGAGACTGTTGGGATTGTTGCGACTGCTGGGATTGCTGGGACTGTTGAGACTGAGCAAAGGGCATGGGACTCTCCGTTTTGGCAGGTTCGAGACAAAGGTGTATTGCTTGCGGGAGTTTTGCTGGTGCTCAACAAGCCGGTCCGTGGCGACGTGCATGGGACTGGCGTTGAATGACATGAAAACTCGTTACTGGTTAATCGGTACTTGTTTTTTTTCCGAGCCCTGGTGGCCGGTATCGAAAGATTGCCCGGGATTTGTTCAGCAAACAACAGTTGTCAGACTGGTTTGTTTACTCGTTGAACCCCGAACATGGCTTTAAACAGTTCAGTGCGTCTCACGCACATCCAGATCCAGCAGGACCGAACTTTGCCAAAGGATCAGCACCTTGTCGTACTGCCCCTGCTCTGCCGGGGCTTCAAACCGCACGCGCTGATATTCGTCCTTGGCATTGCCGGCACCGCCCTTGTTCCGGATTGTCAGATCCAGTTCCAACGTTGACGGTGGCGTACGCGGATCCATGTTGACGCACAGATGCGGACGCTCGGTATCGCTGGGCATTTCGCCTTCTCCGCTGACAATCAGTTTGGATTGCCCGGGGTTTTCAAGATTGATCCAGCTGACGAAGGATCGCAATTTTGGAGGGTTGAACATCGTCTTCTCCTTTTCATTTCTCTGACGCGCAAGAACGGGGTTCAAATGCGCGGTTCAATTCGGGGGATATGTCGGAAGCAAAGGTCATCGGGCGCGCTCAGGGCAGAGTGACCAACCAGCCGCGGTCACGGTAGTTCTGCACCACGGCGGTCAAAAGCTGATCTACATTGGCTGCGGGGGGCACTTTGGCCGAGGTCAGAAACAAACCATCTGACCGGTAACGCGGCAGGTTGTTGATGTCGTTCAGAAACGCGTCGAGATCGACCGCATCCGCGCCGATATGCGTTTCCACTTTGTGGTTGTCGACGACCCTTTTCCCGCTGGCCTGCTCCAGATGATCAAACAACGCGGCTTTGATTGCGTTGTAACTTTGGCTGCCCATGGCTGCTATCCTTCCTCCAAGCCAAATTCCGCTTGGTATCAGGTAACAAGCCAGCGTGATTTTTGCGTGATCGGAAGGGATCGGGCACGGTCAGGAAGCCCGCCGCGCCCTTGGTTTTCAAAAGATCAAAGGCCTATTCGACCTTGATCACCTTTCGCGACAGAACCTGTTTGTTGGTAAGATCCAGTAATCTGATCTCGTACACACCGGGTTCGTCGGGCAAGGTCAGCTCCAGCGGCGCGTCACCTTTGATCTTCTCTGCGGAAATCCAGGTAAAGATCGGCTGTTCGCCCCGCGCCAGCGTGATGCGCTGGTCGGCGCTCTGACTATCGGTTTTCCAGCCAACCGAAATGCTGGCACCGGGCGCGGCTGTATCCGGCGCATCAAGGGTTGCGCCTGTATCCAGTGCGGCGTCCGCACTAAGAACCTCAACTGGCTGTCGCGCCATTACCCGGTTGCCTTCCCGCAATTGATACCGCAGCTCGTAA
The DNA here is from genome assembly GCF_056537105.1 of Ruegeria sp. CH11. NCBI lineage: Bacteria > Pseudomonadati > Pseudomonadota > Alphaproteobacteria > Rhodobacterales > Roseobacteraceae > Ruegeria > Ruegeria sp. CH11. The sequence goes on from NZ_JBQFQX010000017.1 coordinate 36,205, forward strand.
AGACCTGTTTCCACAGGCGCATTCAGGTCAAGTTCCGTGTTGTTTCTGACCTGAGAATAGGTTCCGAAGTCGCCATCCTCCGTGCCCATTGGCACCAGATTGATGTAGTCACTGGTGCTAACTGTTCCGGTCCAAGACACCCGCAGTTTGTCGCCTGCACGCACTTCCAACGGTGCCTTGATCGTCACCTCTGGTTCGACAATTTCGGTCATGATGGATGCGATGGTCTTCGACCCTTCACGCAGAACGTATCGGATTTCGTACAGGCCTGTTTCGGAGGGGGCCTGCAGATCGCCCTGATTGGCATTGCGAACGGTGATGTAATTTCCGAATACGCCTTCATCTGTCCCGACCGGCACGATGTTGATATAGTCCTGAGCGCTCACGGTACCCGTCCAGGAAACCTCGAATTTTCCGCCCGCCAGAACCTTTTCCGGCGCGGTTATGGTCACCTCGGGCACAGTGACCTCAATCGGTGCCGAAGCCAGCGTTTTAGCGCCTTCGCGCAGGATATAGCGCAACTCATAGAGGCCCGGATCGGCAGGTGCGGTCAGCACCGCGCTGCTGCCGTCGCGCACAACGGAATAATTGCCATAGACCCCTTCATCCGAATCCGCCGGAACGATGGCGACATAATCCTGAACATGCACGCCACCCGTCCAGCTCACCTCAAACTTGGCGCCTGTCACAACCTGATCAGGACCGGATACGGTCACCTGCGGCGCTGTAATCTCGATCATTTCTGCAGCCAGCGTGCGGTTGCCTTCGCGCAAAACATAGCGGACCTCATACATGCCGGGTTCCGCAGGGGCTTTCAATGTGCCCTTGGTCGTATCTCGCACGGTAATGTAGTTGCCGAACTTGCCTTCATCAGTACCGACCGGGACTATGTTGATATAGTCCTGAGAACTGACAGCCGCCGACCAACCGACATCGAACGCAGCCCCGGTCACGGCGGCCTGCGGCACTTGCAAAACCACTGTTGCCGACGCAACCTCAATCGGGTGCGTCGCAACAGTGCGTTTGTCGACGTTCAGGATATAACGCAGCTCGTAAAGCCCGGGATCGGCTGGCGCGACCAGCGATGTTTTGGTGTTGCTGCCGACCGCCTGATAGTTACCAAACGTTCCGGGATCCGAACCCGCTGGGACAATCGCCACATAGTCGCGCTTGTTGATCGTTGGTGACCATGCAACCGCAAAGCGGGCACCGGTTGCCACAGTGTCATCCGCCGTCAACTCGACAACAGGTTTGAGCACCTCGAGCGTTTCTGTGCCCAGAACGTCCTTGCTTTGATTGTTGAGATACTGGATTTCATAAAGCCCTTCGCTGCCGGGGGCGGGCAATCTGACCTCGGTGGCCTTACCAACGCGAACATAATTTCCGAAGGTTCCAGGATCGGTGCCGACGGGAACAATGTTGATGTAATCGCCTTCCGCAATCGTCGGATCCCATGTGACCTGAATATCCGCACCCCCGACGGCCGTATCGGGGCCGTCGACGTTCACCTGCTGCGTTGCAGGCTCTGGTTCAGGCTCGGGCTCAGGTTCGGGTAAAGGCTGCGCCACTGCGCTTGCGACGGTGCTGAACGCGGCGCCCAGTTCCTCGGCGCTGCTGGCGGTGATGTATTCACCGCCGGTGTTCTCGGCGATACACGCCAACGAGCTTGCGTCTTCGTCCGCGCCCAAACCAAAGCCCACCACATGCGCGGTGAACCCGACGCCACCTTTTTCCAATGCCTGCGCCAGCGCGCAGGGATCGCGCTCACAGCTTTCCAGACCATCGGAAATCAGCACCACAGTCGCAGGCTGGTCTGTGTAGGACAGTGCTTTTGCAGCCGCCTCGACCGCGTCGGTCAGCGGGGTCTTTCCGGTTGGTGTGATCGCGTTGATCCTGTCCAGAATAGCCTGCCGCGACTGTTGACCTGGGGGCACCAGAACCTCGATGTCCCCACAATCGCCCCGGCGACGGTGGCCATAGGCCATAAGCCCGACATTGCGGCTTTCGGCCCAGTCACCCAGCAGGTTCTCCATGACGCCGCGCGCAATCTCGACCTTGGCGACCCCGTCAATCTGGCCCCACATCGAATTTGATCCGTCAAACACCACCATCACGTTTTCATCTGCGGCACTTGCCGAGGCAGTCAGTAATGCGGTGGTCAGCGCGATGCTGCAATAGACCCTGCGGCGCATGGGAGACTCCTGAAACTCTTTTGATCAATCGAGCGAATTGAAACACACAAATGACGTTGCGCCAATATCCGGACCGCAGGCGTGCTTGGATCCAATTGATAGCAATTCAGTGGACAAGAAACTGCAAGTTTTCCGAAATCCTGTTATTCTTTTTCCTAGAAATTCTAATTTATATGCAGGGAATATCGATTGATGTCGCGCAACTCGGCCCCAAAAGACCTGAGCCTCAAATGGCTCGAACTGTTCCAGATCTGCGCCCATAACGGCTCGCTTCAGGCGGCGTCCGAAGAAACCGGATTGACGATCAGCACGGTGTCACATCATCTGCGCAACCTAGAAGATCACCTTGGGGTCGAGCTGTTCAACCATGCGCGCCGTCCCATGGTGCTGACCCCAAAAGGACGCGCCTTTCTTCGCAATATCGACGATGCGCTATACGCCATTCGCAAAGCCAAGGCCGAAGCCTCGGCCGGCTCAATCGCCGATGCCAGCTACCTCAGGATCGGCAGTATTGAGGATTTCGACAGTGACATCATCCCGGAACTGGCGGTGTATCTGTCCAAAAACATGCCCTCTTGTAATTTCATGTACCACACGGACTCCAGTCACGCGATATTAGAGATGCTGCGTAACCGGCATCTGGATCTGGCCATCACCACGACGCCCGAGAACACCATGCGCGACCTTATTGACCGACCTTTGCTGCGCGATCCATTTGTCATGGTTCTGCCCGACATGAACGAACAATCGCTGTCAGATGTTGTTGAAGGACGCAGCAAGCTGCCCTTTCTGCGGTTTTCCAGTTCCCTGATTATTGCCCGGCAAATTGAGTCGCAGATGCGTCGCCTCGGGCTAACGCCGTCCTCGAATTTCGAATGCAGCAACAATCAGACGCTGATGGCCATGGTCGCCGCCGGTGCCGGGTGGACGATTACCACGCCGCTGCTGTTTGCTCGGGCAAAGCGGTTTCAACCCAGGCTGCGCATGCATCGCTTTCCCGGCAAGAGCTTTGCGCGCACGCTAGCCATCGTCGCGACGCCGGATTGCTCCAGATCGCTGCTGGATCTGGTCGATGGCAAAATGCGAGCCTTGATCAAAGATCACGCCCTGTCGTCACAGCATAAGGCTTATCCGTGGTTGGCAGACAGTTTTCGGCTTGCAGACTGAATCTCGCCGCAGCTTCGGATTAGGGGTGCAGAATGTTGAAACGAGACCGTATCTGTGTTTCCTGCTCGGGGGTCAGATAGGCCGGGTTGTGATTGCGCAGAACCTCGCGGGCCCTCTCTCGGGCACGTGACCAAGCGTCTTTGGCCCCGTTTTCCGCCCATGTGCGCGGCTCATCACGATCCGCAAGGGTAGGATAGAAATAGTCCCGTTCCATCGCGGAATAGGTATGTTGCCCGCCCAGGAAATGACCATCCCCCAAAACCGCATCACAAATGGCCTGAAAGCCCAGGTTTTCCTCGGTCACTTCGATGCCGCGCAAGGCGCGATAGGTGTTGGAATGCATCTCATCATCCAACACGAAGGCTTCAAAACTGGCCCCAAGCAAAGACGCGGTCATGCCCGAACTTTCGTAGATCAGGTTACCACCCGCCAGCGCTGCGGCCATCGAAGTGATACCCTTTTCCATTCCGTATTGAGCGTCGATTGCTTTGGCATCGGTCATTGAACACGCCACGCCCGAGGGCAGACTCAGCCAGTTCGACAGCTGTGCCGATGCCGCGTTCAACACAGCCGTTTCACCGCTGCCGCCGGAAAATGCACCGGTCCGCAGGTCAATCACCAATGGCCAGTTCGAGAAGACCATGGGAAATCCGGGTTGGATGGCGTGCATCATCAAAAGACTGGCCAGCGTTTCTGCCAGCGATTGCGCCAGAAATCCTGCAAGCGTTGCTGGGGCCGTTGCCCCGGCCTGCGCCGCCGTGATGCACGAAATCGGGATGTTGTGTCTGATGCATTCGTAAACCACATCGACCGCATCTTCGCCGTAGCGCATCGGCGATATCATGGGGCTTATATGGGCCTTCATGAATGGACGTTTGGAAAACGCGCCCGGACCACCCGCCGCAATGTCCAGCATCTCGACGATCGGAGCGACATGTTCGGCCAGAGTGAACGACGTCGCCGTCGGCTTTGTGGTGTTTTTCAACAGGGCGAAAACCGTGTTCACGTCCAGGTCGAAATTGTCGGGAACGTCCGTGGCGACGCAACAGCGCGTGAACCAACTGACATTGGCCAGCGTATCCTGAAGCCGGGTGAAATCATGCAGGTCGTGCAAAGTTGACGGTCGATAAAGCGCGCTGTCCATGTCCAGCGTCTGCACTGCAGCGCCACCGGTCCCGAAATGCACCGTGTTTCCACCCACTTCGATTGAGCGTTCCGGATCACGACCATGCAAAGTGAATGTCCTGGCGGCCTGATCGATGGCCTGTTCCACCAACGCCGGAGGAAACAGAACGCGCCCCTGCCCGTTGTCCGTTGCGCCAATCGCCAGCAAATCTGCAAGCAGCCGATCCGGCACATCTCCGACACCAAGTTTTTCAAGCAGATCCAGCGCGGTGTCGTAGATGCGCCTCAGATCATGTTCGCTGAGAGGTGTGTACGCCCCACCAATCTGGCCTGGTGGGCAAGGGTCTATGACCGGCTTCGCCGCGCGCTGTGCCAACCGCTCCTTGCGCCCGCCTCGTTTTCCACGCTGTCCCGCCATTTTGGCCCTTTTGCAACCTTGATCTGTAGGAAAATCAAGCGGGCCAACCCCTTCAAACGCAAGCATTGCTTCTATATTCTCATTTTCTCGAATATCTATTCTTATTCTATCGGATTATTCTCCGTTCACTTGCGGCGAAACCAAATTTGCGAACCTTTCTCGGAAAACGATCTCCAAAGGGCGCTTGTCATGAAAACCCGCACCAAAGTGGTTGTTATCGGCGGCGGCATCGCCGGTTGCTCGACACTCTACCACCTGACCCAGGAAGGCTGGAGCGATGTGGTTCTTGTCGAACGCAATGAGTTGACCAGTGGCACCACATGGCACTCGGCCGCGCAGGTGACGAATTTCGGCATGAACCAAACCATGGTCGGGCTGAAAACCCATTCGATCAACTTGTACAAGACTCTGTCCGAAAACCCGGAATACCCGATAAACTACCACCATGCAGATGGCGGTATTCGTTTGGCCAATACCGAACAGCAGATGCAGGGCTACCGCCATTTCGCCGCGATGGCGCGCGGTATGGGGGTCGAGTTCGAAGTCATCGATGCCGAGGAATGCGCCCGACGTCACCCCCTGATTTCGACGACAAACCTGCTTGGCGGGCTGTGGGACCCGCTGGACGGCGACATCGACCCGGCGCAGCTTTGTCAAGCGCTGGCCTATCACGCGCGCAAGGCTGGGGCCGAGGTCTATCGGAACACACCTGTCACGGCTTTGACCCAACACAAGGACGAAACGTGGACAGTTCACACCGAACATGGCGATATCGACTGCGACATTGTCGTCAATGCTTGCGGCTACCGGGTGAACGAAGTCGGCGCGATGATGGGCGTCCACCATCCGGTCGCCTCGATGGAGCATCAGTATTTTCTGACCGAGGATATTCCGGGCATTGCCGAGGCCGGTCACCGAATGCCCCTGCTGCGCTGCCCGATCAGTGACTATTACAGTCGACAGGAAAAGGGCGGGTTGTTGGTCGGGTTCTATGAACAAGACTGCAAACCCTGGGGCATGGATGGGATTGACCCGGACTTTGTCAACGCGCTGTGCCCCGACGATCTGGACCGAGTCATGGGTGTTTTGGCCGGGGCTTTCGAACGGATGCCTGCACTGGAAGAGACCGGTATCCGGTCCATCGTGAATGGCCCGATCACCTATACGATCGACGGCGCGCCTTTGGTCGGCCCAATCCCGGGCAAGCGCAATGCGTTCTGCATCATCGGCCTGCGTGCGGGACTTGGCGAGGGTGGCGGTCATGGCTGGTTGTTGGCGCAACAAATCGTCCATGGCGAGGCCTGCTATGACACCTGGTGTCTGGACCCGCGCCGGTTCACCGGACACACGAATGTGGAACTGACCTCGCTGAAAGCGATCGAGGACTATCAGAACGAGTTCCGGTTTCATTTTCCCCATGAACACCGACCCGCTGGCCGTCCGGCCAAGACTACACCTTTGACTCCAATCCTGGCCGCCGAAGGCGCTGAGTTCACTGTGGTCAATGGATGGGAGCGGATGGATTACATCAAGCCCTCGCCCGATTTCCATCCCACGCTCAGCTTCAACTTCGACGAAGCGTTGGACGTCATCGCTGCCGATGTAAAAAATGTGCAGGAAAACGTCGGCCTTTGCGAAGTCAACGGGTTCAACCGCTTCGAGATCACCGGCTCTGACCGCTACAGCTTTCTTGACCGGATGTTCTGCGGCACAGTCACCAAACGCGACGGTCGGCTTGGGTTGGGCTATCTGCTGAACCATCACGGCATGATCAAGGCCGAGGCGACCGTGGCAAACCTGCCCGCTTCGGACCGTGGACCGGACCGCATCTGGTATGGGTCGGCTGCCGCCAGCGAGTACCACGACATGGACTGGCTGTCCCTGCATATCCGCGACGATGAGGATGTGCAGATCCGCAGTCTGACCAACGATCAGACCATCCTGGTTCTTGCCGGACCGAAGGCGCGCGATGTCTTGTCGGACTGCGCGCGCGGCGACTGGTCGAAAGAGGCCTTCCCATGGCTGTCGGTCCGTGAATGCTTTGTCGGCTTTGCACCCGCCACCGTGATGGGTGTCAGCTTTTCGGGCGAACTGGCCTATGAAATCCACGTACCCAACGCGTCGCTATATGCCGCGTATCTGGCGTTGCGAAAGGCAGGTGAGGTGCACGGGCTGCGTCTGTTCGGTGCCCGCGCCGTCGAGTCGATGCGCATGGAAAAGGGTTTCTTGCACTGGAAGGCGGACATCCTCACCGAATTCGACCCATTTGAAACCGGGCTTGGTCGATTTGTGAACCTCGGCAAAGAAGACTTTGCTGGCAAACAGGCGCTGGTAAAGCGTCAGGCTGACGGTGTGCGAAAACAACTGGTGACGCTCAAGATTGATGCGACTCACGCGCCGGCCCATGGCGGGGCATCGCTGATGAAGGGCGATGCGGTCGTTGGCACTGTGACCTCGGGTGATTGGGGCCATCGCACAAATATGAATTTGGCCTATGCCTTTATCGAACCCAATCTGGCAGCAATCGGAAGCAAAATGCATCTGGATATGTGTGGCGAACTGGTCGGGGCCGAGGTCATTGCATCCTCACCTTATGACCCGCAACACCAACGCATGCGGAGCTGACGACTGCCGGGTTTTGCCCGAAGTCTGCAAAAACGGGATTGACGGCAAGCGCAGGACGCGGGATTCCGAACGCAGAATGAAGCCCGTTGACCAGATACTCCGCTTTTCCCAGTCGCAATCCCGTGGGTTCCTGCGCGATACGCGTACGCTGCAGATCGGCGCGCCCGCAACCGCCGCTTTGATCGGCAAATATGACATGCAACGTTATGATGACGCGCTGTTCGCCGCGCTCGGCATCCACAGGCCCGAACGGCTTGATTCAGCAGTCACAAAAAGACGCGCCGAATATCTGGCGGGGCGGGTGCTGGCGCAGACAGCGCTTTCAGTTCTTGGGCGACAGCCCGAACCGGTTCTGACCGGGCCAAACCGCGAGCCCGTCTGGCCGCAGGGCGTTGTAGGATCAATCACCCATTCCAAGGGCCATTGCGCCGTGGCTCTGTCCGACAACCCGTCGCTGCTGATCGGCATCGACACCGAAGACGTTGCCAGCGGATCAGCACTGGAGTCGATTTTTCATGTCGCTTTGCTGCCACAAGAGGCTGCAATGGTCCGTAAACAAGAGAGTATGCCACCGGAAACTCTGGCCACGCTGGTGTTTTCAGCCAAAGAAACGTTGTATAAGGCGCTGTTTGCAAACGTTCGCAAGTTCTTTGGCTTTAACCATGCAGAGCTTGCGGCCACGCCGAAAAACAATGTGCTGCGGTTGCGCCTGGTGAAGACTCTGAGTGCCACATTTCCCGCAGGTGATTGTTTCGACATCGCCTTTGAGCTTGCCGGGGGCACCGTCCTTACATGGCTGGTTTTGCCGGACCCTGTCCGCTAGCGCGGTTTTTGCAACTTGGTGCCGTATTGGTCTGACAAGATCCGGCGCTTTTGCGCCATCGATTCCCGGCGCCTGCGCTCAAGCCCAAGCCTGAAAGATTTTTCGACAAAGTCGATATGATCCGTTGCTGCATTCTCGGCACGCTCTTCATCGCCTTCAACTACGGCGCGCCCAAGTTCCAGATGTTGCTGTAACAGAGCCTCTCCGGTTCCGTCGATGGTTTTCAGAAAGTCCCGATTGTAGAAAACACCCCGTCGCGTCAGGTCATAGATTGATGCCATGATATGGATCAGCGTGGCGTTCTGGCTGGCGTCAACAATTGCCGAATGCAGCGCAAAATCCGCCTCTTGCGAGGCGGCGACGTCATTCTCTTCCCATGCGCGTTCATTTTCCGACAGGATTTCCGCGATGCGTTCCTTGTCGGCGGTTGTCGCCCGGCGTGCGGCAAGCCGCGCGGCGAAGCCCTCCTGCTCGCGGCGGTATTCCAGATAATCAAAAAACGCGGGCTCGTGCCGTTCATAAAGCGCCAGAAGCGCAGGCATCATGGCCTGACCGGTTAGCGCCGCGACAAAAGTGCCTTCGCCATGTTGCGTCGTAACCAACCCGCGTTCTTCCAGAACGGAAAGCGCCTCACGCAATTTGGGGCGCGACACGCGCAGCATTTCGGCAAGATCACGTTCCGAGGGCAGCTTACGGCCCTGTTTCAGAATGCCCGACGCGATCAGATCCTCGATCTGCGCGACCACCGCCTCGGACAGCGATTCGTGTCCAACAGGTTCAAAAATCGCCGTGGTGCTCATGAAGTGCCGCCCTGTCTGATATCGGATTTTCGCAATACTGGTAAATAATAATAACCATTTCTGTGAAAAACTCAAGATGTGGCATTAGATCGCCGAATATCACTTACAACATTGGTTTTATTCTATTTTACCAAAATCGATATTAAAGAAGTAAGCACAAAGATCGTAGCTACCGCAGCTATAGATCAAACACGATTCCGGACCAGTGGTAAATAAAGTTGTTGACTGATCCGCAGTGGTAAATTTAGTTTGCCACCAGAATGGCGTTGGATTATCCCGCGCCGATGTTTGGGCCAAAGCCCGACAAACCCCGGAGGAGAATTGATGAAAAAGACTCTGACCAGTGTTGCCGTAGCAGCGAGCCTTCTGGCCGCACCTGCGGTCGCCGCAGACAAGTTGCTGCTGAAAACCCCAATCGCGTTTTCGACCGAATTGCCAGGCCTGGGCTCACCCATCCCGCGCGTTGCCGAACAGCTTGAGTTGATGTCGGGCGGTACATTGAAAATGAAGGTCTACGAACCAGGCAAATTGGTTCCGCCCTTCGAAATTCTGGATGCTGTATCCACGGGAAAGATCAACTCGGGCTACACCACTGCCGGTTACTGGGCGGGCAAGATCCCTGCAGCGCCGCTGTTTTCAGCCGTTCCGTTCGGACCCGAGGCCGGCGAATACATGGCGTGGCTCTATTATGGAAACGGCCTGAGCTTGTATCAGGAAATGTACGATCAGGCCGGGTACAACGTGAAGGTCCTGCCCTGCGCGATTATCGCACCGGAGACCTCTGGTTGGTTTGCCTCGGAAATCAATTCGCCCGAAGACCTTGACGGCCTGAAGATGCGTTTCTTCGGCTTGGGCGGCAAGGTGATGCAAAAGCTGGGCGTTGCGACGTCGCTGCTACCGGGCGGCGAAATCTTCCCCGCGCTGGAAAAAGGCGCCATCGACGCGACCGAGTTCTCGATGCCCGCCATCGACTCGCGCCTTGGCTTTCATAAGCTGGTCAAGTTCAACTACTTCCCCGGCTGGCACCAGCAGGCAACCGTTTTTGAACTGATGATCAACAAGGATGTCTGGGCAGAAACCAGCGAGCAGCACAAGGCGATCATCGAAAGCGCTTGCAAGGCGTCGATGGCTGACAGCTTTGCTGAAGGCGAGGCCATTCAGCACGCTGCCCTGATCGACAATGTCGAAAACAACGGCGTGACCATCAAACAGTGGACACCCGAGATGCTGGATACCTTCCGCACAACCTGGGAAGAAGTTGCTGCCGAAGAAGCCGCAAATGACGCTTTCTTCGCCAAAGTTCTGTCCGACATGACCGAGTTCCGCGAAGGTTATGACCTGTGGAAGACCAACGCGTTCCTCCCACGTCAGTAACTGAAAGCTGACGTTGCCGGGGCGGCCCGACGTGTCGCCCCTGGCACATTTCTCTGATTACCCAGATTCAACACCTTGATTGCCCGCGCTCCGGGCTGCTGAGCGAGGACTGAACATGGCTACCCAAAAGAAACTCAACGATCCGGTCGAAGCCTATGAGGGCATCCTGGAACATCCCGAAACCGACCGTCAGCAAATCGCCGTAGCTATCGACACGGGCGTCAAAGCAATCGGTCATGTGGTGATGTGGGCAAATGTCCTGCTGATGGCAGCGATCTTCTCGCAGGTTTCGTTGCGCTACCTGTTCAGCCAGAACTATCCCAAGCTGGACGAGATCCAGTGGCATTTCTACGGCATCGTCACGATGATCGGCATTTCCTATGCGCTGATCACCGACAGCCATGTGCGCGTCGATGTTCTGCACATGCAACTTTCGCGCCGCGCGCAACGGGTCATCGAGGTGATCGGAATCCTTACCCTGTTGACCCCGTTCATCTATCTGATGGTCGATCAGGGTTATGATTATTTCTACGAAAGTTTCCGCGTCAACGAACGTTCGGACAGCCCCACTGGCCTGCCTGCGCGTTGGGCCTTCAAAGCCGTCATCCCGATCAGCTTTGTATTGCTTGGGTTGGCCGCATTGGCGCGCCTGATCCATGATGGTCACGCGCTGATGTTTGGCCCAGCCTCCGAGCGTGAAGGCGCCCCCCTGCGCCGCATTCTGCTGGTCTTGGCGGTCTTTGCGGCGGTTTGTGTTGGCCTGACCTTCCTGGTCGAAACCACCGAAGAGAAACTGGTCATTGCGATGTTCCTGACCTTCATCGCGCTGCTTTTCACCGGCTATCCGGTGGCCTGGGTTCTGGCAGGTGTCGGCGTAGCTTATTGCGGGCTGGCCTATCTGTTCGACAACGACCTGATGTTGTGGACCGGGTTGGAAAGCACCTTTACCGGACTTGATTATCTGACGTTGGGCGCCGTTGTGAACCGGGTCTACGCCACCATGTCGAACGCGGTTCTGGTCGCCCTGCCGATGTTCATCTTCATGGGCCTGATGCTGGACGAATCCGGTGTTGCCGAACGTCTGATGAGCTCAATGCAGCGCCTGTTCGGCACAGTGCGGGGCGGTCTGGCGATCACCGTGACCCTGATCGGCATCATCCTCGCCGCCTCTACCGGGATTATCGGAGCCTCGGTCGTATTGCTGGGCGTGCTGTCGCTGCCCTCGATGATGCAACAGAAGTATCAGCCGACACTGGCCGCAGGAGTCGTTTCGGCCTCGGGCACACTGGGCATCCTGATCCCACCCTCGATCATGCTCGTGATCATGGCCGACCAGATGGCGCTGTCAGTCGGTGACCTGTTCATGGCCGCGGTGTTCCCGGGCGTGATCATTGGCGGCCTGTACCTGACCTACATCTTCATCCTTGCGCTGGTGAAACGCGATGCTGCCCCTGTCCCTGAGGGTGCGAAAGCCCCCGACTGGGCCGCCGTCAAGGACGTGCTGATTGCCGTTATCCCGACGCTGATGCTGATCCTTGCGGTGCTGGGTTCGATCTTTGCGGGTCTGACCACGCCGACCGAAGCCTCGGGCATCGGTGCATTGGGGGCAACGCTTCTGGCCCTGGGGTATCGCAAGCTGACCTTCGCGAAATTGTGGAACGTTCTGGTTTCAACCTTCAACACGACCGCCTATATTTTCGCGATCTTCCTGGGTGCAACCGTGTTTTCCTATGTTCTGCGCGAGCTTGGCGGCGATGAACTGATCGAACATGTTGTGCAGTCCACCGGGCTCGGAGCCAACGGGACAGTCCTGTTCATCCTGTTCATCGTCTTCCTGCTGGGTTTCGTGTTGGACTGGATCGAGATCACGCTGATCGTGCTTCCCCTGATGCGCCCCATCGTGAACGGGCTGGGCATCGACATTCCCGGCTTTGGCGTACTGGATGAGCCCGCTCTGGTCTGGTTCGTGATTCTGGTCGCGGTGACGCTGCAAACCAGCTTCCTGACACCGCCTGTGGGCTTCGCCCTGTTCTATCTGAAAGGCGTCTGCCCGCCCGAGATCAAGCTGATGCACATCTACAAGGGCATTATCCCCTTCGTGCTGCTGCAACTGACGGGTCTCGCGTTGGTCTTCCTTTGGCCCACCCTCGCCACCTGGCTGCCCTCGGTTGCCTATTGAGGAGGTCTCGCCATGCGTCTGAACCAATGCCATAACTTCCACGACTTTCGCCTGCTGGCAAAACGTCGCCTGCCGGGACCGATCTTCAACTACATCGATGGTGGTGCAGATGACGAGGTGACGTACCGGGAGAATACCCATGCGTTCGACCGCTGCGATCTGTTGCCCTCGGTCTTGCGCGGGGTGTCGGATGTGGACATGTCGGTCACCGTCATGGGGCAAAAGCTGGAGATGCCGGTCTATTGCTCGCCAACCGCGCTGCAGCGACTGTTTCACCATCAGGGTGAACGCGCCGTCGCGGCGGCGGCGGAAAAATACGGTACCATGTTCGGGGTTTCGTCCCTTGGAACCGTGTCGATCGAGGATTTACGGGCCAAGCACAAGAACCCGCAGGTCTATCAGTTCTACTTTCACAAGGATCGCGGCCTGAACACTGCCATGATGCAGCGTGCCAAAGAGGCCGGGGTCGAGGTGATGATGCTGACTGTCGACAGCATCACCGGCGGCAACCGCGAGCGCGATTTGCGAACCGGATTTTCGATCCCCTTCCGGCTGACTCTTGGCGGGATGATCCAGTTTGCGATCAAACCGATGTGGGGCATCAACTATGTCACCCACGAAAGGTTCCGCCTGCCGCAGTTGGAAGACCATGTCGATATGGGTGGCGGCGCAAGTTCGATCGGCGGATATTTTACCGAAATGCTGGATCCTTCCATGAACTGGGATGACGTGGCGCAGATGGTTCGCGATTGGGACGGGCAGTTCTGTCTCAAAGGCATCATGACCGTAGAAGATGCTCGTCGCGCTGCCGAAATCGGATGCACCGGCATCGTGCTGTCCAACCATGGTGGTCGCCAACTTGATGGGTCGCGCACGCCGTTTGACCAGTTAGCCGAGATCGTCGAAGCGGTTGGTGACCGTGTGGACGTAATGATGGACAGCGGCATCCAACGCGGCACGCATGTCCTCAAGGCGCTGTCGCTGGGCGCAAAGGCGGTGGGAGTTGGACGGCACTATCTGTATCCGCTGGCCGCAGCCGGTCAGGCGGGCGTCGAACGTGCGCTTGGGCTGATGCGGGCCGAGATCGAGCGGGACATGAAGCTGATGGGCGTCACTCGGGTGGACCAATTGAAACCCGAGAACGTGCGCTTTCGCGATGCGGCATGACCAATGTCGCGCTCATATCCACCTTCCGCGCAATAGTCGGATCACGCCACGTACGAACGGGCGCACGTGCAACCGAACGCTTTCGCCGAGGGTTCCGATCTGGTGAGGGCGAGGCACTGTGCGTGGTTCAACCCGGCACTTTGCTTGAACAATGGAAAGTGCTGCAAGCCTGCGTCGCGGCGGACAAGATCGTCATCATGCAAGCGGCCAATACCGGCCTGACCGAAGGCTCGACCCCTTCGGGCACCTATGATCGCGACGTTGTGCTGATCAACACGCGCCGGATGGATACCCTGATTTCACTGAATGGCGGCGAACAGATCATCAGCTTTCCCGGGGCGACGCTGTTCGCGCTAGAAAAGCTGCTGGAACCCATCGAACGCGAGCCCCATTCGGTCATTGGTTCGTCCTGCATCGGCGCTTCGATCATTGGCGGGGTCTGCAACAATTCTGGTGGGTCTTTGGTGGAACGCGGCCCGGTTTACACCGAACTCTCGGTCTATGCCCGCATCGGCGAAGATGGCGGGCTCGAGTTGGTCAATCACCTGGGTATTGATCTGGGCGAAACGCCCGAAAAGATCCTGGCCAATCTCGACTCGGGGACTTTCGACCGGAACCCAGACCCCACCAACAAGCGGGCGTCGGCCAGCGACTATGCGCAGATCGTGCGCGATGTGGACGCAAAAACACCCGCACGGTTCAACGCTGACAAGACAAAGCTGTACGAGTCCGCGGGATCTGCGGGAAAAATGGCCGTCTTCGCAGTGCGACTGGACACATTCGCGAAAAACAAGGCCGAGCAGGTCTTTTACATCGGCACCAACAACCCGGATGACCTGACCGATCTGCGCCGACATATCCTATCCCAATTCTCGTCCTTGCCGGTTTCCGCCGAATATATGCAGCGTGAGGTTTTCGACATTTCCCGGATATATGGCAAAGACACTGTCTGGATGATCGACAAGCTGGGCACCGACCGTCTTCCGATGTTCTTTGCGCTGAAAGGTGCGGTGGACGCGCGGCTGCGTCGTATCCCCTTCTTACGCAACTTTACCGACCGTTTCATGCAGATGGCGGTGCGCGTTCTGCCGCAAATCCTACCCAAACGGATGATCGAATTCCGGAACGCCTATGAACACCACCTGATCCTGAAAATGAAGGATGCGGGCATAGAAGAAATCCGCGATTGGCTGCCCGGATTTCTGAACGGGCGCGACGCGGGATTTTTCGAGTGCACCCCGCGCGAGGCAAAAATTGCGGGGCTGCATCGTTTCGCTGCAGCCGGGGCCGCCGTGCGGTATATGGCGATCCACGCCAACGAGGTCGAGGATATCATCGCGCTGGACGTCGCCCTGCGCCGCAACGACCGAACCTGGCTTGAGACGCTACCGCCCGAGATTGATGACCAACTGGTCCACAAGCTCTATTACGGCCACTTCATGTGCCACGTCATGCATCAGGATTACGTCGTGCGAAAAGGCGCGGACCCAAAAGCGTTGAAAGCCGCGATGCTGCGGCTTTTTGACGAACGCGGCGCGGAATACCCGGCCGAGCACAATGTCGGGCATCTCTACAAGGCGAAACCCGATCTGGCGGCGCATTACCAGTGCTGCGATCCAACCAACAGTTTCAATCCGGGGATCGGGAAAATGTCCCGGCTGCGCAACTATGCTGCGCAGGACGCAAAGAGGTTGAGCAACAGCTAGTCAGGATCGTGCCAGATGGACACGCCATGAGGCGCGACCAATTCGTTACCGACCAGGAAACGCTTTGGTCCAGAGCACGGAATTGGCACGGGGCGATCCGCAAAATTGAACGCGAACCTCAAATCTCCTCGCCGGGTCAGGCGCAGGTCGTGCGGGCAGTCGAGATGGTCAAGCCCCGCCCAACCGAGCGTATCACGCAGGATCTTTCTCAGGGCCTCTCCGGTTGGTGACATCGCCAGGTAAGTCGCCTTTTCGGATCGGGTGATCGCAGGGCTACCCCTGTGATGCTCTTCTTCGAATGTGGCAAGCACCGCTTCGGTTGTCTCGATATCTTCGCGCCAGCCGATGACCCCGAACGCGGTGCCATCGCTGAACCGGATGGATTGCGGGGCATAATCCGGCAGCGATTCAACGCGCGTAACCTGCACGCCGGACATTCCTGCAAGGGCACCCGGAGCGAGGTTGGGCGGGCTGTGCATGTCTGCCGTTCGGCTACCCGCGCGGGCACCGATCAGCAGTTTCGCATCGGATGCCTCAAGCCTTTGTTCCAATTCACGCGTCACGATCATCGCCTGCGGCAGGACAATCAGCCGATAGCCGTCAAGATCAGACTCCGGGCCGATGAAATCTATATCGATCCCCAAGGACCTTAGCCCGGCATACCATTCGCGGATGATCCAGTCGTTTCGATAGTCCTTGTCGTTCGGCAATATCTGCCCCGCCCAGATCGAGGGGTAGTCGAGCAGCATCGCCACCTTGGCCCGCTGACGGGTTGCCGGAGGCAGGGCCTGTCTGTCGCGGGCGATCTCGGCCAATTCGATAGCAGCCTGATCCGGGCTGCCATCTGGTCGGAACAAGCCGGTGTGGTCCTGTTCCTGTGCTTTGTCCGACTGACGCCAGCGAAAGAACATGACCGCCTGCGCCCCATGGGCATATGCGGCCCAGGTCCACAACCGCACCATCCCGTCAGCGGGGGCCGGATTCTTGTCGGCCCAATCCACAGGCCCCGGTTGCTGTTCCAGCACCCACATGCGGCCCCGGCCCTGCGACCGGTAGAGATCGCAGTGAAAACCCTGATAGTCCGGCTCACCCGTACGCAAATAGCGTCGCTTTTCCGCCTCAGGCAGAAACGAGCCCAGAAGGTTTCCCAGCGGATAGCTGTCGAAACCCACCACATCCAGATCGCGCGCCACCGCGTGATGGTCAAACTCGAAACTGCCGGCCATAAAGTTATGGGTCACGTCCCGCCCCGGCGAGAGTTCGCGCAGAATTTCCACCTGAACCCGATTGAAAATCTGCACCCGGTCCGAAGAGTAGCGCGCGAAATCAAGGGCCTGCGTCGGGTTTGGCGCAGCGACCAGACCTGTTGGCAATTCGATCTGATCAAAGTCGGAATAGATCGCGCCCCAGAACGCGGTGCCCCAGATACGGTTCAGCGCTTCGATGTCGCCATAGCGGGCCTGCAACCATTTGCGATAGCCATCGCGCGCCGCATCGGAATAGCTGAGCACCGTATCATGGTCATTGTATTCGTTGTCGATCTGCCAGGCGTGGACATGCGGGTTCTGTCCGTATCTGCTTGCGTATTCCCGTGCGATCCTGCGTGCTTCGACCAGATAAACCTCGCTGGAAAAGCAATAATGCCGCCGCGAGCCAAAACCGCGCACCCGCCCATCTGGTCCAACGGGCAGTATCTCAGGATGCGCATCAACCAGCCATTTCGGCGGCGCGGCGGTCGGCGTGCACATCATCACCTTCAGGCCCGCCTGCCCAAGAATGCCAATCACATCGTCTAGCCAGCCCCATTCAAATCGGCCGGGTTCAGGTTCCACGATCCCCCAGGTAAATTCCGCGATGCGAACCCAGTCGAGACCCATCTCGACCATCCGGGCGGCATCGTCGCGCCAAAGTTCTGGGTCCCATTGTTCCGGGTAATAGCAAACCCCAAGTTCCAGCTTGCTCATCTGTTTTCCCTGGCGGTTCGTCTTTCGACCCATTTCAGGAAGCTGGCACAGCACAACGTAATGACCACATAAAGGATCGCGGCGGTGTTGAACGGGGCGAAGGGCAGAAAACTCGCCGCCTGAAACTCGCGCATCCGCTGGGTCATGTCGCGCACCGACAGGATCGACAGTAGCGACGTATCCTTGATCATCGCGATGAATTCGTTGCCCAAAGGCGGTGTCACAATGCGCAGGGCCTGTGGCAGAACGATCAACCGTGCCGTCTGCCAGCGCGACAGGCCAAGCGATCCTCCGGCCTCGATCTGCCCCTTTGGAATGGCCTCGATGCCGGATCGGAAAATCTCGGCCATGTAAGCGGAATAGCCGACCGAGATTGCAATGATACCGCGTGTCATGTTGGTCATATCGATGCCGCCACCCGTGGCGTCTTTGACCGCGCCAGCAAGCGGCAGACCGATATAGAGAATGATCACCAGCATGGGAATGCCGCGGATCGTATCGACAAAGAACTCGGCCCCGACGGCCAGCGGGTGCAGCTTGTGCTGCGCCCCGGCAACCGTCAGCGTCAGCAGAAGAAAGCCAAGGACCGAAAAGGTCAGTGCAGGTGTCCGGTACCGGTTCGGCAGGAAACTGTTCTGCCAGATAACCTTGTAGCCTTGCGTGTTCGCCTCAACCGGAATGTACGCGCCCGAGACGCTGTCGATGCTTTCGATCTGATCCAGCGCCGTGGCGACATCAGGGGCGCTGCGGATTCTGAACCTCTGCCCCTCGCCACCATCGAACTCACCATATCGGATGATGTCGGCCTGATCCTGCGGCGTTCCTTGCACAATGGCAATGCGTCCCTCGATACCCCCCACAAGTGCATAGTTTTCCTTGGGCTGCATGAAGAAATAGGCCGCAATCGCAATCGCGGTCAGGCTGATGGCCCCGTAAATCGTCGTTGTCATCTGCTTGGGGTTCAGGGACTGAAGGCCGACCCAGACCAATCCCAGAATAGCGGACAGAACATAGGCGAAAATGGCGGCCCGAAAGGTGATCGCAACTCCGGTTGCGAATTCCCAGTGGGCCACGAACATCAGATAGAACAGAACCGCACCTGTCAGGACCTCGAGCCCGATCAGCAAATAACCTTGGTTCCGCACTTCACGGCGTGAAAGCAACAGCACCAGAACCAGTGCAACGCTGTAGACAACGAGCGAAATTTGCAGGGCCACCTGCGCCCGTTCGATCACCCACGGGAACAAAACCCAGTTCTGCGCCGAACGGTCGATCAAATCCGAGGTGTTTTCACTCAATGCGTTGAAAAACACCGATTGCGCAAACGGCATCAGAAGTTGCGGCGCAACAAAGGCCAACATCGTCACCAAAGCCGCAACCGGCAGAGCCGCATAGGCGCTGGTCCGCAGCCAGCCTGGGGCCGTCGACTGGAAACGGGCGTAACGGGCGCTGAGATACCCAAGAGCCGCCACCAGCAGCAGGATCAGAAACCCCTGGAATATCAGTGTCGCGTTCTGGCCGATGCCAAGTATCGCCGTTAGCGAGCGGTAGTATTTCGGAGAGCTTGCGAAAAGGTAGATGATGAACGGTGCCGCAGCGAACAGAACCAGATTGCTGGGGCGAATGGACTTCAGATAGGACATCCGGGCCTCTGCTCTTGGAAAAGGGCCCGGCAAGTTGTCTTGCCGGGCCGGATGAGGGTCGGGTTTATTCGGTGCCCCAATATTTGTTGATCAACGCTTCCATCGTGCCGTCTTTTTTGATTGCGGCAAGACCTTCGTTGATGGCGTCCACGGTTCCGTCGCCCTCTTGGAAGACGATACCCAACGGGTCGGTTTGCAATCCCGTTATGCCAACGGTCAGTTCGCCCGCGAATTCCTGCTCGTATGCGGTGGCCGAAGTTCCATCAATGATAACTCCATCCACATCCGCGTTTTGCAGCGCAAGGATCGCCGCCGAGAAGTTGTCATAAAGCTGAGTATTCTCGCGCCCGACAAGGTCTTCGGCCAGTTGTGCGTTCGTCGTTCCGGTTTGCGCCGACAACTTTTTGCCGCCAGCCTTGAAATCATCAAGCGTGATATCGGAATCGTTCACGCGCAGCAGGATGGCCTGGCTGACCACAATATAGGGCTCTGAGAAATCCATGGTTTCCTCGCGCTCATCCGTGATTGAGACACCCGAGATCACCAGATCGAACTCTCCTTGTTGCAACGCGGCGAAAATCCCGTCCCAGGCGGTGTTCACAAAATTCGTAACACAGTTCACCTTTTCACAAATGGCGTTCATGACATCCACGTCGAAGCCAACAATATTGCCGGTTGCCTCGTCGACGGTTTCCATTGGTGGATAGGTTGCGTCGGTCCCGATCTTCAGAACGCGGCCCTCCAGATCGGCTGCAGAAAGAGCCGTTGCTGATATCGCAACCGCAGCCGCGGCGAACAAAGATTTTCTGAACATGTTGTTTTCTCCCTTATGTTGGATCAAGTGGCGCCCGCCAAGGTTGGCGGAATGGTGTCAGGTTGCCGCTCGATAAAGGTGGCCCTGATCTTTTTTTGAGTCTCGGCCAAATCGGCCCCTTCCAGACGCTTGAGGATAAATTCGCCCAACAGCTTGCTGGTTTCTTCGATAGGAACGTAATAGGCGCTGGGTGGAGGCACAAAATACCGGCTGAGTTGCAGATCATCGGTCGAAATGACGACGAAGTCCTGCCCCACGCACGCACCGGCTTGTGCGGCAGCCGACAGAACGCCCAAAGTCATCGCCTCGTTGGCGCAAATGCAGGCGCTGGGTCTGTTCGGCAGCGACCACATTTTCGCAAACGCATCGGACCCGGTCTTTGCAGTTGTTGGCCCGCTGAAAACCAAGGCCGGGTCAGCTGGCAACCCGGCTTGTTGCAATGCTTGAGTCAGCCCCTGCACACGTTGCCTGGCGTAAATCAGCTCTTGCGGGGGGTTCACCAACGCGATGCGCTGGTGCCCAAGATCGATCAGTCGTTTTGTGGCATCAAAAGCCGCCGTCTGACTGTCGAAATCAACATAAGCGTGAGGGCGCTTGCTGTCGCTCATACCATAGGTGACAAAGGGGAT
The DNA here is from genome assembly GCF_056537105.1 of Ruegeria sp. CH11. Lineage (NCBI taxonomy): Bacteria > Pseudomonadati > Pseudomonadota > Alphaproteobacteria > Rhodobacterales > Roseobacteraceae > Ruegeria > Ruegeria sp. CH11. Next base: position 56,831 of record NZ_JBQFQX010000017.1, read on the forward strand.
ATTGTTGTCCTGCAAGAAAGCAATGCGCGGATCGGACAAGCAGGTGCCGGACAGGATGACCCCATCCGCCGCGTTGTCCATTATCATTTGTTGCAGTGCACGCAGGGCATCCGCCATGTCCCGGACGGTCACAACATTCAGCCGATAAGGCGAGCCGTCCAAAGCGGCAGAGATACCGGCAAGAATGCGGGTAAATTCAACGCCTTCCCACTCTTCCGGCTGGTTCGCCGACATATTAACCAACACCGCGATCTGAAACGATTTTCGCGTCTTCAGTTTCAAACCATCCAAATTCACCCGGTACCCAAGCTCGTCCGCGGCGGCCTGAACCTTTTGCCGGGTTTTGGCTTTGACCGACTCTGAACCCCGCAACGCGTTGGACACGGTGCCGACAGATAGGCCGGTACGCTTTGCGATGGATTTGATCGTCGGCCGCGCCATCATGATGCTCCGACGAGGGTGTGGTTGCGCAGGAATCGAAATCCGGTTTCCAACGTCGCGCGCGCGTCTGGCGGATCGTCATGTTCCACAAACAGATCCGAACACGGGCTGGCTTGCAAAACCTCCAGAACAGAGGCCCAATCGACGACCCCCTGCCCCAGATCCCGCCAACGGTCATCACCCTGACCTGCCACCGGGTCGACGTCCTTGACATGAGCCGAAACGATCTTGCCTTGCCAGCGTTGCAAGGTTTCGACCGGGTTTGGAACAGACGCAACCAGCCAGCCAATATCGGGTTGCCAATGGACTTCGCGCTCTAGGATCAGATCCAACGGAATGCGCCCCTGAACCTCAACCAGATCAAAATCATGGTTGTGATAGGCCAGACGTTTGCCATTCTGATCCAGAATCTGCGCCCATTCGTGCAGACGTTCGGCAACACCAATCCAGCCTGCAAGGTCATTTGGCCGGTCTCTTGGCTCGAGCCAGGGCATGACGGCCAGGGGGCACTCCATGGCATTCAACGCTGACAGAATGTCATCAAAGCGCGTCTCGAATTCGTCCCAGTCGAAATGGGCAGATCTGACGCGAACACCTGCTTGCTTTAGGTCGGCGGCCAGCTCTGCCGGGCTAAGCCCATGGAAGCCGACGGTTTCGACATCGCTGTACCCGCAGGCCGTCACCATCTGCAGAATTTCTGGCAGATGGCTCATATGTCTAGCCGTGTAGAGCTGCGCTGCGACTCGCATCAGACACCATTTTGAAACGTTTCAGTTACGGTGACTCAGGGGTGTGGTCCTTGTCAAGCAGGGCGCGGTCAGGCTGAATTTTGTACGAACTGCGAGGTTTTTACTTTCAAGCGCGTGAAATGCTCGGGTTCGGCGTTCCCGCCCATTCGAAAACCCAGCCATCACCCTGACGAACGTTCTGGACCATGTGCGGGCGCAATGCGACCAGGCATTGCCCCACGGGGTGGCGCACAGACGGGTACAGCAATCCGTTTCCACCCACCGCGAACACATCGCGCGCTAACGCCTGCCCGACTGGGTACGCCACGGTGGGGTCTTGATCCAGAACATCTGCATCCGCTCTGTCGCAAAGATCGTGAAGACGTGTTGTGAAGCCGGCCAATAACTCGCGATAGGCGGTGATGTTCTCGTAGATGCCGGTTGCCTCCAGTTCGCGCGTAAGATGCCAGGCGACTTCTGCCTGCGCCGCGTCCACGGCATTTGCGCCGTGGCAGGCATACCAGGCCCCGCGTTCTGCCCCGTTGAAGCGGTTTCCAGTTGTCCTCGTGTAGCAAAACGCGGCGTTGACGTAGGTCCAGCCATACCCTGCCGCCTCGGTCATCAGTTCTGCGGGGTTCAACCCACCTGGGATCGGAAAGCTGGCCGAACGCCGTGCGGATGTAAGCCCCTCGATCTCTTCAAGAATCGCCAGGTCATCCTCATCATCGGCCAGCGGAGCCATCGCCGGTTCCTCGATGTAAGCCGCCGAGATCAGACGAACTGTCTTGGGGTCTGTAAAGTCTACCTCATCAAGGTCCGATGCGCGGATCACACGCCGCCCCTCAGGGCGTCAATGTGCTGTCGAACTTTCATCATGGCCGGAATCCCGCCATCGCACATGACTTGAACCGGAGTTTTACCGTAGAACCCGGGACCTACATTCGCGGCTTTGGGCCAGCCATAGGTCAGCGGACCATTGAAGAGCAGCCGAAGCCCTTTGAAAAGGCCGATCAGCAGACTCGCACGGGTGACTTTGTCCTGATCCAGAACGCCCTTGTATGTGCCTGCTTTCATCCGACTCCAGGTCGCGCTTGGCACGTCAAACAGAGCGGCCGCTTCGGCGTTTGACAACTGCCAGGCATCAGTGGCCCGAACAACGGCTTTGACAATCGCGGCGATTTTCTCTGCCTCGGCCACAGAATGCACGACACCGCGTTCAGATGTGAGTTGGGCTGGCTCGAACATAAGACTCTCCATATGATGAGATTTATATGATCATATGATGCAGCTTTGTCAAGTTGGATAGATGTTCAATGAATATGAGCCGCGTGCCAGACATTCTTGACAGTCATGTAATTGTCCAGCCCTTCGGTGCCGCCCTCGCGCCCGTAACCGCTTGATTTTACGCCACCAAAGGGAGTTTCGGGCATGGATGCCTCCAATGTGTTGATGGACAGGTTGCCGACTTCTACTTCGTCAACCAAACGGTCGACATAATCCGCTCGATTGGTGAAGGCATAGCCCGCAAGGCCATAGGGCACCGAATTTGCACAGGTGATGGCGTGATCCAGCGATTGCACAGGGTTGATAACGGCAACCGGACCAAATGGTTCTTCCTGCATGATCCGCGCAGTCTCGGGCACGTTCAAAAGCACGGTTGGTTGAAAAAAGTACCCCCTGTCCCCTGACCGTGCGCCTCCGGTCGCCAGTGTTGCGCCTTTGGCGACGGCATCGTCGACCAGCGCCGTCAACGCGGGTATGCGACGGGCATTGGCGGTCGGCCCCATTTCGACACCTGAATCCATACCATTGCCCACAACCGTCGCCCGCGCCCGATCAACAAACTGGGCCGCATAGTCCGTGAACACAGTTTCGTGGACAAAGAACCGCGTTGGTGACGTGCAGACCTGCCCTGCGTTGCGCATTTTGCGCACCGCGCCGGAAACTGCCGCTGCACGCAAGTCGGTGTCTTCGCAAACGATGACCGGAGCATGGCCGCCGAGTTCCATCAACACCCGCGTATCGTGCTGCGCCGCAAGCGTGGTCAGCTGCCGCCCGACCGTGGTTGACCCGGTAAAAGCCACTAGCCGCACCTCAGGCTGAGGGATCAGATGCCCCGAAATTTCGGCTGGAACGCCAAATACAAGGTTCAGAACGCCTGCGGGCAGGCCCGCATCTTCAAAGGCGCGTGCGATGTGGAACGCGCCAGCCGGGGTTTCCTCAGCCGCCTTGAGGATCACCGAGCAGCCCGAGGCCAACGCTCCGGCGATTTTGCGGGCCGGCTGGCTCATCGGAAAATTCCAGGGCGAAAAGGCCGCGACGATGCCGACCGGCTGGTGATGGACTGTGAACTTGTGCCCCTGCGCCGCCGGAATGACGCGGCCATAGGTCCGCATCGCTTCGCCTGCGTCCCATTCAAAGAACTCGGCCCCGCGTATGACCTCTAGCCGGGCTTGGGCAAGCGGCTTGCCGTGTTCCAGAGTGATCGCCTGCGCGATCTCGTCCTGTCTTTTGCGCATCAACGCTGCCGCGCGCAGGATGATATCAGCGCGCTCGCGCGGTGCGGTGCGCCTCCAGATACGGAACCCCTGATCTGCCGCCTCGAGCGCGTCATCCAGATCGCGGGCCGTGGCTTTGGGCAACCGACCGATTTCTTCCTCGGTGGCCGGGTTGACCACGGGCATGTCTGCACCGGTCTTACGCCATTGACCCCCGATAAAGAGTTTAAGCTCTGGGTACATGACTTGGACGCCTCCGAATTAATGCCATTTCAGATCAGGCATCCGCCGCCATCACTTCAAGTGAATTGACGGAATACTGATATCAGTTTGGCGAATACCTATCCTGCGCCGCCCGATGCAACGCGCCCTTGAACGCACGACCAGCGGGCGAAAGATCATCATCGGCGCGCAGCGATATCCCAACTGGCCCCGTGCCAAAAGGCACCGCCCAATCCAATTTCGACAGATGCCCGTTCCGGATGTCCTGCGAGACGACCTCGGCGGGCATGAGGCCGATCAGGTCGCGCGTTTGCAGCAAGGCGCGATTGGCCAGGTAGGATACGCTTTCAATCGTCACCGGCGGAACATATTGCTGTTGCCCGACAAAGAAGTGGTCTGCCTGCCTGCGCAGGGTGGTTTCCAATGGCGGCAGAATCCAGCCGAAAGGTTTGGTCTGAGCAAAAGAAAGATCCTGTAATCCCGCCAGCGGATGCTGCGCACCGACGACGGCGACGATCCGGTCCTCGAACAGTTTTTCCTGCTTAATTTTGTCACGATGACGGTGCGCAGGAAGCCGCCCGACAACCATGTCAATCTCGCCAGAAAGAAGCCCCGGCATCAAAACTTCGTTGGTACCTTCGGTGATTTTGACCGCCACATTCGGTCGGTCGGCCAGCAGAATCTCGATTGCCGTGGGCAACAGGCTGGTTGAGGCAGCCAGCAGCGTACCGACAACAACCCGGCCCGCGTTGCCCTCATTCAGATCGTCCAGCTCTTGCGCCGCGTTCGAGACCTGCGTGAAAATCAATTTGCCGTGGCGGATCAGTGTCTCTCCGAACACGGTGGGCACGACGCCGCGATTGGTGCGATTGAACAGCTTGACCTCGAAATCCAGTTCAAGGTCCTGGATCATCTTGGTGGCCGCAGGTTGCGAAATGCCAAGCGCGCGGGCGGCGTTCTGGATGTTACCATGCGCCCCGACCGCCACCAAAAGCCGCAACTGCCGCAGTTTTAGCCGGGTCAGCGCCCGATCGACGATGCGAGAATGCCGACCGGTCACAGCGACACCCGTGCTGCGATCTGGTCCAGTTTGGCAAGAATGCTCATGGCTGCCAGTGCAGACGAGCGTGGATTGTCCGGCAAAGCGTTGCCGCAGATCTGAAAGTGAAACTCACCGAACTCACCTGATGCGACAACCTCGTGAACATTTTGAGCGATGGTCGTATCCGCAATCAGCCGAACGCGCGTATCGTCAAAGCCCAGCCCCGCCAAAGCGACCGCTGCCGACACATTGGCGTTCTTGGGATAGTCAAGCGCCGCCGCCCGCGCAGTACCTTCGAAGTGCGTTTCGGCACCGCCGCTCATATTGTCCAGATCCAGTTTCTGTTCCGCAGGCGACCCCTTCCAGCCCTGCGGCGGTTTGCGCCCGGTATAGGTGACCGAGGTCAATCGTCCCGCCCGCGCGGCTGCCAGGCAGTCCAAAGCGCCGATTGCCCCGCTGGCAAGATGCAGCTTTGACCCGCCCGCCTTGGCAGCATCTTCCAGTGCTTGGGACGTATGCGGATTCGCCAGGGCCCCGATGGAAACCGTGACGATGTCGGTGCCACGCGCCAGAATGGCGGGGCCGTGATCAGCGAGGGCCTGATGCCCCGCACAATCGATAACCAGTTCGATGCCCTCGGGCAGGTCTTCGGCCGAGTTGGCCGCCAACGCACTGGGGGCGGCCCCGCCCGATCTGACCAATACGGCCTCCAGCGCGTATCCGCGCGCAGCAAGGCCCGACGCAACATAGCGCGCGATGGCGCCTTTCCCGATCATTGCAAGTTTCATAAGCTCAAAGCTATGCCAGATCTGCGAGAAACTGAATTGGAAAGCACCTGCTATCGGATTTTCTGATATCCAATTACAGGCTTTCACCTTGGCCATGTTACCCGATCTAAGCTTTTCTGGCTGCATCTCAAATGAAAGGCCCCTGTCGGATGGAATATGCAAAGCATGACGCCAAGGCCTATGCCCGCGAGAACATGACGGGCATCTGGGCTGCGGCGTTGAACCCGTTCGATGACGATCTGTCACTGAACGAAGCCGGGCTGCGCGCCAACATACGACACTGGATTGACGATCTGGGCATTCAGGGCCTGTTCATCGCCGGCAAACAGGGCGAGTTCTGGGCGATGTCGCTTGAGGAACGCAAGCGCAACATGACCATCGCCGTCGAGGAATGCGCTGGCAAGGCCGGGACAATCATGTCGATCTCGGATCAGAATATGGACACCGCACTTGAACTGGGGCGTCATGCGCAGAACTGTGGCGCGGACTATGTGGTGGTGCATGCCCCAATGCTCAGCTTCTGTCAGGACCGGGGCGAACTGCTCTATCAGTATTACAAACGCTTTTGCGATGAGCTTGATATCGGCATCGCCATGTGGAGCCACCCGGACAGCGGTTACCTGATGCAACCCGAGGAATGCGCACGTATCGCAGATCTGCCAAATATCGTAGCGATCAAATATTCGGTCCCTCGCGAAATGTATGTGAGGCTTACGCACATGGTTGGCGACAGGATCCATGTCTCGACCTCAGCCGAGCATGAATGGCTGGACAATATCCTGGAGTTGGACTGGAAACTCTACCTCTGCTCGTCGCCACCCTACCAATTGCAGACGGCCAAGGATCAACGGATGAACGAATACACCCGTCTGGCTTTTGCCGGAAAGGCGGATGAGGCGCGTCGGGTGTTCGATAGCCTGAACCCCGTGCGTGACGCCATGAAACGGACAAAACCCGCAGGCAAACCGACCGCTTTCGGAAAGTACTGGCAAGAACTGCTGGGCCAGACCGGCGGCCGTGTTCGCGCGCCAATGCTGGAACTGACCCAGCCGGAAAAAGAGATCATTCGCAAGGCTTTTGATGAATGCGGCCTGAAACTCTGAGCCTTGTGATATAACTTATTCCGATATCTACATGCGGACAAATTCTTTGCCGTAATGGGCAATGTCGCCAACAATTTTCTCAGAGGGGAGATGCGCATGTCGAAGCTAAGAGCGTTCAACTTCAAAGCCTGGATTGACGAGCATCGTCATCTGCTGAAGCCTCCGGTGGGAAACAAGATGGTGTTCGAGGACTCGGATCTGATGGTCACCGTTGTCGGCGGGCCGAACAAGCGGACTGACTATCACGACGATCCGGTGGAAGAGTTCTTTTACCAGTTGGAAGGCGACATGCTGCTCAAGCTGTTTGACGGGCAGCAGTTCTACGACGTCCCCATTCGCGAGGGCGAAATCTTTCTGCTGCCGCCGCATGTCCGTCACTCGCCGCAGCGCCCGCAAGAGGGTTCTGTCGGCCTCGTGATCGAACCCAAACGACAGGAAGGTCAGCTGGACGCCATCGAATGGTATTGTTTCGAATGCGGAACGCGGGTGCACCGGGCCGAAATGCAGCTCAAGTCCATCGTTGACGACCTGCCCCCGGTGTACGAGAAATTCTATGCCTCGGAAAAAGCCCGCACCTGTCCGAACTGCAACGCTGTTCATCCCGGAAAAGAACCACCCGAGGGTTGGGTTCAACTGTAGGCAAACAAAATAACAACAGGGAAAGCCATGAAACATTTCAAGAAAATGATCGCGACCGCCGCCGTTCTGACCGTGACGGCTGTTGCCGCTCAGGCCGAAGAATTTCGGCTGGGCCTAATCACGCCACCGCCACATATCTGGACCAAAGCTGCCGAAGCCTTTGGGTCTGAACTCTCCGAAGCAAGTGACGGCGCGCACAGCGTGTCGGTTTTTCCTGCACGGCAGTTGGGCAACGAAGCCGAGATGTTGCAGCAATTGCAGACCGGTGCTTTGGACATGGCCTTCATGACCGTCGCCGAAGTCTCGAACCGTGCACCTGATTTTGGCGCCTTCTATGCACCATTCCTCGCCAATGACATTGGCCACGCAGCGCGCATTATCCAATCCGATTATGCGCGTGAAATGCTGGATCAGCTGCCGGGCAAAGTGGGCGTTGTCGGCCTTGGCTACGGCATGGCGGGCCTGCGGCAGATCGTTGCGCGCGGGGATGTCTCCTCGGCTGACGATCTGGCGGGGAAAAAGCTGCGCATCACCCCGTTTGAACCGATCCTCGACTTCTACTCCGCTCTGGGCGCTGCCCCGACACCCATGCCGCTGCCTGCCGTGTACGAAGCGCTTGCCAATGGGCAGGTCGACGCGATTGACATGGACGGAGAGTTGATCTGGGTGCTGAAGTACTATGAGCACGCCGACACCATCATCGAATCCAATCACATGATGTTCCCGATGGTGGGGCTGGTATCCGCCAAGGTTTGGGCTGGGCTTTCCGAAGAGGATCGTGCCATGATTTCGGATTTGATGAACAAGCACCTGGGCACGGTAGTCGCATCGTATGTCGAGAAAGAACCAGCATGGATTGATCAGATCAAGGGTACTGGCAAGACGTACATCAAGGTCGATCCCAGCTTCTTTGGGGATGTGGCCGACACCTGGAATGCAAAATGGTCTGACAAATCTGCCGCGCTCGAAGGCCTTCGTGAGGTTGCAGCCCAGACTGCCCAGTGATCGGACCTAAACCATTGCGGGCAGACCGGAAATGGACTGCCCGTTCTTGCTTTTGCAATGATTCCGAAGGTAACTTTTGCCATGACGGACCGCCCAAGCTCTGACCTCGACCTGTTTTCGGATGAAGCCATCCAAACGCCTTATGCCGTCTGGAAAGAGCTCCGGGATATCGCGCCTGCGGTCTGGATGACCCGTTACGATATGTGGGCCGTAGCGCGGTATGAGGACGTCAAGGCGGTGCTAGGGAATTGGGAAGTCTATACGACCGCACATGGCGTCGCGATGGATGATCAGGTAAACGTCGCCACCTCGGGCCCGGGCCGGGCAAACTCTTTGACAAGCGACCCGCCGCTGCATGACGAAATTCGCAATGTAACGGGCGTTCCCTTGCGGCCACGCGGCCTGCGCGAAATCCAAGACCAAGTTGCCGATGCCGCCCGTGCGCTTGTGGATGACATCTGTGCCCGCAAGGATGTCGATGGCATGGAAGATGTCGCGCAGGTTCTGCCAATGAACCTTGTGAGGGAATTTGTAGGACTGCCTGCAACCGGCAAAGAAAACATGTTGAAATGGGCCGCCGCGACGTTCGACGCAATGGGCCCGATGAACGAACTGGGCAAAGCGGCGATTCCGAACATTCAAGAATTGCACCAGTACTGCATCAATGAAGCCGTGCCACCGAAACTGAAGCCGGATGGCTGGGCCGACAGGCTTTATCAGGCGGCAGACGAAGGCAAGGTCGAGCGCAGCCAGTGCCCCGGCATGATGCGCGAATACATAGGTCCGGCGCTTGATACGACGATATTTGGCATCGGCCACCTGCTTCGCTACCTGTCGTTGGATCGAAACCAGTGGGACATGCTCAAGGCCGACCGCGCGCTGGTGCCAAATGCGATAAACGAAGCTTTGCGCATGGATGCGCCGATCCGATCTTTCACCCGGCTGGTACGCGAAGAGACGATGCTGGGCGATGTGCGACTGAACGCAAATGAACGCTTGATTGTGCTCTATGGGTCCGCCAACCGGGATGAGCGGCATTACGATGAGCCGGACCGCTTTGACGTTACCCGGAACAACCGCGACCAACTGGCCTTTGGTTATGGCTTGCATACTTGCGGTGGTATGCATCTTGCACGGTTGGAAATGACCGCGTTGCTCGAAGCGATGCTGGACAAGATTGACTACTTTGAAACCGACACGCCTACCGTTACCATGAACAACACCCTCCGGGGTTTTGATACTTTGCCCATGAGGGTGTTCGCCGCGTGATCACACAATGCTAAGACGTCTTTCCGCCCGACTGGCTTGGTTCGAGCTCTGGCTGGCTGCGCTGCTGGCCGTTTGCGTCACATTGCTTATCCTTCTGAACATCGTGACCCGCTATTTTGGCGCTGCGTTGTTCTGGGTCGATGAGCTTGCGATATACACTATGGTCTGGATGACGTTTCTGGGGGCGTCAGCGGCCCTCCACCACCGAAGCGCAATATCAATCACGCTCGTGACAGACGCGGTGCCAAAGCAAGTCAGGCGCGTGCTGTTGAAATGCGTTGATGTCATCGTATTTTGCTTTGCGCTGTCGATGGTCTGGTTCTGCTGGCGTTGGTTCCTTCCGCTCGACATCGCGCGGGCGGGCTTTGACGCGCAGGCATTTCAGGGGGCCACGTTCAACTTTATCTACGCGGAACCGACGACCACGTTAGGTGTGCCAAAGTTTCTCTTCTGGGGGGTGTTGTGGCTGTTTTCGCTCGGGGCGACCCTGCATTCCGCAATGCACCTGTTTACGCCGGAACCTCAGATATGAGCGCGGCCGTCTTTATTGTCACATTGCTACTGTCGGTGCCTGTGGCCATCGTTCTGGCGGTAACCGCGATCTGGTACATTTGGCAAAGTGGCAATACGGTTTTGTTCGACAGCTTCGCCCAGAAGATGTTTGGCGGGCTTGAGAACTATGGCCTGTTGGCCATCCCGCTATTCATGCTCACCGGTGAATTGATGAACGAAGGCGGAATGACCCGCCGCCTGATCGCGCTTGCGCGGGTATTCGTCGGCGGGTTCCGGGGTGGGCTGGCCTATATCAACCTTCTGGCCAATATGTTCATGGCCGCCATTATCGGCTCGGCCACCGCCCAGATAGCGGTCATGTCGCGTGCCATGGTCCCCGCGATGGAGGAAGAAGGATATGAAAAGGGCTTTGCAACCGCCACCACTGCCGCCGGAGGGTTGCTGGCCCCGGTAATCCCGCCATCCATGATGTTTGTGATCTTTGGGGTGCTGGCCCAAATCCCGATTGGCGAGATGTTCATTGCTGGCATCTTACCCGGATTGCTTCTTGCAGCGGGCTTTGCCCTGGTGATTGCAATGATCGGTTGGAAACAGCAATTTCCCAAAGGCAAATGGATGACACGGCAAGAGGCGCTGCGTGCCTTTGCAGCGGCGGTCCCGGCCATGCTCATTCCGGTTGCCATCATCGGCGGTATCCTGTTCGGCATCGCAACACCAACCGAGTCCGCAGCGGTTGCCTCCTTCGTCGCGTTCATCGTGGGTTGGCTGATCTATGGTGAGCTCGACCCGCGCCATTTGGGTCAGATGTTCCGACGAACAGCTGCAAACGCTTCGATGATCTTGTTCATGATCGCGGCGGCCAGCGTGTTCGGCTGGGTCATTATTTACGAAGAACTGCCGCAGAAACTCGCAGGGCTGATTACGACCGTAACGTCAGACCCCTTCCTGTTCCTGCTGATCGTCAATGCGGCGCTGTTACTGGTCGGCACGATCATCGACGGTATCGCCGCAATCATTTTGATCACGCCGATATTGCTGCCTATTGCCACCGGATCCTACGACATCAGCCCCTATCAGTTCGGCGTCGTGGCCTGCTTGAACCTCGTTCTGGGCCTGCTGACCCCACCGGTCGGGATCGGGCTATACATTGCGTCGTCGATGAGCGGTGCAACCCCTGGATCCATCCTCAGATCACTCTGGCCGTTTCTGATTGCCGTGGCAGCCGTGCTCGTTCTGCTCAGCTATGCACCGATCCTGTCCACCTACCTGATTGAGTAACGCGCCGACGACCTGCCGGGTTGGGCTTCTGGGTGCCGGCTTCCCGGACCTGAAACCAACGGCGCAAGTTCCTGGCAATCCTGAACCACCCACTCGCTGAACCAGCGGGAATAATAGGTGCTCACCTCGGCGGCGCTGACGCGTCGGTTTTGGACACCCGCGACAAGGTGTACCGCCATCATTGCCGACATGGCGGCGCGTAAAACGCCTTTTCCTGCCGCTGGATCGAGGCGCCCGCCCGCATCGCCGATGCGAAACAATCGGTGCTGAGCCGGGCTTTCGCTGACCCTCCAGGTTCCATCGGCATACGCCCACCCAGCATCCTGCTGGACCGTTTCGAACCGACGGCCACGTATCAATTCAACCTCGGCAATCCGATCCGGTGTCAACCGGGCCAACCAGCGCCATCCATCTGGCCGCAACGTGATACGAGGCCAATTCTCGCTGACCGACCCATCGCACCGATAGCGATACCTGACGGTCATCTGTGGACCCAATTGCTGCATTCGGCCCGACAATTTGCGATGGCTCAGATTGGCAAAACCGGTGGCGTCGAAACACCAGTCGGCCGTGGCTGACCTTTCGGGCAGGTCGATCGTTACTTGGTCGCTTTGAAAATGGACACCTCGCACCGCGCTACCAAACCGGAACCGAGCGCCCAAAGCCCGAGCGCGTTTGACCATTGCCTGACTCAAACGCTCGCGGCTGATCTGGTAGCCCGTCCAAGGTCCATCTACAGGCCCGCCGAAAGGCAAGCGCGTGACACTCGGCCCCACGACTTCAATACCAAGCGGGCGCGAGGTCGCTATCCCCTCGATATCTGTCAGCAGCCCCAGACGTTCGAAAACGGGACCTGCACCCGGGTGCAGGGTTTCACCGGGGCGGACAGGAGGGGCGGTCTCTCGTTCGATCACCGTGACGCTCAGACCTGCCATCCGGGCGGCTATGGCTGCGGCCAATCCGGCCACGCCCGCACCAATGACAACTATTTCCGCGCGCGCGCTCAAACGCCGCTCGCTGCTTTCCAGGGCCCCTGATCGGCCGAGAACGCGATCCGCCCGACCTCATCCACAATCAGGGTCAGCCTGGCCGTTATCTGCTTGCGCCTGAGCCACCGTTCGGGATTTGTCGGATGCCGGGCCAAACGGCGGCTGGCCCCGGTTTCAACCATCACGAACCGATAAAGGAGCCCAGCAAAACTCAGACCCGTCGCCGCTGCCGCAGCGGTCACATCCGCGTCGTTGGCAGCAACCGCGCGGAACGACAGCATGCGGTGTGTCCTCAGACCCTGCGCCCCGCCCCCTTCAACCGTCGCGTTCAACATCCGCCGCACGGCCACGATCCGCGCCTGATACTCCTCTTGATCCACTTTCATGGTTTCGGCCATCGAGAACTGGTTGTTCAGTGCCGTATTTATGTAGTCCACATGCGCAAAATCGTCATCTTCGATATGCGGACGACCATTGACGAGAACCTCGCGCGGGCCGGGCACGCCATCCCAAGCAGGCGGACCCTCCAGCCCAACCTCGCTGTCTGTCATCGGGGCCACAAGCCGCCAATTCGTTTGCGGGTGCTGCCCGTACGAGCGCGAAGTGTCCGGCGCAACCGACGGCCAAAAGGCCGAGATCGCAGCACACAGCTTGGCGTCCTCGGGAAATGGGCTGCCTAATCCATGCGCCGCTAGGAAATTGACACCGGCGACATCGTCGAAATCAATGCTGGTATCCCATCCTGGCGCATAGAACCCGGCGGCATTGTCGGGCAGATAGGAGGTGCAGTTGACGGGCGCGGATGATCCTGTCGCACTACTGCCAACCGATCTGGCGGAGCCAACGATGGCTGATACGGTTTCATCTTCGGGCACAAACGGAGCGCCGTGACGGCGCAGGTCGAGATTTGGGGCCGTTCGTTGATCGCACAATGTCAGCGGCGGAACCCGCCAGATGCCCCTGCCCAGAGAGGATGGCAGATCATTCAACCACCAATCCATCAACGCAGATTGACTGACGTAGGGATAGAAATCCGGAGCTGCCAGAATCGAGTAGGACGGAATGCGCCGGCTGATCACGGCAGACAGGCCCGAGACTACGGGCGCTACCCACCCGTCTCCGGTGAAATCGGTATAGTGCAGCGCCTCGTAAGGGCTGACGTTGCCGACCCGCGCTTCGAAGACAATATCGGCAACATCTTCGAATGTGTTGAGCGACTGCACCTCGTTATCGGGTTTAAGGCGCGATCGTACATGCATCCACTCGGGTGCTTTATGCGCGTTGTTCCGCTGCACGCTGATGTTGAAACTGCCCCAGTTGGAACTTTGGTCCGGCACTTTTGTTCCAATTCGGCGACCGTTGATCGTTGTTGGCTCAATCAGTCTCGGACGCACCACAGGGCATACAGCACCGGGGCCATGGTCATCTTCGGGCAACATCTCAGCCAGCCCGCTTGTGACGGTAAAGGGTGGCTGATCGACCTCGGGCAATCCAAAACCCGAGTCGAACGAGTTTCCGGTCAACAGGTTGGGGCGAACGCCCATATTCGACAAATGAACGCGCCGCAGCTTTTCATTTACGTGCCGAGCGTCGAAATCGACGGAAAGGACCCTGCCCCGAAGGCATTCATCGCCTGAAAACAGCTTGTGGACCGGTACCCAGAAATCCCGATTCTGGTCCAGCCTGTCGGATTGCGGTGTTACGTTGAACTGCTGCTGCGCCCGCAGACTGCGGTTGGCGCGGAACGGCCCGAAATCGTTGGTGTTTCCCCGGCGTTGCACAGCGATGTAAACCGCGTATCTGCACGGCATTGCCCGGAACACATGCGGATTGTCCTGAGTTCCGCGCGGCAGGTAAGACCGGGACGCGCCATCCCACAAGGTGGCTTCGGTTCCGACCCGCGCCACGCCCGTCCGCGCGTAAACCATATCCGCATGCGCGCCATGCACGGTTCCTCTGGTCTGGCGGTATTCACGAGCAAATACACCAACCGCCATATTCTCGTTCGGAAATTGGGCACGCAGATCGTTCAGAGCCCGCGATGTGCTGGCATAGACAAAATTCTCTACTGCTTCCAGTTCCGCCGGGGTTGGAAAGCGCTGCAGCGCCGTACCATCGGGCGCAGCCTGAACAGCTGGCGAGGACAAGGCGTGAAACAGCAGGCTTTGCGCAGGGCGACCGGGGTCAATTGGCCGGATCGCTGCGCTGGACACCTCTTCGAACCCTGCAACAGCGCGCAATGCCGAAAGATTGGGGGCCGGAGATGTCAGGGCCGTTTGCAAACCCGAATCTGTCGGGCTCACGCCCATTAGATCGAATAAGGGGGTCCAGCCACCACCGGCCAACCGAGCCAAAACGGATTTCAGATCATCAAGAACCGCCACAACAAAAACCCTCCAAAAATTGAACAGAAAAATGCTTGTACAATATGCCAGAAAACACTGGATTTGAGAATGCCAAGGCCGTGGGGTTCGTTCCCGGTCGAAGCCTTTACAGCTCCAGCGCGTTGGCCGCCTCGGATAACAGCTGCCTGAATCGGGTACTTGATGCCGGTACCAGGGCCAAAACGTGGTCTTTGCCAAGGTTAGGGTTGCGGCGGCGCGCCTCTGCGACCCACCACCGCGCCCGTTCCGGGTTGTCGTTCAGCCATTGGCTCATCCCGGCAAAAAAGGCCATTCCTGCGTGCGACCACGGCGTTTTTGCCGCGATCTCGGCCCATTTCACCGCCGAGGCATAATCCTGACGCGCGATATGAACCCACATTTTGTTACCCGTCATGCCGGGGCGAAACGGGTCGATCGGGCTCAGGTCTATGGCGCGATTTGCATTGTCGAATGCGGTGTCGAAATCACCCGTAAAGACATCCGCCCAACTGGCGCCGTAGTAGCCCCAAGTATAGTTTGGGCAGGCCATCGTCGCCTGAGAGAACCACGGTTTACTGCCTTCGGGATCGTGGTCGAGCCAATGGCACCGGCCCATCATGAAGTTCGCAAACGGATCGCGTGGCTGCAGCGACAAGCTCTGTTCAGCGAAACGACGCGCGTGATCTGCTTCGGTCGCGATGTCCGGCGCATACCGCATGAAGGCGTTTTGAAACCGGACAAATGCCATCCCTGCATGTGCGCGGGCCAGTGTCGGGTCCAGGTCTATCGCCCGCTCAAACATCTGCCGGGCATTGTCGTTACCGGAGCGGCTGAACTGGCTCATGTGATTGAACCCCAGATGCATGGCAGACCAGGCGTCCAGATTTTCCGCGTCAACCGGTCCCAGCGTTGCGCTTTCGTGCTGTGGGATTTCAAGCTCGGCGACCATGATGACGTTGGCGGCAATTTCGGCACGCAAGGCGTGAATGTCGTCAATATTCGCCGTCTTTCGCAAGGCCCAGACAACCTGTGAGCTTCGGGTATCCGACAATTCGGTATCGATGGTCACCCTGTTGCCGGTCAGATCCACAACACCGGTCAGGCAATACCGCGCCTTCAGGATTTGACGGACCTGATTCAGATCGATCTGATGTCCGCGAAATTTGAACGCCGACCCATGCGAGACCACCCTGATCCACCGCAGACTGGCCAATGTCATGATCAACTCGCGTGGAATCGCCTCCTCCAGAGCCTCGAACTTGTCCATCTCACCGTTTCTTTGAAACGGCAAAACCGCGATCGAAGGCTGCTGGCCAAACGCTTGGGTCAGATCGACGTCCCGCGACATTTGCAAGTCAGCACCAGCACCGGCCTGGGCGCGCAGCGTGACCTGCCCCGTGAAACGGAACCCATGACCGCGCACTGTATGAACAAGCCCCGCGTCCTGTCCCGACGCCGCCAACACCCGCCTCAGATCCCGAACACGGCTTGAGATCGCGTCTTCGGACACAATCCGCCCCTGCCAGACTTTTTCGACAATCTCGTCGCGGCTGACCACGCGATGCGCATTTTCGACAAGCAGACACAGCAGATCAAAGACCTGCGGTTGCAAATGCACCGGCTGTCCGTCGCGGCTGAGTTCGCGGCATTCGCCGTCCAGCCGAAAGGGTTCGAACGAATAAATCACCTCGGCAGTCCACTTTCCGAAAACCCTGCATTCAGCATAGTCAGATCAGGATTCCCCGCAATATCCCGCAAATCTCCCAGCAATCTCCCAGCAAGGACGGCACCTCTGGACTAGAAAAATTGCATTGAAACACTGAAGGAGGCGGATATGCCCATTTCCGAAACAACCTCGCGCCAACCCGCTCATCCGTTGCCGGGCGATGGCTTTTATCTGACCGATGGCGGCATCGAAACGACGCTGATCTTTCACGACGGGCTCGAACTGCCGCAGTTCGCGGCGTTTGTTCTGCTTGAGACGGAAGAAGGTCGCGCTGCATTGACGCGGTATTTCGAACGTCACATCGCCGTGGCCCGGGCGCATGGCCTTGGTTTCGTACTGGAAAGCCCGACCTGGAGGTCAAGCCGTGATTGGGGTCACAAACTTGGCTACAGCGACCGCGACCTTAATCGGATCAACGCCGAGGCGATCTATCTGATGCGCACCCTGCGCAATTTGCACAAGGACAGCGTATCGCCATTGGTCATCAGTGGCTGTGTCGGTCCCCGCGGTGACGGTTACGTCCCCGGTGAACTCATGACCGCATCTCAGGCCCGGGACTATCACGCGCCGCAGGTCGCCGCGATGACCAAGGCCGGCGCTGACATGGTCACTGCGATCACGATGAACAATTCGCCCGAGGCGTCGGGAATTGCCCTTGCTGCAAAGGCGCAATCCGTCCCGGCGATAATCGCGTTCACCGTCGAAACCGACGGCAAGCTTGCAACCGGACAGGCTCTGTCCGACGCGATCCGCGAGGTCGATGAGATCAGCAACGGCTACCCAAGCTACTACATGATCAACTGCGCGCATCCCGATCACTTTGAACACGTGCTGCGCAAGGACGACAGCTGGATAAGCCGCATTGGCGGCATCCGTGCCAACGCATCGCGCATGTCGCATGCGGAACTGGACGAGAGCGAGGTTCTGGATGATGGCAACCCGGCGGAACTGGGCGAAGACTATCGCAGGCTCATGACCCTGTTGCCGAACCTGCGTGTCGTCGGAGGATGCTGCGGCACCGATCACCGCCATATCGATGAAATGGGTCACGCTTGCGCGCACGCGCGCGCCGTCGCCGCACAATAATGAGGTATTTCAGAGCCTTGCAAAAAACTACATGCCACCCTGCCTAGAAATTTGCGGGGTGGCTGACCAGATACAATACTACAGATAGATTTTACGGAGAGTATTATGACCAACCTTTGCGCCTCATTCTGGCGCCGCCTGATAGGCACAGGACCGCCACTTCGCCTGACGGACGTATCCAAGCTCAGAGACCGAGACAGGCTTGATCTGGGTCTCCCGCCAAAGTCCCGCGCGTCCCTGCTTCTGAGCTTGAAGATTTGAAAGGGCTGGCCATCAGGCCAGTTCCTTCCATTCGTTTTTGGCTCGGGCCAGCAGCCCTTCGTCTGGGTGTCCAATCGTCTGGCATTGCTTCATGATTGGGACGGCGAAATTGGCCAGCCTCCTCCCGGCTTCACTGTCCGAGGGGTAGTGCACGCCCAGAACCTCGCGATTGCGCGATATTCGTGTCGCCATGTCGTAGAGCGGGTTTCGTACAACTTCTTGGTTACCAGTCGGCGCTTTCTTGTGCTTGGTCTCCATTAACTTTTTCCCGTCTTTGTCCACCATCACTTCGTTGAGGCAATAGGCGACACACCACGCCTCTGTCGCATGGGCGCTGGGATAAGACGCATGCTGAGGCACATCGATGGGCGGTGCCAGGCCAGGATGCAGCTGGGACGGGCGCGGACGGTCAAAGCTTTTTTTGTACCTGAAGGCAAGAAACTGAGCCACGACAAGCGCCATATGGCACAGTCGTACGGTGTAGCGGTGTGAGAGATAGGTAAATGGCACAATACCCTGAAAATAGCCGATGATCGTACCGCGCTGCTGAACCGCTTCGGCCATGGCACCGTCTCGGTATTCGATCAGACCGATCAGTTCCTTCAACTCATCCGCAAGCTTGAAGTTGGCCCTGGGCATTGTCTCTAATCCTGGAGGTGAGGCAACTTGGGTAAACCTGGTACCTTCTTCGTTGAAACCTCCGGGGAACACTTGTTTTACCGCCGGAACCGGCAGGACGATCTTGGTCCAGTCGGGTATTTTGTCGGCCGCGCTGGAAAATGCCGCAAATTCCGAAAGAAAGGCGATCGCGTGGTTGCCGGGGGACCAGTTCCAAAATCTGTCCTTAACAAATGAGTCGTAGATGGCGTGTAAAGGCACCGGCTCGCCCCCGCTGTCGTATCCGACAGGATGGGTTGGTGGCCATTGGTTGCCGGGCCACCATTGGTCTTCCACCGCCGAACCGCCCTGCGCCTCGGTATGTGGCGAAATACCCAGGCTAAGGTAGCTGGGACTGCCGCCATATCCCGCCGAGCCGCGGGCGTCGCGGGCATCCCGCGCATCTCTCGCGTCGCGGGCGTCTCGCGCATCGCGGGCGTCAAATGGTCCAAATGATCCTGATGATCCGGTCATAACAATCTCCTTTCACTCAATATCATTCCGGTGCGCCCGCCTCCGTCAGACGGGCGCGAAAAAGATCGGCGCGTGCTGGGTCGCTGTACAATCGACGGGTGCCTTTGAAGCTCGACATGCGAAAACCGGGCTCGAGCTCCATCAAGCGCGCGACCGCATTGCGGGCCTCGCTGATTTGGCCAAGAGCTACATGGGACACTGCAAGCGTCCGTAAGGCCGAAGTATAGCGTGGGTTTTCCGCCAACCCACGCGACAGCCACATGACAGCGCGGTCAAAATCCCCCGCGTCATAACAGGCGATGCCCAGGAAAACGTAATAGATGAAAAGGCGCTGATCGAGCGGGGACAGGCGCAATGCACGTTCGGCAGCCTGTATCGCCTCATCGGTACGGCCCAGGCTCGACAGGGTCACGCTGGACAAAAGCCACGCAATCGAACTGTTGGGGTTGGTTTCACGCGCCCGGTCAAGATAGATGATCGCGGTTTCGTAATCCCCAAACATATACCCTTGAACATGGCCGTAAGTTGCCAGTGCCAGCGCGTTCTGTTCGTCCAGACCAATCGCCTGTTGGGCAAGGTTCAGCGCTTCGTTGGCGTCGCGTTGCGGATCATCGGACCACCCCTGCCCGACCCGAAGGCTGTGCCAGCGCGCCGCCCACGCGAAAGCGGACGAAAACCCGGGATCGCCCAACATCGCACGCGACAGATGGATACGCGCTTCGTCGAAAGGCTGGCGTTCAAGACTGCCGATCTGATCCAGCGCTTTGAGATAGTCGTCATACGCCGTATACGATCCCGGCCATTTGCGCAGTGTCCTGCGACGCTCGGCCGAGTGCATCCCGGGCAGAAGATGCACAAGCGTCGATTCCACAATCTCGTCCTGAACGGCAAAAACGTCGACCGAGTCAAAATCCCTGCGCAGGCTAGCCAGTTGCTGTCCCGATGCCGTATCCAGCAGCTCGGTCGAAATGCGAATTCGATCACCGGATCGGCGCAGAGTACCAGTGATCACATAGCGGACGCCAAGTACCTGACCAACCACGCGCGGGTCGACCGCCTGCCGCGCCAAAGACAGCGTCGATGACCGCGAAATGACCATCAGGTCGCGCTGACCGGAAAGTGAGACCACGATGTCCTCGACAATGCCGGCACACAGGTAACCGTCTTCCTCTTTGCCGCCGATATTGGCCAGCGGGATCACCGCGATGGTCGGCAACGCCTGTTCGATCTTCTGAATGTCCGAAGATGGCCGCCCATCGGTGATCAACTCATGCGCGCCGACGCGGCCCTGCATCTTACGAAGATTCAGCATACCAATCGGCCGCGTCGCCAATTCCGGCAGACCCGAGAGTTGTTCGGCCACCGCGTCGGTCAGGATGACACCTCCGACCGGCGCATGTTCCTGCAACCGGGCCGCAACGTTGATGCCGTCACCCAACAGGTCATCCCCGTCGCGCAGGACCGAGCAATAATGCAGCGACACCCTCAACGACAGCCCTTGTCGACGTTGCCGTGCCTTCATCTGTAGCTCGGCGCTCCATTTGACGGCGGAAACGGCGTTGTCGAACGTCGCCATGATCCCGTCACCGGTCAGTTTGACCAATTGGCCGCTGAATTGCTGTAGCAACGGCAGAACCACATCGTCACGCATATCGACCCAGCGGTGAAATGTTCCAACTTCATCCGCACGCATTTGGGCCGAGAAACCAACGACGTCGATGAATGACACGCACAGCATACGCCGTTCAGTCTTGTCGACCTGTGCGCCCTGAACACCGATGGGTCCACGCGCTCCCGGGGCGGAAATGGATTGTTCAGGTGAGTGAAACAATACAGCACTCAAACCTGTCTCCTGCCCCATCGCCGTGTCGGCCGGGCCGATTGAAATGTCGGCAGTCCCCCAATGACTCATTAAACCAACCACCTCAAAAGGTGCATTATGCGTCGATTCGCGATAAAGTCTAAGCATATGGTAGGCTGCGTCTGCATTATTTCCAAATACGGGCCAATATTTTCAAACCCGCATCAGACGCAATTTTGGTATTCGAACGGATTGTCTGGGCGCGTGCCCCAGACCCTTCGGACACAAATCGGAGTTTGCGCATGGACCTTGATCTGTTTCTTTTTGCCCCGAACAAGAACGCGCTCGTTCAGCTTCTAATTCGCGCCGAGATCGACCCGCTGCAAATCCTGACTGAACGGGAATTGATTGATCCAGAGCAAAGCAACAACCCCTGGACGCTGGTCGACGAGAACGGCAAGGCATTTCCCGACCCTGATCCGGAAGGGGACAACGGGTACAGCGTTTCTCTACGCGGCCTGGACAAATCTTTGAATCAGGAGGTGTTCGAAAAGCTGCGCGCTCCGGCCCTGATGGCGCCCGAGACCATCGGAATTGAGATATTTCCCAGCAGGCTGGATCTTGCGCTCAGAGGGCAACATTGGTGCGGCGGTACCGGCAAAGGCTATCAGTTCAGCACCAGGGATCAGGCCGAGGCTCTGATCAACCTTTCTGCCCTCAAAGACGCGGGCCTTACTGGGCGCGGGGTCAATATTGTTGTGGTCGATCAGGGAATAAACGAAGACTATGTGACGTCGATTGGCGGTACTTATGGTGGCGGCATGCAAGCCGACGCGGACGGCCAGACCAAACTCCCGGGTGAAGGCAAACACCCTTACGTAAACCTGCGCAAACGGCACGGTTCGATGCTGTTGCGCTCGATCGTCAATGCAGCCCCCGAAGCCAAGGTTTTCGACCTGCCGCTATTGCCCAAGCGCATCGATGATGTGTTGAAGTTTGCCAGCTATGCGTCATCCGCCAAGTTCGCGTTCAAGAACAAGTACATAAAACCGGGCGAGGCCTGGGTGTTTCTTAACGCCTGGGGAATTGTCAACCGGTTTGGCGAGTCGATCCGCGGGGACTATACCAGCAACCCCTCGCATCCGTTGAATAAGATCGTTTCCGATCTGGGGAAAGACGGCGACATCGTATTTGCCGCAGGCAACAACGGGCAGTTCTGCGCAGACCCGCGCGCGCCGGGATATGACCGGATGCCGGGGCAGTCAATTTTCGGGGCCAACTCTTTGCCAGACGTGACCTCGGTCGGGGCGGTACGCCCGGACGGGCAGTGGGTTGGCATGTCCTCACAAGGGCCCGGAATCTTCGATTTTGGTGACGCGCGTGACCACAAGCCTGATCTGTGCGCCCCTAGTTGGTTTGCTGAGCCACATGATGCTTCGTTGCGCAGCGGCGGCACATCGGCGGCCTCGGCGGTTGTTGCCGGGGCGATCGCGGCATTGCGCCATGGCTGGAAGCCCAACAAGGTCTCGCCCAACGAGATGCGCGTGGCGCTGACGGACAGCGCGCGCAAAGTGGACAAAGGCGCATGGAATGCCAGAACCGGCGCCGGAATCCTTGATCTCGAAGCCGCCATAGAGCTACTGACAGAGCGACACGGCCCGCCCATTCTGACCTGATCTGCATAATCCCCGGCTTGCGTCCAGATAGGCGCGCCTCAGCCGTCGCGTTCCAGAATCCATTCTACCTCGGGCGCCGGAACAAACCGCCATTTTCGCAGCGGACCCGCCATGACATTCAAATAATACATCTCGAACCCATAGGGGGCGCCACAGGGATGGTGCCCGCGCGGGACCAAAACAACATCGCCGTCCGAGACAGCCATGGTTTCGTCCATCTCGCCGTCATCCGTATAGACCCGCTGAATACCGAACCCGTTGGCGGGGTTCAGACGGTGGTAATAGGTTTCTTCCAGATAGGTGATCCGGGGATAGTCGTTCTCGTCATGACGATGGCTTGGAAAGGATGACCAATGGCCTGCGGGCGTGAAAACCTCGGTGACCAGAAGGCTGTCGCAATAGTCTTCCGCCTCCATCGCGATATTATTGATGTACCGGGTATTTGCACCCTTGCCGCGTTCAGTCAGGGTAATACCTTCTGGCCCAATACGACGCGCCTCGTGGCCGCCTTTGCCGGGCGCGGAACAGATCGCTATCACGCAATCGGTTTCGGCCACAGCAACCCAGTCACTTCCGTCAGGCAGATAGAGGCAATGCGGAGGTGTTTTTTCAAACACGTTCATTCGGTCACCCAGCACGCCCCAATCTTGCCCCGCGCCGGTAATCTTTGCCTTGCCTTCAACCATGACCAGGATCACTTCGGTCGTGCCAGTCTCTTCGGCCACCCGTTGACCAGCCCGCAGATGATACAGACCAAACCCGACATACTGCCACCCGGCGCTATCCGGAGTGATATCATGCACTTTTCCATCTGTGCCGACAGGTTTTCTGAGAAGGTCTGACATATTGATGCTCCGGGTTTCTGTGCTGTTTTAATCCGATTTCAGGGCTCGCTGCAAATCTCGAAAATCAGGCAATAACACCGCATAATCAACGGGCAAAGTTTATCAGGGCGAGCCGGTGCCCGATCGGGCACTTTTGCGATCAGGTGGCTGTTGCTGTTTTGGTCGGCCACAGGTCGGCGACGCGTTGAAGTTTGACGATCACTTCCGACGCTTCTTAAACAGGTGCCTTTCCAAGAAACCTTTGTTCTCTAACGCGTTCCGGCCGCAAGCCATAGTGTCTCACAAACGCGCGCGACATCGCGGATCGAGACGAAAACCCTGTCGCGGATGCAATTTCAATCAATTGCATGTCCGAATAGGCCAGCAGGCCACCCGCACGCTCCAATCGCAGCGCCTGATAGGTCGCGAGCAGTTTCGCACCTGTTTTTAGCAGGAACCGTCGTTGAAGCTGACGCACGGATGTGCCAACCAGATCGGACAGCTCGGAAATCCGCAGCGGATCTTCGATGTTCTCCAGCATTATGTCCATTGTCTGCACAACCAACTTATCCGCGCTGGCGCGGCGGATAAGCTGGTTTGCGACCTGACTTTCGATCTTTCGATCTGGCTCTGCCAGCCCCACATATCTGCGCAACGTATCGGCGAGATGCTCGCCATGATCCAATGACACCAAGTTCGCCATCAGCCGCAGCGCACTCAGACGCGTGTTGGCACTATGCGTGCGTCCTTCCGCTGACAAATGGGTCGCGGTCCCGCTATTGGTTATTCCGCTTTCACGCGCCGCAGCGTCAAAACTGGGATGGATCGCAGCGACCATTCGACCCGATCCGCCGATTTGCGCCAACAGCATTACAGCCCCGCCAACAAGAAGCGATCTGGGTGCCAGGTTCAACACCTGCGCCACCCAGGATCTCTCTGCGCCAACTGGCGCCCAGGCGAACTCGAAATCGCCCCAAAAGAGTGCTGTACGCCCGGCCCAGTAGAGCGGACCGCCCACGGGCTCCTCGCACAACACACGTAAATTGACGACATAGTTGTGGGTGTCGACCAGCGCGTTGAGTGCGCGGTAGAATTCCACAATTGGTTCCGCCGACGCTCTGTCAGCCTCGCATCGCAGAATGACATCAATCTGCTGCACGCGTTCCGAAGCAAGGCTCGTGGGTTTTGCGCAATGCGCGTGATCTTTGCTGACGACGTAGTGTTTCATGGCACCTTGGTCGGGCTGGGTTTGATCGACCCCAGAGAGGGGCCGACCGTTTTCAGTTGAACCCCGCCGATAGTTTGGCGGGGTTATGTTGGTTGTGTTTTATTCTGCTGCGTCTTCGTAATCTGACATTGGTGGGCATGTGCAGATGAGGTTTCGGTCTCCGTATGCGTTGTCGACGCGGTTGACGGGGGACCAGTATTTGTCGACGCCCATGGAGCCCGGGGGGAAGCAGGCCTGTTCGCGGGTGTAGGGTCGATCCCAGTCGCCGACGAGGTCGCGCACCGTGTGGGGGGCGTTTTTCAGCGGGTTGTTTTCCGCATCAATCCTGCTGTCGATGATGTCCTGCGCCTCCGAGCGGATCGAGAGCATGGCCTCGCAGAAGCGGTCGAGCTCGGCCATGGGTTCCGATTCCGTGGGCTCGACCATCAGGGTGCCGGCCACCGGCCAGGACATGGTGGGCGCGTGGAAGCCGCTATCGACCAGGCGTTTTGCGATGTCGTCGACACTGACATGTGCCGCCTCGTCCAGCGGGCGGGTGTCGAGGATGCATTCATGCGCCACCCGACCCGTTTCCGAGGTGTAGAGGATCGGATAGGCCTCGCTCAGACGCGCCGCGATGTAGTTGGCGTTCAGTATCGCCACTTTCGTGGCCTGCGTCAGACCCGCGCCGCCCATCAGCAGCACATAGGCCCATGAGACCGGCAGGATCGACGGCGAGCCGAAGGGTGCCGCCGAGACCGGACCCACGGCAGTGCCGTATTCCGGGTGGCCGG
>NZ_JBQFQX010000018.1:0-74666 GCF_056537105.1 Ruegeria sp. CH11
CTCCGTCCATTTCAGCAGTTCGCCCGATTGGCGGGGTAAACCGATCTCCAATTCAACTGATGCTCTGCCATCTAAAGTTTGCGACAGAACCGACTCGGCCACGCTGGAACGGACGAGCCCCGCAAACTCGGTACCCGCGATGCTGCGCGACAGGTTCTGTTTTGTGACCGTACTTACCCCCGGATCAGGTTTGGCGGGCTCAAACGATCTGGTTCCCCTCAAGTCGTTGCTGCATCCCGCAACAAACTGCAATGCGATCAGTATGAGCACCCAGAATCTCACGGCATCAGAACTCCCGGTTACGCGTCTGCGTCGAGCGGATAGCCTGAGGTCAGGTCATCGGAATCGGCGCAGACAGTACGTGGTGACTCACTGGTAATCCGAGGTTGATAAGAATTCGTTGACGACGATTTTGATTTGGTGCGCGAACTTGAGCCGCCTGTCTCAGCGGCGGCGCGCGATGATCCAGATTGGATGATAAGTCAGCGAAACCCCATCCGGTGTACCGAACCATTCCAAATACTGCTCCGAGAATCGGGCCAGCGCGGATTTTGTCCAGACTTTGCGCGCCTGCCCGTTCACGCCGGTCTGCCGCAGATGGTCCAAGACCGCACGGGGCGAGGGGAAGCGCGGGCGGTGCAGCGCCTCACCCGCGTCCAGAACGTCAAAATGCCGGGCGGCAAGGGCGCGAAGCTCCTGCAGCGCAATCAATCCGGGCGCATTTGAAGACGACCCCAGCTGTGCAAGCTCACGGAACAGTTCAGGGCCATAGCCAGATATTGCAAGCCACCCTCCGGGAGCAAGATGGTGCGCGGCCTTGCTAAGCAACGCACCCGGGTCGGGATCCCACTGAATCATCGAGGCCGAAGCGACCAGATCGAGCCCGTCGGGCCATGCGACGCTCGCCACATCCCCACCAAGAAACTCTGCGCCGTGGTCCTGCGCAGTTTGGCTGGCCTCGGGCGTCAGGTCGTTCAATGCCAATCGCTTGAACCGGGCTTGTTTGTGCAGCGCGCGCGTCAGATGCCCGGTACCGCAGCCAAACTCGAACGCATGCGCATACACCTGCGGTGCACCGCAATCTTTTAGTGCCTGCGCCAAACGCTCGGCGACCCAGGCCTGCTGGCAGGCTGCGTCATCATAGGTTCCGAAACTGCGGCTAAAGCTACGCTGAACACGAGCCGGGACCTGGATGTTCATGCGAACCATCCCTCCCAATTTTGACCTCGCCGAAAGGGCACATGGGGGCCGTCAATTCGGCGCACGTTCTGAGGCCGGGCCGCCCAGGCTAGGGTTTGTGCCTCTGCCGGGATTATGCGGTCTTTGGTCGAGATCCAGACCTGGTCGAATTCGATCTCGGGCGCAGGTCCTCTGGCGGCAATGGCGTGCAATTCGTCGCGCGCTGCTGGGATATCCAGTTCCGGAACTGGACCGTCCAAACCGGCACGGCGGCAAAACCGGGCGAAGCTCGCGGTGCTCAGCCCATCCGCGGTTGCAGCCACAAGCTCGGGCGCAATACCGCGCGCGGCATCCGCCGGAAAAAGCGTTCCGTTTACAGCCACAAGACGGCTGGGTTGCAGGCCAGCGGCATGCAGCCAATGCGCGGCTGAAGCGACACCAAAGGAATAGGCCAGCACGCGTACCCGATCATAGTCTCCGATCTCGGTCAGATCATCCGCCAGATCACTGAAGTCGTCGACGACCAGGACATCCGCACCGCCTTCTAACGCGGCGAAAGGGGCTGGCCCCAAGGCCCAGCCACCAAACACAAGAGTCAGTTCTGGCCCGCCATTTCGGGCCAACCAATGCCGCCTCATTGCGCGCCCCGTGCCAGGTCGACCATAGCGGCAGTCACGCGGCTCAGGTCATCAGCCGAGATGATGAATGGCGGCATGCAATAGATATTGCGGGCGAAGGGTCGCAACCAGACGCCCGTTTCGGGCGCGCGGCGATGGGCGATGCGCGGATCAACGGTGTCGCGCATCTCGATCACGCCAATAGCGCCCAGCACACGTACATCTGCGACCTCAGGAAAATTGCGCGCAGGGGCAAGCTCTGCCCGCATCTGCGCTTCAATTGCCTTGACTTTTGACTGCCAGCGACCGTCCTGCAACAGCCCGAGGCTCGCTGCCCCCGCAGCGCAAGCCAGCGGGTTGGCCATATAGGTCGGGCCGTGCATGAAGACGCCCGCCTCGCTGTCTCCGATCCCATGGGCCACTTTCCTACTGGTGACCGTGGCGGCAAATGAGATATGCCCACCGGTCAGCGCCTTGCCCAGACAGATAATATCCGGTGTCACCACCGCCAGATCGCTCGCAAACAGATGACCGGTGCGCCCGAATCCGGTGGCGATTTCGTCAAAGATGATCAGAACGTCATGTGCGTCACACAGCGCCCGGGCCGCGCGCAGCCATTCCGGGTGATAGAAATACATTCCCCCCGCACCCTGCACGACCGGTTCAAGAACCAGCGCGGCGATCCGGTCGCCTTTGTCCTGCAACAGTCGTTCCAACGCGTCCAACCCGTTGTGGGCACCATCCTCGGGCCAGTCTTCACCCAGGCGAACCTTTGGTCGCGGCAGGAAATGCTGGATGGACAACGCGCCGCGAAACAACCCGTGCATCCCGTTTACCGGGTCGCACACGCTCATCGCCTTCCAGGTGTCGCCGTGATAGCCACCGCGAATAGTGGCGAACTCGACCTTGCCGGTGCGGCCAAGGGCCATCTGGTACTGTACCGCCATCTTCATGGCCACTTCGATCGAGACCGATCCACTGTCGCAATAGAATATCCGGTCAAGCCCGTCGGGCAACATCGACACCATCTTCTGACCCAGCTCGACAGCCGGTCTATGTGTCAGCCCGCCGAACATGACATGCGGCATCCGATCCAACTGTGCCCGCATGGCCGAGGTGATGGCAGGATGACCATGACCGTGGATCGCACACCACCACGAGGACATGGCATCGATCATCCGCGTGCCATCCTCGCGGTAAAGATAGACGCCCTCGGCGCGGTCGATCAGGTGCATTGGGCCCGGATCGGCAACGTTGGTGTAAGGGTGCCACAGATGTTGGGCGTCAAACTCCAGCGGTGTCACAACGCCCCCCGGATCGTATCCATGTCGATGGCGGCAAAGGCGTCTTTCAGCGTGGCCTGGTTCAGATCGTCAATACGCCCCAGCCGCCCCAAATGAGCAACCTTAGACATTTGGGCAATCGTCTGCTCCACCTCGGGTTGCGCGTCCCCGACGAAGGCCACGCCGACGACAGAGCAACCCGCATTGCGCAACGCCATCAAAGACAGCGTCGTGTGGTTGATCGTGCCCAGCGCCGTGCGCGCCACCAGGATCACAGGGGACTGCCACCGCGCCATCAGATCCAGGTAATAGGCCTGCCGGGTCAGCGGCACCATGACGCCCCCGGCCCCCTCGACCACCAGCGGACCATCAGTGCGCGGCAGTTCCAGCCGGTCGAGATCGATTTCGACGCCCATATCTTCGGCCGACAGATGCGGTGAGGCAGGCAGGTGCAGCAGATAGGTCTCGGGCAAAACCGGTTGTCCGGAAAGTGCGGCGACGGTCTGGCTGTCGGTCGCATCCTCGAGGCCCGATTGCACAGGCTTCCAATACGAAGCCCCCAAAGCAGCGGTCAGCCCAGCGGAAAACACCGTCTTACCGACGCCCGTGTCGGTTCCAGTCACGATAAGTGCCTTCATGCCGCCACCGATTGCTGGCGGGCAATCGCTTGAAACAGCGCGGTGATGCCCTGCTTGTCCACATTGCCGGTGATCGACACCCGCAGTCGAGACGTGCCGCGCGGAACGGTGGGCGGGCGGATACCCCGAACGTCAAATCCCAGACGCTGTAATTCCTCAGCCCGGCTGATCGTCGGTGCCTCCGCTCCGATGATCACAGGCAGAATCTGGCTTTGGAAACCGCTGAGGCCACAAAGGCGCTGCGCTTCGGCATGTGCATGCGCCATCAGATCGCGCGCCCGGCATGTCAGCGACGTATCGTCCTGCAAGGCTTGCAGCGCCACGCGCAACAGCGATGCATTGAATGGCGACGGCGCAGTGGCAAAGATGAACGGGCGCGCCCGGTTGATCAGCGTCTCGATCATCGGTCCCGGGCCACAGACAAGGCCCCCGCTGACCCCGAGCCCCTTGCCACAGGTATGCAAGGTCAGAACCTCGGCATCCAACCCATGCGCCAGCCCTTTGCCCTGCGAACCAAAAACACCCGTCGCATGGGCCTCATCCACAACCAGAACGGCCCCATCCTCGCATGCCAGCGCAGACAACGCTGCCAGAGGGGCCAGATTACCCTCCATCGAATAGACGCTTTCGACAGCGATCCAGACTTGACCGGTGTTGCCCTCGGTTCGCCAGCCCTCCAGCACCTTCCGAGCCGCGACAGCGTCATTATGCGGAAAGGACAAGGTTTGGGCTCGGCCCAGACGCATGCCTTCATGCGCGCTGGCATGGACCAACTCGTCATGCAGGATCAGGTCGCCCGCTGCTGGCAGGGTTGAAAAGATCGCCTGATTGGCCTGAAATCCACCGCCCATGTACAAGGCCGCCTCGGCACCAAAGAACGCCGCTGCCTCGGATTCCAGTGCCTCATGCTCGGCGTGATTGCCGCGCAACAGGCGCGATCCGCCTGAGCCCAGCGGCACATCCCGGTCCAGCGCCTGATGCGCCGCAGTTTTCAAAAGATCAGACGCGGCAAGACCGAGATAGTCGTTCGAAGCAAAATCCAGCCCCTGCCGCGGCGCAAGCTTGCGCAGACGGTGGCGTGTCTCCAACACCTCCAATGCCCGGGAAAGCCGCGCCGTCGCCGTCATTCGGCGGCGTCCAACTGGGCCGTGTTTTCCGCTTCCATTGGCTGAATGCCCAGCTTGGCAAACAGGATCGCATCGCTGCTGTCACCAGGGTTTTCCGCCGTTAGAAGCGTATCGCCCGCAAAGATCGAATTGGCCCCAGCAAAGAAACACATGGCCTGCATCTCATCACTCATATCCGTGCGTCCGGCGGAGAGGCGGACATGAGATGTCGGCATCATGATACGGGCCAGCGCGATAACGCGTACAAAGTCGATCGGGTCGATCGGGTCGGCCTCTGCCAGCGGGGTATCGGCCTGCGGCATCAACATGTTGATCGGAACCGAATCCGGTGCCTCGGGCAGGTTGGCCAAGGTCACCAGCATGTCGATCCGGTCCTCACCGGTTTCACCCATGCCAAGAATGCCGCCCGAACACACTTTCATTCCCGCTTCGCGCACGCGGTTCAGAGTTTCGATGCGGTCCGCAAAGGTCCGGGTGGTGATCACCTCGGGGTAATACCGCTCGGACGTATCAATATTGTGGTTGTAATAGTCCAGCCCGGCATCGCGCAGCTGCACGACTTGCGTGTCGTCCAGCATGCCCAGTGTCATGCAGGTCTCCATTCCCATGGACTTGACGCCCTCGATCATGGCGACCAGAGCGTCCATGTCGCGCGCCTTGGGTTCGCGCCACGCGGCCCCCATACAGAACCGGGTGGAACCGGCATCGCGCGCCTTGCGCGCCTCGCTCAGCACCCGTTCAACCTCGATCAGCTTTGACGCGCTGAGTTTCGAGCCATTGCGCGCGGATTGCGAGCAATAGGCGCAATCCTCGGCGCAGCCGCCCGTCTTGATCGACAACAACCGGGACATCTGCACCTTGTTGGGGTCAAAGTTCGCACGGTGAACGGTCTGTGCGCGATAAAGAAGATCCATCAACGGAAGATCAAATACCGCTTGAGCATCTTCGCGCGACCACCGAATTGAACTGTCTGCCATTACGTCTGTCCTGCCTGCTATTCTAGGTTCCGGCAAACGCAATACCGATAAATCGCCACGCTGACTAGGGCGACAAGGGCACGGTTTGCCAGCCAATGCCGCAGGACTATCCGATGCGCGATGGCAAACCCCTCAGTTTGATTTCGGGGCGCTGGAAACATGTTCCAAATAGGGGGTATGGACTGGCCGTCGATTCCGGATCTGACACCGGCGCGTACCAGTTGCTTTGGATTATGGTAGCGCAGCCGGACCCGTTTTGTCCGGCGCAGCGCCAAGTCATTCCACACGCACAGAAATACAGCGTTGCATGGACTGTCAACATTGACCATCTACCGCCCCTGCCCTATCCCTTGCGCCATCACGAACCCAACTTGAAGGCACTGCAATGGGCCGACCTTCGGTACAGGATCAACGCAGACAAGAGGTTCTGGACGCCTTCATGACATGTGTGGCGTCCTATGGCGTCGAAGGCGCGACGCTGGAACATATTGCCGCAGAGGCTGGTTTGAAACGACCGCTGATCCGGCATCACCTCGGCAACCGCAAGGAAATGGTTCTGGCGCTAGGCGACCACGTTGTCGCCACACTGAATGGACAGAGCGAAGCGTTGCGCACGTTGCTGGGCGACGCGCCGAAAACCCGTGAACTGATAGAAACCCTGTTCAGTTCGGATCACGACTTGGACCCGCGGATCAACGTTTGCTATCAGGCGCTGGCAAATTCGGTCGCGCTCTACCCGGATCTGCGCGCTCCGTTGCTGAACGCGATGGACACGCTTTACCAGGTTGCAATCGACATTCTGCGTTCGGCACACGCGGACGCAAACGCCCGGGATTGCGAGACCGTGGCCCATGGTCTGATCAATCTCTATATCACGACAGATGCCTTTGCGGCGCTTGATCCGCCAGAGGCCTGGAACCGCGCCTCTTATCGCGCCGCGCTGAAACTTGCCGAGACACTGGAAGCCAATAACTGACGCCCTCTTCGCCCACTCTCAGAAGGCGCGGTCAGTTCGAAAATCGGTCTGGCCCAAAGGCACTGAGGTCGATGTTGGCAGCACGACCTGCCATCTCACCCGCAACAAGCCGAGCAGTTGTAGCCGCCAACGTCAAACCCAACTGCCCGTGCCCGGTTGCAAAGGTGACATTGGACAGGCGCTCGCTGCGACCGATGATCGGCCTTGTATCCGGTGTCAGCGGACGCCGCCCCATGCGTCGCTCGGCCTGATCAGTGCGCAGGCCCGGAAGAACCCGCCGGGCGTGATTCACCAGAACATCCGCCCGCTTCCAATTCGGCTTGGCATCTGAGCTGGCAAACTCGATAGTCCCCGCCACGGCCAACGCGCCCTCGTACGGGGTGATCCCGAACCCGCCCTTGGCGTAGAACACGGTATGGCGCAGATCAACGCCGCTGTCGCGCAGAGCGGTCGAATACCCGATCACGCCTTCCATTTGAAGCGGTACACCCAGTCGACCCGCCAAAGCGCGTGACTGCATTCCGGCAGCAATAACAAACTCATCGGCATCGACGGCGCGACCGCCGCCCAGCTGCACCTTGGTGACGGTCTGGCCGTCGCGGTCGAAATCCACCGCCGCACCGGTCACAACCGAACCGCCGCGACCAACAAAAGCCCGGTGCAATTCCTCCACCAAAAGCACGGGATCGGTGACAAAACTCCAGTCACGCAACAGCGCGGCGTGCTGAAAATCCGGCGCAATGGCGGGATCAATCTCATGCGCCTCGGCACCAGAAATGTCATCGATCCTGCACCCCAGTTCCCGGGCGAGATCGAAGGCAGCCGCCATCATGGCACGATCTTGCGCGTTCTCGAACAGCTTGATTACTGGCCGCTCAATTAGCAGGTCGGGCCGTCCGATATCCGCAATCTGCGCTTTGAAATCTTCTGTGGCTGCAAAGGTCAAACTGGCCAGATCCTCGGCGATGGCGCGCATCCTCGAAGGGCGTGCATTGCCCGCAAACCGAAGGAACCACGGCAGAACGCGCAGCGCAGATGCTGGTCTCAAAGTCAGAGGGGCCTCGGGTCGCAGCAACCAACCCGGAACCTTCATCAGCATGCCCGGCTGCGACAGGGGCACGATTTCGCCCACCGCGATACAGCCGCAAGAGGCCCAACTGGCCCCCTGCCCCACCGGGCCGGGCTCGATCACCGTTACCTCATGCCCATCCGACTGCAACGCCAGCGCACACGAAACCCCGACAATGCCACCGCCGACTACCGCAACTCGCGCCATCCCTGCCGCCCGCTACTGCAACGCGCGTAGCTGTGCCATCAGTTCGGAACTGACGTCCACGCCATTTTCGGCAATTCTGGCGCGGTTTTTCAAGCGACCGTCACCGGGCACCCGCGCGTCGCCATTGCCTTCAATTTCGGCGCAGATACGTGTGACATAATCCTGGAAAGACGGGTTTCCGAACCGTTTGGGATCAATTGCGATCAGGGTGTTCCCCCCTTTGATGTTCAGCGCTCCGTGCGCCTCGCGCTCGGCATTGTCGACAGACAGCGTTCCACCGGCCAGAGCCGCGCCCATCACCTCGATCAGAAAGGCGATCGCGGCACCCTTATGCTCGCCAAAGGGCAGCATGCTACCGGATGCCAGAATGGCGTCAGGATCGGTGCTTGGGTTTCCCTCCAGGTCCAAACCCGCCGGGCGCGGCAGCGCATGCCCTTCGGCCGCTGCCACGCGGATTTCCATCAACGCCATCATCGATGCTGCCTGATCCCACACGATTGGCGATCCATCCGCGCGCGGGCATGCAAAGGACATCGGATTGGTGCCGAATACAGGGCGTATGCCCCCTTGCGGCACCACTTTTGACAGCGAGTTCACCACCGCCAATGCGACCAGACCCGCCTCGGCCAGTGGTTCTGTATCGAAGCGCAAAGCACCAAGGTGGTGACAATTGGCACATGTGAACGCGGCGATGCCCTGCTCATGTGCCATCGCGATCAGATCGTCCCGCGATGCGGCGGCGGCAATCTGGTAATAGCCGTTGTCGCCGTCCCCCCGCAAAACACCCGGCGCAACACGTTTGATTACGGGCGCGGCGGCGGGGTTGGCGTACCCAGAGGTGAAGCTCTGCACATAAATCGGCAGCATCCGCAGCCCATGGCTGTGCAACCCGTCCGCTTCGGACTTTGTAACGATCTCTGCCAGCATGTCGCTGCCTGTCTCGTCCATCCCAACCGCCACAAGGACAGATTTTGCCAATGCCCGAATGTCTTCAAGCGAGAGTGTTTCCGTCACGGTATCAGCCATATGCCAGACCCCATCTTTCGTGTGGCGTAAAACCGGCGCCGAAACGCCCGTCGTTTCACTCTATTTAGCTTATGCGCTGTATTCCACGCGCTTTTTGGCGACGAACTCATCCAGCGCACCGCGTTGGTCGTCGGGCATCGGCGGACGAACATAATTGTCCAGCATGCGCCTGGCCTCATCGTTACCGACAACCTCCGCTGTTTTTGAACCTTCCGCTTCCCACTGCTCGAAACTGTCGTTGTTTTGCAGGTGGTTCATGTGCATCGGGTTCTCGCGCGTGTGGTCGGTGCCAAGAAAATGACCTCCGGGCCCGATTCTGTCGATGTCGCCCAGCAAAGCGTCCAGATTTTCGTCGACCAAACCGCTGAAAAAGCGGTGGAAGTTCTCCAGTTGCAGCGTGTCCTGCACCCATTTCGAATAGCTGACGCCCAGCGCGCCTTCCAGGAAACCGGCCGAATGCACGATATAGTTCGCGCCACCCAACAAAACCGGCCACATGGTATTTGCGGTATCGAACGCCGCTTGCATATCCGGCGATTTCGAGCCGGTCCACATGGTGCAGGTCCGCCAGGGCACATCGTAGAACCGCGCCATCTGACCCACCAGAAGGTTCATCAGACCGGGCTCGGGTGAACCCATCATCGGGGCCCCCGTTTTCATCGACACACCCATGATCGCGACACCCAGAACCATCGGTGCACCCCTGCGGATGATCTGGCTGTAGGCCATGCCCGCCAGCGATTCCGCGATCAGCAGGGCGACACCCCCTTGCGGGCTGGCCGGGGTCGACGCCCCTGCCAGAACAAAGGGCGACAGCAGGCAAGGTTGGTTTGCGCCCGCATAGACCCGCAGGCTTTGCAGCATGGTCTCATCCCAGACCAGCGGCGTATTGCAATTCAGCAAGGCCGCCATCACCACATTGGTGTCCACGAACTCTTCACCAAACACGATCCGGGTCATCTCAACGCTGTCGCGCGCGGCCTGTTCCGACAGGACCGAGCCCTTGATCGGCTTGTCCGTCAGCGTCAGCGCGGCATGCACCAGCTCCAGATGGCGCTGTGGCACCGGCACGTCCTGCGGTTCGACCGGCAGAATGCCGGGTACCATCATCGACTGGCTCATCTGGCTGAGTTTGAAAAAGTTTTGAGCGTCCTCCAGAACCGAAGGACGGCGCACCCCATCCAGGCCATAGACAAACGGCGCACCATAGGCGTTGGCAAAGACCGAGTTTCTATTGCCCACGCGCAGCGACCGCTCGGGGTTGCGGGCGGCATAACCCCATTCAGACGGCACTGCTGAAATCAGGTCCATCAGCATATCGCGCCCGATCCGAACGCGTTCTCCCTGAACATCCGCGCCGTATTTCTTCCAGTCGGCCAGTGCCACCGGATCGCGGAACTCGATCCCGGTGGTTTCAAGTATCGTCATCGCCGCGTTGTGAATTCGCTCGACGCCCTCGGGACCCAATAGGTCGATTGGGCCGATCTTGCGGTTCAGCGTACGCAGATAGACCGGCGGTGGATTGGTGCGGGCCTGAACCCTGGCTGCACGCCCACCACGTGCAGGCCGTGTTCTTGCTTGAGCCATGATCTGTCCTCCTGATCAGGCGCGCGCGCGCGCGCTGGTGGGATCAACGGCACAAATGTCGATCACCTGCGCCTCGCGCATTTCGTTGTGAACCAGCACGTGCATCGCCGTGCCCGGTGCCGTCAGTTCCTGTGGTACCAGGGCCATGGCGATGTCGTGATTGCAGTAGTAGGAAAACCCGCCCGAGGTCACACGGCCAACAAGCTTGCCGTCCTTATAGACCCCTTCGTCAAACATCACCGATGTATCGCAATACGGTAGCTTCAGTGTAACCAGACGGTCATAGTTGCCCTCTGCCTGCTGCCGCATCAAGGCGTCCTTACCAGTGAACTCGCGCCCTTCGGTGACAACGAACCGGTCGAGACTGGCCTCATAGGGCGTCATGTCCTTGCAGATCTCGCGGTTGATCGCGCGATAGGATTTCTCAAGCCGCATCGATTCCAAAGCTTCCAGCCCGAACGGCTTTACGCCCGATTTCAACAACAGATCGACAAGATGACGGTTGTACCCAACGGGGTGATGCAGTTCCCACCCCAGCTCGCCGGTGTAGGACACGCGCAGCAGATGGACACCTTTGGCATAGCCAACCTCGCCCATCTGAGCAGACAGCCACGGGAAAGCCGCGTTCGACAGGTCGTTGTCGGTCAGCGGCTGCAAAATCTCTCGCGCTTTGGGCCCTGCCAGTGCGATGACGCCCAATTGCTCCGAGATATCCTCGATCACCACCGAGCCATCGCCGGGCAGAACCCTCTGCAATTGATCCCAATTGTAGGCCCGCCAGTTTGGTGTCGAGATCAGGTAAAAGTCATCTTCGGCGTAGCGCACGATGGTGTATTCCGCATCCATGCCGCCCTTAGCGTTCAGCATCAGCGATAGGGTCATGCGGCCCACCTTGGGCAGCTTGTTCGCCATGAGACTGTCCAGCCAAGCTGCCGCGCCGGGACCGCGCACGGTGAATTTGGTCATCGGCGACATTTCAATGAACCCGGCCTCTTCGCGGGTGGTCCGAACCTCGTCCTGCACGCGCTCCATGTGATCGGTCCGGCGGAACGAATGCTCTGGCTTCGCTTCCTCGGGCGAATTGGCGAACCAGCGCGGGAATTCATAACCGTTGAAGCTGGTCCAGACCGCACCATGGGCGGTCAGCAGATCATAACTGCCGACGGTTTTCATCGGACGCGCATTCGGGAAGTCCTCGCCGGGGATATGTGCATCCATATGGGTGCCCCAAGTCTCGCGCACCTTGTCCATGGTCCAGCGTTTCGAGGCATAGTCCGAGAAGCGGCGCGGATCGAGTTCCGACATGTCCATGCCCGGATCGCCGTCTACAATCCACTTGGCCAGTCGGTTGCCGACAGTGCCACCCCACAGAATGCCACCCGGCATGCCTTCGGCCAGCCACAGATTGTCATGTCCCGGCGCGGGACCGGCCAGAGGCAGCTCGTCCGGCGTCATCTGGAACGGACCGCGCGTGTTGGCTTTGATGCCGACTTCGCCCAAGGTTGGCACGCGTTCGATCGCGCGCTCCCACTGGGTTTCCACCGCATCAAAATCTTCGGGCAACAGGTCCGCGCCGAAATCCGGCGGCACGCGATCTTCGGCAAACAGCTTGAGGTCTTTGGTGAACTCATAAGGGCCGAACTGGATACCGCCCACATCCTCGCGCAGATAGGCGCCATAATCCTCGTCCCGCAGGATCGGGAATTCCGGCAGACCCTGCGCCCGGCGTTCTTTCAACAATGGCACGGTTTCCGTGGTCCAATACTGATGGACAATCGGAATACAGGGCAGATCAAGCCCAACCCGCCGCGCGTTCTCGCGCGCATAGTTGCCGGTGGCAAAGATCAGATGCTCGCATGTGATCTCGCCTTGATTGGTGACCACCTTCCAGTACCCGTTGTCCAGCTTTTCGTAAGACTGCGCCTCGGTGTTCTGATAGACCTTGGCCCCCGCATCCCGCGCCAGCTTGGCCAATGCCATGGTGATATCGGCCGGGTTCACATAGCCGTCTTCGGTGTGCAGAATTCCGCCCCGGATGTCGGGGCTTTGGTTCAGCAACGGATGAACTTCGGCAATCTCTTCCGGCGTCAAAAGTTTGCAGGGTACGCCGGCCGCTTCGGCAATCGAGATATAGGACTGAAACTCGTCCCAACGCTTTTCAGTATTCGCGACGCGCAACTGACCGACCTTGCGCAAGCCGACCGAGGTGCCCATCTTTTCCTCAACCTCGGAATAGATGCGAATGGTCTCCATCGTCATCTTCGAGACGTTGTGCGACCGCACAAACGTCACCAGCAATCCCGCCGCGTGCCATGTCGAGCCCGAAGTCAGCGTCGTGCGCTCTAACATGACCGCATCGGTGCACCCGTGTTCGGTCAGACCGTAGAGGATGGATGCGCCGACGCACCCCCCTCCGACAACCACAACTTTTGCGTGAGACTTCATTGTTCCATCCTTCAATGACATGCAAAGCGCCGCCGAGCTGCGTAGGTGACGCAAAATGCCCCCAGTGCGCGTTGGCGGTATTTTGGCCTAAATGATCCGTCACACAATTGTAAAAAAACTTATCCTGCATTATTTTTCCTAACTCAATGCAGGTGTTTTTATGCTAAAAATCCCTGCAATTTCGATTGTCATGAGAGAAGATATTGCCCAAGCGCCCCTACAATCTGCCGCCAATGACCTCGCTCGTCAGCTTTGAAGCCGCCGCGCGAAATGTCAGCTTCAAAGCCGCTGCCAAAGAGCTGAACGTGACCCCCGCCGCGATCAGCCACCAGATCAAGGCATTAGAGCAGGAACTGCAATTCACGCTGTTTCACCGGTTTCATCGCGGTGTCGAACTGACCGAAGGCGGCGCCTACCTTCTGGTCGCCTTGCAGCGTGGTTTCGAAGGGATTGGCGAGGCGCTGGATCAACTGCGTGCGCAGCGCAAGGGATCGGCGGTGACGATAAGATCAACCACTGCGGTCAGCTCGCTGTGGCTGACGCCGCGTCTGGCGCAATTCTGGAAAAGTCACGGGCATATTTCGGTGGCCCAGATCGTCAACGACCTCGATTCCGACATCCCGGATTGCGATCTAAGCATTCACTACGGAAACATGTCGCACGAAACCGGTCCCTGCCATGCGCTGTTTCATGATCAGATCATGGCCCTGGGCAGCCCGCGCTTTGCCGAACAGCACGGGCTGAAATCGGTCGAGGATTTCAAAGACGTTCCGCTTATCCATCTGGACGCCCCGGAAACCGGCTGGACCGATTGGTACAGCTGGGCGCGCATTCTGGGCTACGAAGGTCCTTTGAACTCGGCCCACCGGGTCAACAACTACGTCATCGCCTTGCAGGCCGCACAGGACGATATGGGCGCGGTTCTTGGCTGGGAAGGTCTGACATCGGAACTCGTCTCCGCCGGAAAGCTGGTCAAACTGGTCCCCGAGACCGTCCCCGCGCCGCTGGATTTCTATGTCAAACTGCACAACCAATCCTCGGACCGGGCGGCCATCGTATTCAAATGGCTGACCGAGGTTGCAGGCTGAGGGCAGCGTTGCTGCGCAGCTATCGCGGAATCAGGTTCCCTTGGGGCCACTCGGGCCGTACCATCGTGGTATTCAACACCCCCAACTGCCACCTGAAAAAGGAGATCGTGATGATCAAGACCTCGTTCATACTGGGATGTGTATCCGCCCTTGCTCTGGGAACTCTGGCTGCGGCTCAGGATCCCGCTCCGGAACAGGGCTATGGCTGGGAAGAAAAGAACTCCGTCTCTGGCACTGAATTCATGGTCGCCGCCGCTAACCCGCTTGCGGTTCAAGCGGGTTATGACGTTCTGGCCAAGGGTGGCACGGCAGCCGATGCGATGATCGCCGTGCAACTGATGCTGAACCTGGTCGAGCCGCAGTCGTCCGGCATCGGTGGCGGCGCTTTCATGCTGTATTGGGACGCTTCAACCGGAGACCTTGTAACTTTCGACGCGCGCGAAACCGCCCCCGCCGCCGCCACGCCTGAACGGTATCTGGACGAAAACGGCGAGAAGATGCCGTTTGTCCAATCGGTCTCGGGCGGTCAGTCGGTCGGCGTACCCGGTATCCTGCGCCTGATGGAGGTTTCGCACAGCCTTTACGGCAAACTGCCCTGGGCAGACCTGTTTCAATCGACCATCGACACGGCTGAGGCCGGATTCGAGGTTTCGCCCCGCATGGCCAACTCACTCCAAAGCACCGTGGATCGTGAGTTTCCGCTGGATCTGTTCCCCGCAGCAAAGGCCTATTTCTTCCACGACGACGGCACTCCGTTGATCGCGGGAACCTTGCTGAAGAACCCCGACTTCGCCAATACGCTGCGCATTCTGGCCGACGAAGGCGCAGATGCGTTCTACAGCGGACCGATTGCCGAGGACATTGTCACGGCGGTCAACGAAACCTCGGTTCTGGATACCAACATCACGCTGCAGGACATGGCCGATTACCGCGTCAAAATCCGCCCGGCGGTCTGTGCCGATTACCGGGGCTACGACGTTTGCGGCATGGGCCCGCCCACCTCGGGCGGTCTGACGGTGGGTCAGATTCTGGGCATGCTCGACAATTTTGACGTCAAGGGCATGGGCTGGACGCCCGAGTTTGCTCATCTCTACGCCGAGGCCGCAAAACTGGCCTATGCGGATCGCGGGCTGTACATGGCCGACAGTGATTATGTCGACGTTCCGGTCAAGGGTCTGCTGGACAAGGCCTATTTGGCCGACCGCGCCAAGCTGATCGACCCGGCCGCCGCAAGCGAGAAACGCAAGGCAGGCGATCCACCCTATCAGGAATCCGCCCTGAACCTCGCGCCATCGCAAAACCCGGGCCGTCCGGGCACCAGCCATATCGTGATCCGTGACAGCTATGGCAACGCGCTGTCGATGACGACGACAATCGAGACCTTCTTTGGCAGCCGCGTCTTTGTGCGAGGGTTCCTGCTAAACAATGAACTCACCGATTTCGACCGCGCCCCCAAGGACGGAGATCGTCTGGTGGCAAACCGTGTTGAAGGCGGAAAACGCCCGCGCAGCTCAATGTCGCCAACAATTGTGATGAAGGATGGCGCGCCGTATCTGCTGGTCGGTTCACCCGGCGGAAGCCGCATCATCAACTATGTGGCCAAGACGATCATCGCCGTTCTGGATTGGGACATGGACCCGCAGGATGCGATTGAAACCGGGCATTTCCTGCACCGCAACGGCTCGACCCTGGATGTTGAACAGGGCACCAGCGCCGAGGGTTTTTCCGACGCTTTGACTGCCAAGGGTCATGAGGTGAGCGCCCGCGATCTCAACAGCGGATTGCACGCCATCCTGATCAAGGATGGTCAATTGATCGGCGCAGCCGATCCGCGCCGCGAAGGCACCGCGATGGGTCAATAGTGTGATCCGGGCAGCGTTGGCTGCCCGGTCAACGCTCAGGCTTCCAGCCCAAGCCCGTCGGTCGACAGATCGTCTAGCTTGGGCATGAGATGCAGCAATTCGCGCGCGTATTCGGTCTGCGGGTTGGCGAACAAATCGTCGGTGGCCTGAATCTCGACCATTCGGCCCTGCTTCATCACCGCGACACGGTCGCACATTTGACGAACGACCGGCAGGTCGTGGCTGATAAACAGCATCGTCAGACCAAGGTGTTCCTGCAAATCCTTCAGGATGTTCAGGATCTGAGCCTGAATGGACACGTCCAGTGCGCTTGTCGGCTCATCACAGATCAGGAACCGCGGCTGGGTTGCCAACGCACGGGCAATCGAAATCCGCTGCCGCTGCCCGCCCGAGAACTCATGCGGGTATTTCTGCCCGGCCTCGTGGCCCAGCCCGACCTGATCCAGCAATTCGTCCACGCGCCGTTTGATATCCGATCCTTCCATCAACCGATGATGACGGATGGGTTCGGCCACGATCTCATCCACCCGCATGCGTGGGTTCAATGAGGAATATGGGTCCTGAAAGATCATCTGTATCTGTTTGCGGTACGCGTCCTGCACCGCTTTGTTTCCCAGATCACTGACCAATTGCCCGTTGAAAGTGATTGAGCCCCCGTCGACCGGATAGAGCCCGGCAATCATCCGCGCGACGGTGGATTTACCGGACCCGGACTCGCCCACGACGCCAAACACTTCACCCGCCCGAATGTCAAAGCTGACTTCGTCAACAGCGGTGAAATACGTCCGGTCCCAAGGCAGCAGGCCCTTTCGTTGCAGAAATTTCTTGGTCAGATCGCGGATCTCGAAAACCGGTTTCGAGGTGTCGTTGTCCACCTTCGGCCAGTGCCGCGCCATATCCTCTATCGCAAACCGCGTCTCGCGCCCGCCATAGCTGATCTGCGGAAACCGATGCAGTTTCAACGTCGGACGCGGAACGGCGGCAATCAGAGACTTGGTGTATTCGTGGCTCGGCTGCCCCATCACCTCAGAGGTTGGCCCACTTTCCACCACGCGTCCGTCATACATGACCGTCACGCGATCGGTCGTGTCTGCAATCACACCCATGTCATGGGTGATCAGAATGACCCCGACCTGCCGCTCGCGGGCAAGTTCCTTGATCAGGTCTAGAATCTGCGCCTGAACCGAGACATCCAACGCCGTCGTGGGCTCATCGGCGATGATCACATCCGGTTCGGTACACAGTGCCAGCGCGATCACTACCCGCTGCCGCATCCCGCCCGAAAACTGATGCGGATACTGGTCCAGCCGCGTGTCCGGGTCAGGGATGCCCACCCGGTCAATCAGATCCCGCGCGCGTTTGTTTGCATCTGCATCCGACCCGCCGATATGGGCCAGAATGGTCTCGGTCAGTTGCTCGCGCACCGTGAACAGCGGGTTCAGCGACGTCAGCGGATCCTGAAAGATCATCGAAATCTTTTTGCCGCGCAGCCCGCGCATCGCCTCGGCATCAAGACCGCTGATCTGATCGCCGCCCAGCTTGATCTCGCCACTGGCGATCCGTCCGGGGCGTTCCAGCAAGCCCATAACAGCCGCGCCGATGGTGGACTTGCCGGCACCGGACTCTCCGACCAGTCCGTGAATTTCACCCGGCTCAACCGACAGGTTCGCGTGATCGACCGCGGTGAATAACTTACGCCGGGTCGGGAATTCAACGGTGAGGTTTTCGATTGTCAGAAGGCTCATGAATTCACCGTAGTTTCGGGTTCAGCGCATCGCGCAGCCAGTCGCCCAGCAAGTTCACGGACAGGGCCAGCGCCAACAAGGTGCAGGCCGGGAAGAACAGGATCCACCACTCACCCGAGAACAGGAACCCCTGCCCGATCCGGATCAGCGTGCCCAGCGACGGTTGCGTCGGCGGCGCGCCAACACCAAGGAAACTCAGCGTTGCCTCGGCAATGATTGCCAGCGCCAGCGAGATTGTGGCGATCACCAGCACGGGGCTGAGCACATTCGGCAGGATGTGACGGAACATGATCGGGAAGGACCCGCGCCCGATCAGACGCGCGGCTTGCACATATTCCTTGTTTTTCTCGACCAAGGCAGCCCCGCGCACAACCCGCGCGAACTGCACCCAATCGGACAGGGCAATCGCAATGATCAGAACATAGATCGCCATCTCGTTGCGGTATTCAGGCGGCGTCACGCCTTTGGCGATGCCAAAGATCAGCATGGCGACCAGAATGGCCGGGAAGGTCAGTTGCACATCGGCAACCCGCATGATGAAGGTCTCGATCCAGCCGCCGTAATAGGCCGCGATCAGGCCGAGGATCACGCCAATGATCAGCGCCAGCAAAACCGCTGCCGTACCAACAAACAGCGAAATGCGTAAGCCATAGAGGATGGTGGAAAACACATCCCGCCCCTGATCGTCGGTGCCCAGCAGAAAGGTTTCCTGAGTGAATGCGTTGGGCGTACCGGGCGGCGTAAACCCGTTCATCAGGTTCAAAGTTGCCGGATCAAATGGATTATAGGGCGCAATCAGCGGCGCGAAGATCGCC
This sequence comes from Ruegeria sp. CH11, assembly GCF_056537105.1. Classification (NCBI taxonomy): domain Bacteria; kingdom Pseudomonadati; phylum Pseudomonadota; class Alphaproteobacteria; order Rhodobacterales; family Roseobacteraceae; genus Ruegeria; species Ruegeria sp. CH11. The sequence continues at coordinate 18,642 of NZ_JBQFQX010000018.1, forward strand.
GCCAGCACCAGAATCACGACAACCAATGAGGCGATCACGGCCACGGGAGAATGCCGGAACGACCAGGCAAAATCGCTGTCCCAGAACTTGGCCAAGCGCGATTTGGGCGCGGCTTTCGGGGTTTCCATCGTATCGGTCATGTGGCCCTCGCGTCGACACGCAGCCGCGGGTCAATGGCATAGTAGAGAAGATCGACAATCAGGTTGATCGTCACGAACATCACCGAAATCAGCATCAGATAAGCCGCCATGACCGGGATATCGACAAACTGGATCGCGTTGATGAACAACAGCCCGACACCGGGCCACTGGAACACGGTCTCGGTGATGATCGCAAAAGCGATGATCGAGCCCAGTTGCAGACCGGTGATCGTAATCACCGGCACCAGCGTGTTTTTCAGCGCATGGCGGAAATTGATCACCCGATCTGACAAGCCTCGCGCTCGGGCGAACCGAACATAGTCGGCGCGCAGCACCTCAAGCATTTCAGACCGCACCAGCCGCATGATCAGGGTCATCTGATAAAGGCCCAGCGTGATCGCGGGCAGGATCAGCGCTTTCAACCCCGAGGTCGTCAGAAACCCCGTGGACCAGTTACCAATCATAACGGTCTCGCCCCTCCCGAAGCTGGGCAGCAGGTCAAGTTCGACCGAGAAGATGTAGATCAGCAAAATCCCGATCAGGAAGGTGGGCAATGAGACCCCGATCAGGGACACCGTCATGATCACATTGGCCGCGATCCCTTGTCGTCGTATGGCTGTAAAGACACCTAGCGCGATACCCATGGTGATTGCAAGAAAGCCCGAGACGAAGGCAAGCTCCAGCGTTGCGGGTGCGCGTTCGGCGATGATGGTCGAAACCGGGCGGCCCTGCCGGTAGGATACTCCGAAATTGCCCTGCACCGCGCCTTGAAGAAATTTGGCGTATTGCACCACAAAAGGCTGGTCCAGACCCAGCTCGGTACGCAACCGATCAATGTCGGCTTGCGTGCGTTCCTGCCCCAGCATGTTGTCGATTGGATCTCCGACAAAGCGGAACATTGAGAATGCCACCAGACCCACGACCAAAAGCACGATCACGGACTGGAACATCCTGCGGACGATATATGCGAACATTCAGTTTCCCCATTGGTCCGTCTGTCTATGCCTACCCCGACCGGGTGGTCAAGATGTCGCAGCCGCGACCGCGCTGCGATTGTGCGGTGTTTCCCAATTTACGTCGGGACCCAAGGGCACGAGACCCAGAGGGTTACGCAGGTCCGACGGCGAAAAATACCCGGTCTTGTAGATATCGAACGCCACGGTGTTGGCGATTTCGGGCATCGCATACAGCTCGCGGGCATAGCCCCACAGGTTCGGGTAATCGACCAGCCGCCGCAGATTGCACCTGAATGCATAGTGATAGGCGACATCGAACCGCGCGAGGGTTGGAAACAGGCGTAGGTCAGCCTCGGTCAGTGTATCGCCGCACAGGTATCTGTTTGTCGACAGGTGGCTTTCGATCTCATCCAGCATGGCAAACACATCGCGGCATCCGGCTTCATACGCCTCTTGCGTGCGGGCAAAACCGGCGCGGTAAACCCCGTTGTTGAGACGCGGATAGATCTTTGCGTTCCAGTCGACGATCTGGTCCAGCTTGTCGGGCGGCGCGAGGTTCGGCCCATGGCCGGGCAAGGTTCCGAGCATTCGCACCAAATCAGCGGATTCATTGGAGACCGCGCGATCCTCGACCCGGTCCCAAAGCAACGGCACCGTGATCCGGCCGGTATAGCCCGGCGAGACCCGCGCATAGACCTGATGCAGCGCTGTGACCCCGAGTAGCGAATCCGAAAATTCGCCATCGATATCAAACACCCAGCCATCCGGCGTCCGTCGTGGCTTGGCGTAAGACACCGAAATCAGGTCCTGCAACCCTTTGACAGAACGCGTCAGCAGAACGCGGTGTGCCCACGGGCAGTTCCAGGCCGCGTAAAGATGAAAGCGACCGGGCTCCAAATCTCCATCGGGCAAGCTGTTTCGGATGGTCGAGGCCTGACGGCGAAATGCGCCATCAAGCCCGGAATCCGGCGCTGGGTCATCGGCATGATAGACCCCGCCGATCATCACTCCCATCTGGTCAGTTCACCGTCACCCAGCGCAGCAGGAAGAAGTTGTCGGGGCGTTGCGTCAACTCGATGTTGCTGCGTGCACCCCAGACCAGAGGCTGCACATACATCGGCACGTAGACATGTTCGTCCTGAATGATGCCAGCAACCTCATCCAGCATGGCCTGGCGTTTTTCCTGATCAAGCTCTGACTGGATCTGCGGCAACAGCTCATCAACCCGGGCGTTCGAGAAACCGCCAAAGTTCCAGCTGCCCAGTTTCTTTTCTTCGTTCGGGGTCGCCACGAGGAACCGAACCGGATGCTCAGCGTCGAAAGTACCGGGGCTCCAGCCCAACAGATACATGTCGTAGTTATCTTCGCGCAGTTCCGGCCAGTAGTTGCGGACCGGCATCGCCTCCAACTCTGCCGTAATCCCGATCTGGGCCAGCATCGAGACAACCGCCTGACACACTGCCTCATCATTCAGATAACGGTCGTTCGGGCATTTCAGACCGAATGAGAATCCATCCGGGTACCCGGCCTCGGCCAGCAAAGCCTTGGCCGCGTCTACATCATAGGAAGGGCGATCTTCGTTCGTGCGAGAATAGCCGCTCATCGCCGGGCTCACCAATTGCGAGGCCGCTTCGGCATTGCCCCGCATGATGGTCGCCAGAATGGCATCAACATTCACGGCTTGAGCAACCGCCTGCCGCACGCGCACATCCTGGAACGGGTTCGGCTTGCCCGCGTCATCGGTATACTTCAGCGTATCCGCCTGATGATCAAATCCCAGCATGATCACGCGGGCCTCGATCCCCTGAATGACGTCGACCTCATCATTGCCCTGCAATCGCGCCACGTCCTGAATCGGAACCGGGTTGATCATGTCCACATCACCCGACAGCATCGCTGCCACCGCAGTTGCGGGGTTCTGGATCGGGGTGAATTCGGCGCTGGTGATGTTGTGTTCGGCCGTGTCCCACCATCCGTCAAACGGCTCCAGCACAGTCCGCAGGCCGGGCTCGCGCGCGGTGACTTTGAACGCGCCGGTGCCATTTGCGTTTAGGGTGGCGAAGTTCCCGGTCTCTTTGTCCGGAACCGCCGCATCATTCGCCTCGGCCCAGCCCTGATCCATGATCATCCAGTTTGCAATCGAGGACGGGAACAGCGGGTTCGGCGCAGTCATCATGAAATCAATGGTGTAATCATCCACCACGTTCACTTCGCTCACCGGAGCGAACCAGCTACGGGTATCCGCCGCTTCACCCGAAGCACGTTGATAGCTGAACAGCACATCTTGTGCGTTGAATTCGCTGCCATCGTGGAACGTCACACCTTCGCGCAGATTGAACCGCCACCCGTCGCCATCGCCGATCGATTCCCAACTGACCGCCAATGCGGGCTCGACCCGCATATCCTTGCCACGACGGACCAGCCCTTCGTAGACATTGTTGAGGAACCCCAGAACCGGGGCCGAGTTCACCGCATGCGGGTCCATCGTCTGCGGGTCCGTGGTCGAGGCCCACTTGAACTCTTCGGCCTGCGCTGTGCAGGCAAGCAACATGGTCAGGCCAATGGCGCTGTTCCTGAGGATCATGGCAATAACTCCCTGTTTACGGTTCAAAGCTTCGTGGTTTTTTGCGTGCGGGTAAAGGAATTCTCGAAACCGGATCACACGCCCGTTACCGGCAGCAATAACAGAAACAGGGCGCGAACGCGCGCCCTGTACCAACGTTTGCAAGATGCTTCAGTTCATCTCGAAGTATTTGATCTTCGGCGAATCTTCGGGCTCGACGATCGTCCCGACATTCGACTTCATACCCCAGTTCAGCACCTGGTGGTGGATCGGAATATAAAGCTGGTCATCCTGAACAACCTGCCAGATTTCGGCGATCTGCTGATCACGTGCAGGCAAGTCCGTTTCGGATGCCAGAGCCACGATCTTGGCGTCAAGCTCGGGGTTATTGTACCGTGTCGCGTTCCACGAGCCGTACTTCTCACCCTTGGTGTGGACCAGGAAGTTGAAAATGTACTCCGAGTCATAAGTCGGAACGCCCCAGCCCAGCATGTAGAAGTCGGTCTCGAGGTTCGACAGCAGCGGGAAATGCTGCGCCTTCGGCTTGGCGTCCAGATTCACGGTGATCCCGATCTGGGCCAGCATACCAACCGCCGCCTGACAAATCGCTTCGTCGTTGATGTAACGGTCATTCGGGCAGTTCAGCGTGATCGAAAAGCCATCGGGATATCCGGCCTCGGCCATCAGCGCCTTGGCCCCTTCGATATCGGTCGTGGACGATGCATCCATATCCGCATCCCAACCGTTCACGAAGGGCGGCGAGATCATGCCCGCCGGTGCCGACTGTCCGCGCATCACCACCTGCTTGATCGCATCGCGGTTGATCGCCTTGGACATCGCCTGACGCACGCGCACGTCAGCCAGCGGGTTCTTGCCGTCCACATTGTCCGAGCCCAAATCGGCGTCGCCCATGTTCATGCCGAAAAAGATCACCCGGTTCTGCGGCGCAGTGCGCACGTCCAGGCCGTCGGTGCCTGCAACCCGCTCAAGGTCCTGTACGGGAACGTCCTGAATGAAATCAACTTCGCCCGAAAGCAGAGCGGCAACACGGGTCGCGGCATTCTGGATCGGGGTATAGATGATTTCGGTCACCTGAAGCGGAAACTCGTCCTTGCCCCAATAGTTCTCATTGGCGGTCAGAACGGTTTTCACGTCCGGCTCGCGGCTGACCAGTTTGTAGGGGCCTGTTCCGTTGGCGTTCTTGGCGGCAAACGTATCCTCGCCGCCCTCATAGTCCTGAACCTTTACGGCGTTGTTTGCCTCGGCCCAGTCCTTGTCCATCATGAACATGTTGGTCAGGTTGTTCGGCATGATCGGGTTCGGACCGTTGGTCTCGATCTCGACCGTGTATTTGTCGGGTGCGCGCACCTCTTTGACCGAGGCCAGCAGCTCTTTGTAGTCGGAATCCGGCGTCATCGCGCGGTTCAGCGAAAAGACCACATCGTCACTGTCGAACTCGGCACCATCATGAAAGGTCACGCCCTCGCGCAGCTTGAACACCCAGACATTCGGGTTCTCCTCGGAAGGAGCCCATTCGGTGGCCAGCGAAGGCACCAGCGCGCCGGAATGATCGCGCATCACCAGCGTTTCCATGATCTGATGCGCAAAGGTCGAGGTCGGGCCCTCGTTCTGTGCATGCGGGTCCAGCGTCAGCGAGTCCCCGGCGCGCGCCCATCGCAGCGTTTCCGCCGAAGCGCCAGCCGCAATCATTGCGGTCGCGCTGGCGGCGACCATCAAAGTCTTAAAAGACATCTTGTTCTCCCCATTTTGTTTTTACCGCGCATTCACGCGGATGACCGGATTCTCCGATCTTTGTGACGCCGATCATCCAGATCATTCCGAAACTTGCAACAGCAGATTGAAACAGGCTGTTCGCATTCAGCCGAACGGTCCGGCCAAATCCTATTTGAAAGCCATCGGATTACAGAGTGTCAGCCCAAGACATCCCGCTGCGCCTGACGCCAGAACGGGGCGATGCCGTCATGGGGATGGAAACAGGCGGGCGCATCGTCAATCGGCAACACCCCCTGCCCGCTGCGATGGCGCAGTTCCTGTTCAATCGGCGCAAGCCGCGCCATGTCGAACGGTTCGGTCTGGGGGTGCTTCCAACCCTCTGCTGATTCCGTCAGCACCAGCCGCATGGCCGCCACCAACCGGTCAGCCACCGCACTGTTCCAGGGGCGCAGACCCGCCCCTTCCAACAGATTGAACAGGTTGATCCAGCTTTGCACATTGAAGGCGCAATAGTGCTGCGTCATCGTGCGGGTCATCTCATTCGGTTGTTCGCCGCTTTCGGTGATCGTCGCCAAGACACGCGCCTGCGCCCGCAGGTTTACCCGCTGCAAATGCTGAGTGTCACCGACAAACGCCGCCAGAGCCGCAGCCTGCAAATCGTAGCATGTGCCGTGGTTGTTCGGATTCCTGCATTCCTTGAGACCCTGTTCGCTGGTCGTAAACCAGCGCAGAAATTCCGCACACCAGCTGCGAAGTCCGTCTGTCAGATCGTCGTCGCCCAGCAACCGGACCGCATCGAGAAAGAAGTAGAAATCCTTGGTCTCGATCAAACCGTTATCCGACCCTCGGTCGTCATTATGTCCGCGTCGAACCTGAGCGTAGTTCAGGTTCGGGTTCATGCGGGTGGCTGGATCAATGAACCAGGTCCGGATCAGGGTTTTTGCATGATCGCGATAAGCCGCATCGCCCGTGACCCGGGCAGCCAGCGCCAAGGCGGTCGCGTCATCGAACATCCGTTGCAGGCGCGTGCGGTCAAAGCGGTCGCTTTCAGGCTCATAAAGCCGTGTGCCCGGCACCCGGTTGCCGTCCTGCCTGATATAAGGCAACCCGTCCGACCTTTTGGGGTTGGGCCACCAATAAGGAGCCGGATGGAAATAGTCGTGCCTGTCCCCGCTGGGGCCCGCTTCGGGCTTGTCAGTGACCGAGAACGGCCCACGTTTCAGCGCCGCATCCGCCGCCGCCTGCAGGGCCGCGCCATCGAGATCCGAGGAATTAGCGGACAAGGCATCAAGCCGCTTCTCGTTATAGAAAACGGGAGGACCCGAAACAGCCATCTGGCGCGCCTCGAGCATGTCGAGCGTGGCCTGAATGGCCAGGTTACGCGCGACGCCCCGATCCCGGATGGTGTTTCCTGCGTCCTGTTCCAGCTTTGCCTGACCCGAAAACAAACGAGCCACCCAACCAGCCCGCCCCACGCGGTGGCCTTCGGGCGAAACTTTGCGGGGCGGTATGTCGAACCGGGCCACCGGCCATTTGTCCCACGGCCCCGGGATGCCAAGATGCACGAACATCTCGACCTTGGGGCGGCGACCATAGGGATGCGCCTCATCAAACCGCAGGGGCGCGTCGCAGCGAAAGGCCAACTGCGGTTCTTCCGTTGCATTGGGCGCTTCGGCGTCGCGCAGCAGATCCTGATTGTCCAGCATCCGCGCCATCGGAACGGCGAAATACCGCTTGTCCCGCTGGGCCAGGATGTCAGCCTGGAATGCCTGCCAGGCGCTTGCGGTGAAAAAGCAGTTTCCATCAAAGGGCAGTGCCCATTTCGCATGTTGCAGACACAGCTCCAACGCGGCGTTTCGCGCGCCGTTGTTGTTCATGACATAGTTGTTTCGCAGCCGATACGCCTGCGACTCCAATGGCAGTCTGGATTTCTCCTCTAAGGTCGCAAGCGTGCCATCGACAAATACCATTGGGTCTTCGATGGTTGAAAAGTCATACCCGCTGGACTGCAACACTTCTGCATCGAACGGGATGCGTTGGTAGATCTGCCCGTGTTGATCCAGCAGCGCAATCAGCTTTGCTTCGGTCTCAGGATCAAAGATCCGGTTCAAAACCCATAGTTTGGTGCAATTCTCGAACTCGGGCTCGTGATCCAGAATGAACCTCACGTTCTCCAGCGATTGTCCGGCCTTGTGCCTGGGCACCAGATCGTTGCCGATCACGCGACACAGGGCGAACGTGTCGGGCAGGGCGTCGATCCGCGCCTCCTCCTCATCGTTGCGAGGTGTCGGCGTTGCCGAGGCCAACGACCCGGCCATCTGACCCATTTGCCCCACCGGCGCAATGGGCGAACGTATGATGCGTTTCCTGCCGCCAAACAGCGACTTTCCCTGACGACGGCGCATGACGTAATAGACTGGCAGCAAGACGGGTGAAAACAGAACGATCAACGGCGACAGCAACAGCAGCAGACGGTTGCGCCGGGCTTTCCTGTCATGAGGCGACGCAGACGCCGTTTGTCCATCTTTTGCGTTTACAGTCATCCATTTAACCTGCAGCCCGCGAGCGTTTACATGCCCTAGCTGCTTTGGGATCAGTCAGGTCACGTCGCACTTGGCCCCACTTACGCGCGGAGAGATAGTCAAAGCAACCGTTTCGTTCCCGCGAACCCGGAACCGGCGCGTTGGCGCGTCAACCGCAAAATCCGCTTGAAACCCCCATGTTGAAAGGCGTATTCCGGCGCTACGGCCCCAAAAAAAGGACATGGACGTATGCGCATTGCAATGATCGGCACCGGATATGTTGGCCTAGTGTCTGGTGTATGTTTTTCGGATTTCGGCCATGACGTGATCTGCGTCGACAAGGCTGCCGAAAAAATCGAGATGCTGCAAGCCGGAGACGTTCCGATTTATGAGCCTGGTCTGGACACTCTGATGGCCAAGAACGTGGCTGCGGGTCGTTTGACCTTTACCACAGATCTGGCCGCCGCGGTCGATGGCGCGGACGCCGTCTTTATCGCCGTTGGCACGCCGACCCGGCGCGGCGACGGCCACGCCGATCTGACCTACGTGATGGCGGCAGCGCGCGAGATTGCGGAATCCCTGACCGGATACACCGTCATCGTAACCAAATCGACCGTTCCGGTTGGTACAAACCGTAAGGTGCATGAGACCGTCCTGGGTGCGAATCCCAAGGCGGAATTCGACGTGGCCTCAAACCCCGAATTCCTGCGCGAAGGTGCCGCGATCGATGATTTCATGCGCCCTGACCGCGTGGTTGTTGGTGTCGAATCCGAGCGCGCCGCCGAAGTGATGGGCGAGATTTACCGCCCGCTCTACCTGCGCGATTTTCCGATCATCACCACCGATCTGGAAAGCGCCGAACTGATCAAATACGCCGCGAACGCCTTTCTGGCGACCAAGATCACCTTCATCAACGAGATCGCGGGGCTGTGCGAGCGGGTTGGCGGCGATGTGAAAGAGGTTGCGCGCGGCATCGGTCTGGACGGGCGGATCGGCAACAAATTCCTGCGCGCTGGTCCCGGCTATGGTGGGTCCTGTTTTCCAAAGGATACGGCCGCGCTGGCCCGGATCGGACAGGAACACGCCTATCCGATGCAGATCACCGAAACCGTCATGCGCGTGAATGACGGCGTCAAAAGCCGGATGATCGAGAAAATCCGTGACGTCTGCGACGACAAGTTCAACGGCAAGACCATCGCAGTTCTGGGTGTCACCTTCAAACCCGACACAGACGACATGCGCGACGCGCCCTCGCTGACAATCGTGCCGGCTCTGATCGGTAGCGGTGCGCGGGTGCGCGTTGTGGACCCGCAAGGTCGGGCCGAAGGCGAGGCGCTGCTGCCCGGCGTCGAGTGGATGGATGACCCTTACGCCGCCGCCAAGGAAGCGGACGCTGTTGTGATCCTGACCGAGTGGAACGAGTTCCGGGCGCTCAACCTGACGGATCTGGCCGGTACGATGAATACTGCCCGCATGGTCGATTTGCGTAACGTCTACTCGCCCGCCATGGCCGAAGGTGCCGGGTTCGAAACCTATGTCGGCGTTGGGGTCGGCGCATAATCCGACCCTACCTTGCCAGCCGGGTCAGACCCGTTGATCCGGCTGCCGTAGCCACAGCAGGCGGACAGTCTCGGTAATTTTCACTACCCGCAGTACATAGTGGACACCCCATACCTTTACCGACTGAGCCACGCCAAGATCGGGGTTCCTCAGCAGTTTCATCAGCGTCTTGAAAGACGGGATCAGCTTGTGGATCGGGGGGATGTAGTTCACCCATCCCCGGCCTGCATTGCGCCGCAGCCGCGCACCTTCGATCCGACGCGCCTTGGTTATATGTGCCCGCAGATTACCGCGTGCCGGGTGGCGAACGGCTGCGTCTGCGGCAAAAACGATCGGCGCGCCCGCCGCTTTTGCGCGGTCATTCCATTCCATATCCCCGCCGGACAAAACCGTGTCATTGAACGGGCCAATGCGATCCATCAGGCTGCGCCTGACGATCAGGTTCGCAGTAACGGCCCGGCCCCGCTCGACCCATTTTTTCTGCTCGAGTCCCAGATGCAGATCGTAAAGTTCGGACGCGGTCCAATCCTTGTCATTCGGGATCAGGACAACATCTCCCCCAAACCGTCCGGTCTCAGGATATTCCTGCGCGATTTTCAAACCCGCCTCAAGGTATTCTGGAACCGGGCGGCAATCAGAGTCCGTGAAGAACAGCAGATCTGCGGCAGCCTCGACAATGCCGCGATTGCGCGCGGCATAGGATCCCGGCTTTGCCTCTTGCAAGATCTTCGCGTTAGGCGGCAGACCGAATCCCTCGGGCACCGGGTCCGTCGGATCGTTGTTGACCACCAGAACCTCGTACCTGCCCGCATCGAGCGTCTGTTGCGACAGGCAATCCAGACAGGATTGCAACTGATCCCAACAGCGATAGGTCGGGATGATGACCGAGGCATCCATCCGCCCTACCCCGCTTTTATCGCGCCAGAGAATTGGTGGTCATACAGTCTGCGGAATGGTCCTGCGCTCTCGAGCAGCGCTTGGGCACTGCCCTGTTCGCTGACTTGCCCGCTTTCAATCACAACGATCTTGTCTGCATGCATGATCGTGGACAGCCTGTGCGCCACGATGATCGTCGTCCGCCCTTTGGTCAAACGATGCAGCGCCTCTTGCACCAGATGTTCGGATTCCGAATCCAGCGCACTGGTTGGTTCGTCCAGCAATAGGATCGGACTGTCACGCAGCAGTGCACGCGCGATCGCAAGACGTTGTTTCTGCCCTCCGGACAGGAAAGAGCCATTCTCGCCCACCATCGTATCAAAGCCGTTTTCCAACTTCATGATGAAGTCATAGGCGTTTGCCGCCTTGGCGGCTTCGATCACCTCGTCGCGCGAAGCTCCTTCACGGCCAAATCTGATGTTGTCTGCGACCGAGGCCGAAAACAGGAATGTTTCTTGTCCGACAAAGGACATGTTGTTGCGCAGCGTCTTGAACGAGGCATGTTTGATATCCTGCCCGTCGATTGTGACCGCCCCTGTTTGCGGATCATATAGACGCAGGGCAAGATTCAGAACGGTGGACTTACCACCGCCAGACAAGCCAACAAGTGCTGTCGTCTCGCCTGCCTCGAAGGTCAGCGACATGTCTTTCAGGATCGGTTCCTTGCGGCGATAGCCAAATGTGACATGGTCGAACTCGACCTTGCCCGGACCGCCCTCTGGCAGGCTATGCGGGTTCTCGTCTTCTGGCAGGGTCTCGGGCTCGTCCAGCAGTTTGAACAGCATCCGCACGCGACGCAGGCCGATTTCCAGCCCGACGCGCACCTTGGACAGGCGCTTGGCGGGCTCGTAAGCCATCATCAAAGCGGTCACGAACGACATCAGTTCGCCCGGGGTCGATCCGCGCGAGCCAAACAGGCTCGCCGCACTCAGCCCGATGACCGAGGCGATGGCAAGCCCTGCCAGAATATCCATCAACGGGCTGGTGGCCGCTTTCAGACGCGCCAGTTTGTTGCGGCGTTTCTCGACGCTCTTGACGGCCGAGTACATCTGCCCGGCCATTCGTTCTTCCAGGCTGAAAGTCTTGACCACACGGATACCACGCGAGGTCTCCTGGATCACTTTCATGATCGCCGACATCGATTGCAGTTCCATATCCGCAATCTCGCGCACTTTGCGCAACAGGGTGCGAACACCCCAGATTGCCAGCGGCCCGATAACCAGCGTGATCAGGGACAGCACCGGCTGTTGATAGAACATCACCGCCAGCAGACCGAACAGCGTCAGTGTGTCACGCACCGCCGAGGTCACCATCAGCTCGATCACCGTCCGCGCAGCCTGCGCCGACTGCGTCACTTTCATCAGCAGATCAGAGCTTTCGGTCAGGTTGAAAAAGGACACCCCCTGCCGCAGCAGCTTGTCATAGAGCTGTATTTGCTTGACCGCCACGATCCGGTTGCCTGCCCGCGTCAGAGCCACAACCTGCACATATGTTGCAACCCCCTTGATCAGGAAAATCACAAACACCGCGATCGAAACCCCGATAACCCGCGCAGAGTTTTCGCTGTCAAACAACGAATCCACAACATCCCTCATGATGAACGCAACTGCCGCAGTTGTTGCCGCGACAAAGACCATTGCAACGATGGCGATTGAATATGGGACAAGCTGCGACCGCATGTTCTCGGACAGCAGCCGCCACAGGATCGATTCATCCAGGCCCTGGGTGAACTTTTGTTTCAACTTTTGCAAAGCGAAATTCCACAGTCATTACAATTGGAACAGGCCGAATTGGTGCCCCACCGGTTATTGAACCGTTTACGCTAGATAGTCGGCAACCCGAATTGGGGCAAGACCGGCCTGGGGTCGCACCCTTTACGGCCCGGATCTGCCGACAAAAGGATTGCGCCAACCGATATCAAGAGCCGATGCCGTTACGTAACCCGACCTCCTGCACCGATGCGGTGCCCTATTCCGCCACGTCGATTCGCAATGTTCTGATCGATGGATCTACCCGGCCATAGGCCGCGAGAACGCGCGCGGTCCATTTCTGCGAAATATAATCCGCCATGAACCGCGATGGCGCGATGAGCGTCACACAGCCCCCTGCCCTGTCCGCCTCGCTCAGATGCTGAAACCAGCTCGACCACAGTTCAGGGTCGCGCCCGTGCAGAATCGATTGCACCTGTGCCCAGACATCTGCGCCATCTTGTTCGGGCGGCGCTGGCCTGGTCTGAAACGGAATGACATTGGTTTCGGGCTCAGGGTCTGCCTGCATTCTGTCCTCGAAATCCGGTCCGATTGTCGGCCAGACCCCGGACGTATCCAACAGGATCTGTTTCAGGTCCAGTTCGTAGACCGCCACACGCCCACGTGCGGCTGGCCGTTTTACCATGACCCAGCCGCTTGTCCGTAACTTGGCCATCTCCCGCTTGACCGTCCGTTCATCAACCGACCAAAGCCGGGCCATCTCCTCTCGTCCAATCGACAGTTCATTGTTGCGCCAGTTATAGCGCGTCGTGATCAGAGACATGATCCGCAGCATACTGCGATGACGGTGCTTGTCGCCTGACAATGCATAGACAGTCAGCGCAGATAGAATATCGTATTTGAGGGCGGAGGCATTGCGCCCCACCGGTTTTGCAACCTGCATCGTCCTCCTCACCGCTCTTGCTGCCTCATACGGGGATTTATTCCCCTGATCGCGCCTTTGTTCAACGCTTTTCGCTATCGTGCCCTGATTAGCGTCCATTGATCCGATTCTGTCAAGTCCGAGGTAGATTTTTGCGGATCACGGCTTCATTCGCTTCAAACAAAAAGAAAAGAATCTGGTGAAGTTATGGTGATGGGGGACATTCTGGATGACCCCCTATTTGGGCCTTGTGTCCCCCTAAATGCCGCGAGTTGCCCAGGTATGACCCCCCAAATACAGTGGTCGCCTACAAGTGGATCGCGTTTGGATAGAATGCAGTAGCGGCGAATCGCAAACCGTCCATTGGCGCCTTGTTTTCTTACCCATGGGTAAGTTCCAATTCATACAATAATTTCTTTTGCCAAAACTGCAAATTGGGCGTAAATAGCAACAACAACAAAATTTACGTCCACTAAATGAGACCCGAGGCATGTACACGCACGAAGACCTGAACGCATTGCGCACGCAATCTCTCAAGTTGCAGGGCTGGATCCGCCGCCAGACCTTCAGCCCCGAGATGGAAAAGACCCTACGCCGATTCTCCAGTTGGGAAGTGGCCGAGCTGATCTTTCGGATCAACCAATCCACCTTTCGCGGCAAGCTGGCCGCGGATCCGTCGTTGCCCGGTGGTGAGGTCGAGCCGGAAGGGCGGCAGCGCTGGTTCAGCCTGGAAGAAGTCAATGAGCTGCGCCGTCGCCTTAAGTTGAACCGGAAGGTCCTGATGCCTCCGCGGCCTGTTGGGAAACGGGCGATCCGGGCAGCGGTGGCGAATTTCAAGGGTGGTGCCGGCAAGTCAACCGTGGCGTTGCACCTCGCTCATGCCGCAGCTCTGGATGGGTATCGTGTGTTGGTTGTTGACTTCGACCCGCAGGCAACGCTTAGCCATTCGATGGGCCTGACCGATGTGGCCGAGGACTATACTGTCTGGGGTATCATGGCGCGTGACCTGATCCGCGAGACCCAGCGGATGAACAACAGACCCGCCGCTGCAGAATCGGGCACCGCCCTGCCCCAGCGTGAATTGCCGCCGTCGATCACAGATATGGGGCTGGGTGATCTGAGAATTTCGGACTTCATTCGGCAAACCTCGTGGTCGACCATCGATGCGATCCCGTCCTGCGCAAACGCGGCCTTTGTTGAATTTGCTTCGGCCCAGTACCGGCACCTGAACCCGGAATGGTCTTTCTTTGCGGCGGTTTCCCGGTACCTGGATCAGATCCCGGATGATGCCTATGACCTGATCCTGTTCGATTGTCCGCCTGCGATTGGTTACCAGTCGATGAACGCTGTATTTGCCGCTGACATGCTCTATATCCCTTCGGGGCCCGGTTATTGGGAATACGATTCCACCACTTCGTTTATCGGGCAGTTGGCCGAAGCGCTCGAGGATCTGGCCTATGGTTTCGACAAGACCTTACCCACGGGTAAGATCGGGTTACCCAAGGCGTTCTGCGAAATTCGGTTCCTTCTGACACGATATGAACCTGGTAACGCCTTGCACGCGGCCATGTATGACGCCTTTAGCAAAGTTTTCGATCAACATCTGGCCAAACACCCGGTCGAGATGACACGTGCGGTGGAACAGTCGGGCCGCTTCCTCAGTTCCGTATACGAGATGGACTATCGCGAAATGACCCGCGAGACCTGGCGTCGCGCCAGGTCGACATTTGACAACGTCTATGAAGAATTCCGGGGCGTGATGCTGACCGCCTGGGACAAACTGGAGGATGACGCATGAGCCGCAAACGTAGAATGTTCGATATAGACATGCCGGCCATGGATGACATTCCGGTTGGCAAGGTGCCCGACAAAGTTCTGGAAAAGCGGCGCGGGCCGATGGCCGCAGCGATCTCGGAAAACGCCGAGGCGCTGCGCGATCAGCAATCGACCGAGGATGCCATCCGCGTCGAAAATGACCGGTTGGCCCATGAACTGGTTCGACTGCGCTCGGAAGGGTTGGTGACCGAGCACATCAATCTGAACGATGTGGTGACTGAAAAACTGACCAGGGATCGCAAACCCGGCCCCGACCCGGAATTGGACGAACTGAAAGCGTCGATTCAGGATATCGGATTGTCAAACCCGATCCGGGTCGAGAGGCGCGAGGATGGTCGCTTTGATCTGATACAAGGGATGCGTCGCCTGTCAGCGTACCGCGCGTTATTGGATGAAACCGGAGACGCTGAATATACAAAGATTCCCGCGGGCATATCGGAGCCGGCAAATCTCGACGACAGCTATCGTCGGATGGTTGACGAAAACCTGATCCGAAAAGACATTTCCTTTGCCGAGATGGGTGCGCTGGCGCGTGCTTATGCCGAGGATCCAGCCAATGATTGCGCGGATGTAGATAAGGCCGTGACAATTCTATTCAGATCGGCCAGCTATACGAAGCGCAGTTACATCCGAGCGTTTGCCAGTTTGCTGATGATGCTGGAAAAGGTCTTGGAACACCCAAACGATATCCCGCGTAATGTCGGTGTTGACCTCAAGCGGAAACTGGACGGTGATCCGGGTTTGATACGACAGCTCAGTACCGCACTCATGAAGGCTCCTGGTCGCGATAGTGCGCAAGAATTAGAGATTTTGCGCAGCTTCGTGACGGGAGAGTCTGCGTCACAGTCAAAGCCGCGCGCTCAGACGTCCGAGAAACCGCGACGCGCCAAGACCACCTTCCAGGTTCCGGGCCGGGCAGGGATCGCCAAATGCTCAGCCTCCAGCGGCCGAATGGAATTGCGATACAATTTAGATTTCACACGGGTTGACCGGGCGAAACTTGAACGCGCGATTGCAACCCTTATCGATGATCTGCGGGAGGAGGACGACGTTACCCACGGGTAAGAACGCCGGCTCAACTGTCTATCAGCGAGGCACCGGGATATTCCGGTGCCTTTCTATACTGATTCAAACCAAACACACTGTCCTTAGTTTTGGCGTTTGAACGAAGGGCAGGGGAGGTCGAGTTGGGCTCGGCATCGCCGACCGGTTAATTGGAATCACTGGTAACCGCACTGCCAATCTGAATGGGATAGGCATTTCAAAGTTGTAGGGCAGGGCGGTTGGGCGAACGTGCGAGGAACCCCGCCCGAGACAACTTTACCTTCTATAAGTATTTAACTTTGAGTGGTCTCGTGCACACTCCGCCCGGGGCATGATGTCGCGATCCAATAATCCTGAATATTTGAGCAGAAAGTCGTTAGTTTGAGCCTAGACGGCATTGCCTGTAGTCGTTTGCTTTCCAAGCCTTCAGACTCTGCGTTTCAGGCGTCCGCTGAAGTTATCACTTCACTTTCGCAAAATTGGCAGGAATGACCGCGCAAAGGATCTGTTGCAAACTTTTTGCCATTGACGCTCAAGAACGCAGAGAGTGAATAGCGGCCGGTGTAATTCAGCCGAAAGTCAGTTCATGATTTCTTTCAAGGGTGCGCAATATCCGAAGGATGTGATCCTATTCGCGGTCTTTTTCTACGTTCGATACGGTGTTTCATACCGTGACCTGGAGGAAATCATGAGTGAGCGCGGTGTTTCGGTGGACCACACTACACTGAACCGCTGGGTGAAGAGATACTCCAGCGCGATTGCTGAGGCCGCGCGTCGCCGCAAAAAATCTTGCGACCGTTCTTGGAGAATGGACGAGACCTACATCAAGGTGAAAGGGGCATGGGTATATCTCTACCGAGCTGTCGACAAGCACGGTAAGACGCTTGATTTCATGCTTTCGCAGCGTCGAAACAAACCCGCCGCCACCAAATTCTTTGCTCGGACACTGGAGGTCAACGGACTCCCGAGAAAGATTGTCATCGACAAAAGCGGAGCCAATACGGCTGGCATCAAGGCCATAAACAAAATGTTGAAAGGCTTTGGTTGCCCAGTCCCAATTGAAATGGTCAGGCGGAAATACTTGAATAACATAGTGGAACAGGACCACCGTTTCATCAAAAGACGAACGCGCCCGATGCTGGGGTTCAAAGCCTTCGCATCAGCAGCTGCAACGTTGGACGGAATTGAAGTGGCGCACATGATCCGCAAAGGTCAAATCACGCCCGGACTCTGTCCGTTTCGTCAGTTCGCGGAACTCGCCTCCTAAACCTGCTGCTACAGCGCGTATTCTAACTACAACTGAAACTTCGCAACAGAACCCTCTTTGAATCCGATAGTTAAGAAAGAAAAACCTTCTCAGATTCAAGTTTCTCCAGATCAAATGGAGCGCAGCTTTCCTCGTTTGTGCTCGGAACTTCGCTTTGCCCGGAATCAGGCTCATTGTGACCGACTTATGGACGATATCGCCGAATACCTACGATTTGGTCAGACTTGGTATGCTATGAAATCGACACATGGCCCAGCTCTCCGTTTCATGGTTTTGGGATTTATTTTCCAACGAGCGGAGAACATAAAATCTCACCAGGCCTATTTGATTTCTCTGATGTCAAAGATCGATCGGGGAGACATGCAGCCAACCGCATTGTTGGCGCAAAACTCAAAATAACCGCAGACGAGCAGGCCGTACTTATGAATTCCCATCTCGCTTATGAGTTCAGAGCAACAGACGAAGTTCATCCCATCGATCTATTGTGAATAGAATGCGGATGTATTACATTGTACTACAACGCGGAAACCGGTGATTGCGATGAGAACCAGCCCATATTCAATCCGTCTTGATGAAGACTTGAGAAAGTCTCTGGAACGAGAAGCTGCGATAGAAGATCGGCCGCCTGCGCAGCTCGCTGTACGAGCAATTAGAATGATGTTGGAATCCAAGGCCGCAAAGCGAGCAGCCATTGATGCAGCTGTCGAAAAAGCAGATCTAGGTAAGTTCATCACGGCAGACGAAATGAATGCCTGGATAGACAGCTGGGATACCGAGAATGAGCTCTCTGCTCCGGTCGCAAGCGGGCAATCCAATAGCCAATGAAAATTGTATTTCTCGAAGATACGGCCCGGGACATTCAATGGTTCCGCTACTACTACACGTCAGTTTTTCCTGAAGGCAGCAAAAGGGCACGAGCACAGCTCAAAGCCATTCAGCTTACTCTTGCAGCAAACCCGTATGCAGGTCACCCAAGTGACACACGCCAAGACGTACGGGAGCTTTCAGTACCGCGAACCCCATTTACGCTAATCTATCGTGTAATGCCCACTCAGATAGAAATTCTGCGTCTCTGGGATACCCGGCAGGGCGCAGATTATTAAAACCCGGAGTCTAAACTGGCGGCATCAGGCGGGCAGGGTAGGGGGGGTAGGAAATCGAACTTATTCTGCTATTCGACCTCTAACTTCTGCACAGAGGGCGGAAAGGAGACATTCGCCGCAGCATCATTCTGGTTAGGTGACTTTCTGAATAGCGGACATTCGTTAGAATGCAGTTTCAAGCTCTATTTGAGAGAAACTGCGGGAACAAATACAATCGCCAAGTTCAAAGCAGCCTGTTTGCGTGCCAGTCTACGTGATCCTGGGCGAAGCTTACGACGAAGTAATAGCTATGATTGTACCCTTCATGTTCCCGATAAGTTAGTTCAACCTTCGCAGCTTTGGCTGAATGAGCAAGCGCCGCTGGGCTAAGGAGCTCATAGAACTGGTCATCATCCCCCTGATCGATCAGGATATCGCGCGGCCAGCCACGGGTTTGCACCAGAACGCTCGCATCGTGATCCTGCCACGCGGATTCATCTTCGCCCAGATAGGCCGTCAGTTGTTTGCGCCCCCAATTAGACCGGGTGGGGTTGGTAATCGGTGCAAATGCCGAGACCGATTTATACTGATTGGGGTTTTGCATTGCGAGCGTAAGCGCTCCGTGCCCACCCATTGAATGGCCGGTGACGCCGTGTGCCTCCGTAACCGGGAAATTGCCGCACACCAACGCGTACAGTTCACGCGAAACATAGTCATGCATGCGGAAATTTGGTGCCCAAGGGGCCTGCGTCGCATTCACATAAAACCCAGCACCCTGTCCCAGATCATAAGCTTCGTCATCGGCCACACCTTCGCCTCGTGGGGACGTGTCCGGGAAGACCAGCGCCAACCCGTGTTTGGCCGCAAATTGTTGCAACCCGGCCTTGGACATGGCGTTTTCATGAGTGCAGGTCAGGCCGGATAGATACCACAAGACTGGCACAGACGTCGTTTTGGCCTGCGGCGGCAGGTAGATACCGAAGGTCATGTCACAGCAACAGGCCGCCTAAGCGTGACTGTAGACTGCATTCTTTCCTCCGAAACACGCCGTGCTTTCGATCAGCTTCATGGATCAGAACTCAACAACTGCGCGGATGGACTTCCCTTCATGCATCAGGTCAAATCCGTGATTGATCTCGTCAAGTGTCAGCTTGTGTGTGATCATCGGGTCGATCTCGATCTTGCCGTCCATGTACCAGTCGACGATTTTGGGCACATCCGTTCGGCCCGATGCGCCGCCGAATGCCGTGCCGCGCCAGCTGCGGCCCGTTACCAGCTGGAATGGGCGGGTCGAGATCTCGGCTCCTGCCGGTGCCACGCCGATGATGATCGATTCACCCCATCCCTTGTGGGCGGCCTCCAGCGCTGTGCGCATCACGTTCACATTTCCCGTGGCATCAAATGTGTAGTCTGCGCCACCATTGGTCAATTTGACCAGATGCGCCACCAGATCGCCCTCGATATGTGACGGGTTAACGAAATCGGTCATGCCGAACTGACTTGCCATTTCGAACTTGCTGTTATTGAGATCAACGCCGACGATCTGATCCGCGCCCGCCAGACGCAGGCCCTGGATCACGTTCAGGCCAATGCCTCCGAGGCCGAAGACCACCCCGCGCGAACCGATTTCTACCTTAGCAGTGTTGATCACCGCGCCGATACCGGTGGTGACGCCGCAGCCGATGTAGCAGACCTTGTCAAAGGGCGCGTCCTTGCGGATCTTGGCCAGCGCGATCTCGGGCACAACGGTGTGATTGGCAAAGGTCGAACAGCCCATATAGTGGTGGATCGGCGTGCCATCCAGCATCGAGAACCGGGTGCTGCCGTCGGGTAGCAGGCCCTGCCCCTGCGTCGCGCGGATCGACTGGCACAGATTGGTCTTGGGGTTCAGGCAGTATTCGCATTCACGGCATTCGGGCGTGTATAGCGGGATCACGTGATCGCCGACTTCCAGAGAGGTAACGCCCTCGCCCACCTCGATAACCACGCCGGCGCCTTCGTGGCCCAAAATGGCGGGAAAGATACCCTCGGGGTCGTCGCCTGAGCGGGTGAACTCATCTGTGTGGCACAGGCCGGTGGCCTTAATCTCAACCAGAACCTCTCCGGCGCGAGGGCCCTCAAGGTTCACGTCCATCACTTCAAGCGGCTTGCCGGGGGCAAGGGCGACTGCGGCGCGAGTTCTCATCATGAGTCTGTCCTTACTTGGAAATTCGTCAAAAGGTGGCGTCCGGTCCAAATGTGTCGCATCTTGGGCCGGACGCCGAGTTTCGCCGCACGGGTATGCGGCGAAAAGGGGTTCCGGGGTTACGCGGCCTGTTCAGCCCCTTTTTCAGCCGCAGGCCCGGCGGGGAAGACGCCGGACATCACAACAAAGCCGGGCATGCGTTTGAACCGGTCGCACCAGCGGCGGATCGCCGGGTAATCCATCCGCGATATGCCGCCATCCTCGCTGAGCATGATGTAGGGGAAACAGGCGATATCGGCGATGGTCGGATGATCCCCCGGGCAAATCCAATCCTGCCCGTCCAGCTCGGCGAAATACAGGTGCTCGTCAAGGATTCGGAACAGGTTATGAGCGCCTGCACGGGCCGCGTCGATATCAAGATGGCGGTACAGCAGGCTGTCATGCAACCGCGCAGCCGAGGCGGTCGAGGTGATCCCGTCGGCAAAGGCCAGCCATTGCGACACCTGCCCCAGCAGTGCCGGGTCGCCGGTCGGGTACCATTTGCCCGAGCCGTCATATTTCGACGCAAGATAGACCAGTATCGCCTGCGCATCTCGCAGTACCAGCCCGTCATCGTCGATCACCGGCAATTGCCCCAGCGGGTTGAGCTTCAGGAACTCATCGGACTTGTGCTGAAGGCCAGGGTAGAAGTCGATCTTCTCGGTCTCGAATTCGATGCCCAGAAAGGACATCAGCAGACGCAGTTTGTAGCAGTTGCCCGACAGTTCATAATCATAAAGCTTGATCATCATGCACCTCAGATATCCAGAATAAGCCGGTCGGATTTGGCCCGGCTGACGCAAGTCATGATCGACTTGCCTTCGTCCTTTTCGCTGTCGGACAGGTAGACGTCCTGATGCAGCACCTCGCCTTCGATCACACCACAGCGGCAGGTGCCGCAGGCGCCCTGTTCGCAGGAGCTGCCCATGTTGATCCCGTTTTCGCGTAGCACCTCAAGAATGGTTTGGCCTGCGGGCACGGTTAGCGTCATGGCCGAGCGGGCGAGATCAATCCCGAAGCTGTTGGAATCGTCCAGTTCGACCGTGTTCTTGAAGTACTCGAAATGCACCGCCTCGTCGGACCAGCCGCAATCGGCGGCGACCTGACGGGCCGCTTCCAGCATTGGGCCCGGGCCACAGATATAGATGTGGCGGGCGTGGCCAGGATCAGCCAGAACCTTGCGCAAAGTGGCAACAGTTTCGTCTGGGGACAGGCCCTTGTGCAAGTTTGCCGCCTGTTCGAATTCACCGATGGCTTGTTTAAAGGCCACGTGGTCGTCGGACTGGACGAAATAGTGGAACTCGAACCCAAGGTTCTGGCTGTTCAGCGTTCGCGCCATCGACAAAAGTGGCGTGACTCCAATGCCCCCGGCAATAAAAATCGTTTTCACCGCATCGCGACGTAAAGGGAAGTTGTTGCGCGGAGCCGAAATCGCCAGAACATCTCCCTTACTGACGCTGTCGTGAATTGCAATCGAGCCGCCCCGGCTGTCCGGTTCGCGTTTCACGCCGATGGTGTAATGATCGGTCTCGCCTGGGCCGTTGGTCAGCGAGTATTGCCGCACCAGCCCGTTCTGGAGATGCACGTCGATATGTGCGCCGGGCTGGAAGGTGGGCAATCGGTTGCCGGTGATCGGCTCCAGCCGCAGACTGACAATCCCATCGGCCGTCACGCTTTTCGCTGCAACCTGCACACGCAGATCGGCCTTGCGCCCGTCCGTGCTGACGGCTGGGATATCGACCAGATCCTCGGCCACGCGCCCGATCGGAGCTGACATCGGTTCGGGGGCTTCAAGTTGCGCAGCCTGGGCTTCGATCTTCCGACGCAGTGCGCTCAGTGCCTGACTGTGATTACGCAGTAGCGCGACATGTTTTGCACCCTGCGCTGTCTGGTTCGCGAGCCCGCGAATGACGCTGTGATCGCTGTCGCAGGGCTGCACGAAAAACCGAACGGCGCTGCCGTCACCGGCTGTCACCGTGACCGACCCGTCATCGTTGATCGACCCGGTGCAGCCATCGGCAAAGCTGTAACCGGTCAGCGCCTCGATTACGAAATCACGCGGCGCGTTGACCGGGATCGGGCGCAACACGGTGGCCGTTTCGAACCCATCCAGTGCCGGGATGTCACCGACCGCCTGCTCGCCGCACCAGACCAGACCATGCGCCTCGTGCGCCGGGTAAGTGTTGTTGCAGATAGTCCGCGCCGGAGCGTCCGCCGGGTGCGCCGGGATATAGGTACAGCCCGCCGTGCGGTTGGCGTAGCGCCAGCCGTGATACTGGCATTTCAGCTCGCGCCCGTCATTTATGCCAATCGACAATCGCACACCGCGGTGCAGGCAGCGATTTTCCCAGATGTTGACATAGCCGTCATCGGCACGCCACACGGCGAATTCCCGCCCCAGCAGCTTGGCCTGATACACATGGCGCAGCGGCAGATCCGAGCTTGAGGCGATCGGGATCCATTGCGAATGAAGTTCCGTAGTCATTTAATGTCCTTTCTGCGCCGGCTCAGGCGACTGCTGGAAGCGTGCCAAAGGTGACCTCGTGGTCCCTCAGCCAGCGGCGATAAAGAATGGCGACTTTGTCCGCACGAATGGGAGTTTCGGCCCGTGGATCGAGCGGCAGCTTGCGCGGGATCTGGTTTTCCAGGATCGGTTTGTCCTGCGCAAAGATCAGCTGCATGAACCAGCGCAGCGTGTCCTCTTCCATCCCGTCCTTGACGTAGCAGAGATAGGGGTGAACGATGCATTCCTCGGGCCCGACCGGCTGAATGAACAGCACGATATAGTCGTTGCGGTCGGGATAGGTCGGGTTGGTTTTATACAGAGCCACCGTATAGGGCCGGTAAACGCGATAGGTGTATTCCACCATGATCCCTCCCTCGGCCGTGGGTGAGGCTTGCGGCTGATAGAAGTAGCATTCCGACGCGATGATCTCGTCATCTTTGGTCAGTTCCACCTCATAGGGTTGCACCTCGGTATGTGGTTCCTCACCCAACCAGCCGGTGTGAACAAATGGGAAGTGGCCCATGTCGAGGAAGTTCTCGACCACGCGAAGACCCGAAACCTTGACCCCGAACGAGCCGCCACTAACCAGATAGCGATCAGTTTCAAAGGCTTCGGGGACATGAATGATGTCGCGTTCCGGCGTGCCAAGGCAGGTCCAGATGAACCCGTATTTCTCCTGCAACGGTAGTTTTGGTCCTTGCGCAGTATTCCGTCTGACCGAGATCCTGCCATCCCCATCCCGTGACACATAGACCGGCTCTTCAAACAAAACGGTTTGTTGTACGTCGCCAAAGGCCAGCAGGTCGGCCTCGGCAACAACATGCCAGTCGTTCAACAGGATTTTGTTGTCGCAGGTCATGGTATCCTCCGTGTAATCGAATGGTTCAGGGGTTGGAGACCGGGATCACGCCATAGGTCAGGCCCTTGCCGCTGAGCCAGCGGCGATAGGCGATGGCGGATTTGTCGGCTCGGATCGGGGTTTCGGCACGTGGGTCCAGGGGTAGTCGCTTGGGCACCTGATTTTCGAGTATGGGCTTGTCCTGCCCAAAGATCACCTGCTGGAAATAGCGGATCGACTGATAGGTGTTCTCATTGTCCAGAATGCACATGCCCGTATGCGCCAGAATGCTTTCCGGCCCAACCGGCTGAATGAACAGATAGATCGCATCGCGCCGGGTCGGGTCATTCGGGCTGGATTTATACAAAATGGCGCAGTTCGGATGCGGCACGCGATAGGTGTATTCCACGTCTGCGCCCTCGTCCGAGGACAGCGCCGCCTGCGGCTGATAGAACCGGCAGCGCGTGGCGAGAATTTCATCCCGAGTTTCCGAAACCTCGACATCATATTCCTTGACCTCGGTATGGGGTTCCTCGCCCAGGATACCTGTGTGAACGTATGGGAAATGACCCATATCCAGAAAGTTCTCGACCCCGCGCCCGGCGGAGACATTCACGCCGAACATGCCCGTGGGCACAAAGCGGCGGTCGGCCTCCTGATATTCCGGAAAGGAAAACAGCGGTTCGGGATTGTCGCCCAAGCTGGCCCAGACATAACCGTATTCAATCTGAGAATTCACCTCCTTCCCAATCTTGCTCGGATCGAAGGCCATCCCCTCGGCCAGGTCAGCTGTGGGTTCCCAGACATATGCCTGACCATCCGCATCCATCCCAAAGGACAGGGTCTGACCCAGCAAGACTGTGCTGTGAACACCGCCCGCCGTCATCTCGTCGACGGATGAAAGGGGATGCCAGTTCTCCAGAACAACCGGGTCGGTGCAAGTTGCGGGTGTCATGAATGCTCTCCTTTTCACGGATCAGCGGAAATACGGGATGCCAAGGCGCTGCGGCTGGCGAGATTGTCGGCGCAGGCCCATCAGCAACAGGATTGAAGCGAGGTACGGTAGCGCCAGGAAGATCTGATGCGGCACATCGATGCCCAACACCTGCACATGGGTCGCCACGCTTTCCAGCAGTGCGAAGACCAGTACGGCAGCCAGCACGCCCTTGGGCATCCAGTTACCAGCAATCAAGGCTACGATTGCCAGCCAGCCGCGCCCGGCGGTGATGTCGGCCAGAAAACGGTCCGAAAAACCCAGCATCAGGAAGCCGCCCCCAAGCCCAGTCATCACACTGCCGAACAGAACGGCACCATATTGGCGGGCTCCAACGCTCAGGCCCTTGATGTCCAGCGCCTTAGGATTTTCTCCCAAGCAGCGCAGCTCCAACCCCCAACGGGTGCGGTAGAGCAGATACCAGACCGCGGGCACGGCGAGGAAGGCGACATAGGTCAGCAGGCGCTGGTCGAACAGGATTTCTCCGACAATGGGGATCGAAGACAGGACCGGGATCGGGACGTTTTCGAACCCGTCGAATGTGGGCTGAGCGCGGCCCTTGATATACATGCGGAACCAATAGAGCGTCAGGCCCGCGATCAGCAGATTGACTGCGAGCCCGGTGATGAAGTGATCCACCCGCATGGTCACGGTCATAAAGGCGATGATCAGCCCGACCAGCGCCCCGGCCACCATAGCCATAAGGACGGCAAGCCAGATCGACCCGGTGGCGGTAGCGACGAAGTAGGCGGTGAACGCGCCCATCAGCATCGTGCCCTCGACACCCATATTCCAGATGCCCGCGCGCTGGGTCACCAGCTCTCCGATAGCGGCGAACAGGATCGGGGTGGCGATACGGACCATCCCCGCAAGGATGCTGATCAGAATGGTTTGCTGGAACAACTCACCCATCGGTCTGGACCCTCACGATCTTGTAGCGGGCGGCCACGCCGGCACACAGGAAGGTCAGCATCAGAATGCCCTCCATCGCCGGTACAAGCGCCGCCGGTACCTGCGCCAGAAGTTTCATGTAAAGCGCGCCACTGCTGAGCCCGCCAAAGATGATCCCGGCCACCACTGTGCCCAAGGGGCGCAGGCCGCCGATCATGCCGATGATGATGCCGGTATAACCGAGGTTGAACAGCGTGTCGGACCGGAGCCTGTGCGCAGTTCCAAAGATTTCCGACACGCCCGCCAGCCCGGCAATCGCGCCGCTGAGGATCATCACCAGCACGATGGTGCGCCCGATATTGGTGCCGCGATAGGCAAGTGCCACCGGGTTGTAGCCCATGGCGCGGATTTCATAGCCCAGCGGGGTCTTGTCCAGAACAATGTAGCAGACCAGCGCCGCGACAATGGCGAAAGCAAAACCCAGATGCAGCTTGCTGCTGCCGAACAAAGCAGGCAATTGAGCGGCCTCGCTGATAGGCGCGGTT
This sequence comes from Ruegeria sp. CH11, assembly GCF_056537105.1. Classification (NCBI taxonomy): domain Bacteria; kingdom Pseudomonadati; phylum Pseudomonadota; class Alphaproteobacteria; order Rhodobacterales; family Roseobacteraceae; genus Ruegeria; species Ruegeria sp. CH11. The sequence goes on from NZ_JBQFQX010000018.1 coordinate 44,911, forward strand.
TGCTGATAAACGACCGAGGTCGACACCTCGGTCCAGGGCCCGCCGCCAATCAGATACGACAGAAAGAACACGATCAGATAGTTCATCATGACGGTCGAGATGATCTCGTTCACGTCGAACCGGTCTTTCAGGATCGCCGCCAATGCGCCCAGAACCGCCCCGCCGATCATGCCGCACAGGATGATCCCGGCGATGTACAAGGCAGGCGGCAGACCAGCCAGCATCAGATAGCCGGTATAGGCCCCCATCGCACCCGCATAGACCTGACCTTCCTGCCCGATGCTCCAGACTTGGGCGCGGAAAGCCACCACGGTCGCCAACCCGGTCAGGATCAGCGGCGTCGCCTTGGCCAGCGTTGCGACAAGCGCCTTCTGGCTGCCAAAACCGCCGTTCAGCAGGGCCGAGAAGGCCTTGATCACATCCGCGCCGCTTGTCCAGAGCAAAAGTGCCGACAGCATCAGCCCGAACAGGGTCGCTGCCAGATACATGGAGAACGTCCAGATCGGTTTGCGGTTCACGCGGGGTTCGATCCTGATCCGGGTGATTGGGTGTGGTGCCCCGGTATCGCGTTCGATGGAGGTCATTCCGCAGCCTCCTTTCTCTCACCGGCCATTAGCAGGCCAATCTCTTCGATGGATGTGTTTTCGGGGTCGACCACGCCGGTGATCCGGCCACCCGAGATCACCGCGATGCGATCCGACAGGTTCAGCAGGTCTTCCAGTTCTTCCGAGGCCATCAGCACGGCATAGCCTTCATCGCGTTTTGCGATGATCTGCTTGTAGACATATTCAATCACGCCCAGATCCAGCCCCCGCGTCGGCTGATTGGCCAGCAAAAGCTTGTTCGAATGCACGAATTCGCGCGCAAGAATGACTTTTTGCGCGTTGCCGCCAGACAAGTGGTTAACCGGAGTAGTGGCGGATGGCGTTTTTATCTGAAACTCGTCGATCAGACCTTCGGCGATGGTACCGATCTGTTTCTGGTTCAGAAAAGGCCCCTGGGTGTAGTCGTCATGGCGCTGCCAGCCTAGGATCATGTTTTCCTGAATGTCGAACTCGGGGATCAGCCCCTCACGGAAGCGGTCGTCGGGCACCAGACCCACACCGCGATCCATATAATGGCGGGACGGCAACCCTTCGATCCGTTCACCCGCAAGCGTCACGTTGCCGCTTTCGGGGATCAGGATGCCCGATAGAATTTCGAACAACTCCTTCTGCCCGTTGCCGGACACCCCGGCCAGCCCCAGTATCTCGCCTTTGCCGATGGTAAGGCTGACCTGATCCAAAGCCAGATTTTCCCGGTTGTCGCGATAGCTCACCTTGTCAACAATCAGAACAGTTTCCGGTACTGCCGCCTCTTCAGCCGAGCGATCCCGGATCACGCGCAACTCGACATCGCGGCCGACCATCATGCGGGTCAGTTCTTTGGGGGTCACGTCGCCGGGCCGGACGGTATTGACCACTTTACCCTTGCGCAGGATGGTCACCCGGTCGGACTGCATCACTTCGACCATCTTGTGACTGATCAGCACAATCGACAGGCCGAGCTCCTTCATATGGTTGATGATGCGGAACAGGCGAATGGACTCCTCGGGCGTCAGCACCGCCGAGGGTTCGTCCAAAATCAGAATTTCGGCGCCCAGATACAGCGCTTTGAGGATTTCAACCCACTGCTGCTGCCCCACCGCAAGGTCACGCACCACCGCGTCAGGGTCCAGGTCGATTTCGTATTCCCGGCACAGGTCCGCGACGCGCGCACGCGCCTCATCCAAATTGAGCTTCCAGCCGTTTTCATGCGTTCCGACAACGATGTTTTCCAGCACGGTGAAATCGGGCACCAGCACGAAATGCTGGTGCACCATGCCGATCCCCGCACGGATCGCATCGCGGGGCGAGCGGAACTTGACCGGTTCGCCGCGCAACTCCAGACCGCCGCCTTCGGGCTGATAGAACCCGAACAGGCAGGACGACAGCGTCGATTTTCCTGCCCCGTTCTCTCCGAACAGGCAGTGAATTTCCCCGGCGACGAGATCGAAGTTCACGTCTTCGTTCGCGATCACGCCGGGAAACCGTTTGGTCAGGTTCACTGTTCTTAAAATCGGAGACATTGGCTTTCCCATCATTTGGGCTGGCTGTCCTTGCCTATCCCGGTGCAGGCATTGCACCCGGGGCGGGTTCACAAACTGTAAGCCGTTCAATCGGACTTGGGCGGCGATACGTCGAGTTCGACCGTCAGCGCGCCCGATGCGATATCGTCCAGTGCGGTCTGGACCTGTGCCTGCACATCGTCCGGGACCTTGTCAGCCAGATCATAGTAGGGGGCGATACTGGTGCCGCCTTCTGCCATGCCGCGCCAGATGATCTCGGTATTGCCCTCGAACGGTTTGCCATCGGTCTTGTTGGCCCACCATTCATCAACGACCCATTTCACGTCCGGGTCCCAGTTCGCCAATGAACTGGACAGGATCGTGGACGGCGAATAGTGATGGTCGTCTCCAAAGTTCGAGAAGCAAAGAATACCGGCCTCTTCGCAGGGCTGAAAGTTACCGGCCAGCTGGTAAATGATATCCGCGCCGGTTGAGATTTGCGCCGAGGTCATTTCTGAGGCCTTGCCCGGATCATACCAGCTTTCGATAAAGGCGACCTTTTGTTTGATTTCGGGGTTGACCGATTTAGCCCCCGCGAAAAAGGCATTGATCAGGTCGTTAATGTCATCGGCGGGATAGGTGCCGACAACACCCAACGTGTTGGAACCAGTCAGATTGCCTGCAAGAATTCCCAACGCATAGGCTGATTCATGCACGCGTTTGTAGACCCAGTACTGGTTGCCCCCCAAACCTTCATTGCCTGAACCCACCACGACAAACATGATTTCAGGAAACTCATCCTTCAGCTTTTTCACCTGATCGGAATAGGTCGAATGCGCCCAGATGATGTCATATTCACCCGACTCGGCGAACAGGCGCATCGCATCGCCTGCGTCATCGCCCCAGAGCGGATCGGTATACTGCCAGCTGATATCCAAATCATGCGGCTTTTCGGCCTTCACACGCTCCAGCGACTGGATGAGTGTACCGTCCCAGCTGGATTCGATACCCGCCGACAGGATGATGGCGATGTTCAGATCCTCGGGGTTTTCGGCGGCGGCGAATTGAGTCGAGGCCAGAAACGTACCCAGCCCGAAAGTCAGCACGCTGGCGGATTTCAGAAATGTTCTTTTTCGCATTGCTTTCGTTCCCTGTTGTTTGTGGATGTCATAAATCCAGTACCAGTAGGTCCGAATGCGCCCTTGAACAGCACACCGTCATCTGGTTGTTTTCTGCGTGTTCTTCATCTGTCAGCACGTAGTCCCGGTGATCCGGAGTACCTTCGAGGACTTTGGTGATGCAGGTGCCGCAGATGCCCTGCTCACATGATTTGGGGATGTCGAATCCCATCTCTTCCAACACATCGATGGCAGCGCTGTCCGCCGGGATGTCGACGATCTGGCCAGTGCTGGCGATCTTGATCTTGAATGGTTGGTCATCGCCATCCGTTGCAGGTGGATCGACCGCGAAATACTCACGATGAACAGCCTCGAACGGCCAACCTTTGTGGGCCGCGTCCAGCACCGCATCCATGAACCCGGTCGGACCGCATACATACAGATGCGTTCCCGCGTCCGGGGTGTGGCTCAGCTCCGCGACATTGAATTTCTGATCCTCGGCCCCGTCGTCGAAATGCAGATGCACCCGATCCGAGAATTCCGAGGCCAGCAGATCCTCGCGAAAGGCCATGCGTACTTTGGTTCGGGCGCAGTAGTGCAATTCAAACGACGCACCTTTCGCATTCAGTGCCCGCGCCATCGACAGGATCGGCGTGATGCCGATGCCGCCTGCGATCAGCAAGGAATGCTCGGCCTTGTCCGACAGAGCAAAATGGTTGCGGGGCTCGCTGATCTCGACCCGTTGGCCGACATCCAGATTGTGCACGGCTTCAGAGCCGCCCCTACCGTCGGTTTCTCGCAGCACGCCCAGGCAATAGCGGTCTGTCTCGGATGGGTCGTTGCACAGGGAATACTGACGGACCACGCCGTTACTCAGGTGGATATCGATATGGGATCCGGCGGTGAATGCAGGCAAGGACTTACCATCCGCTGCCACCAGTTCCAGCCCGGCAATATCGTGGGCCAGAACCGACTTTTCCCTGATTTCCACCTTGATAAGGGCGACCGTCATCGTTGCTCTTTCTGGTTAACTTGCGATCGGAGCGCCGAGGCCGAATTTCTTGACCAGCGCACGCCGGTAATCCATGGAAATCCGGTCCGCAGGAATGTGCATTTCCTCGCTCAGATCCAGTGGCAGATCTTCGGGGTGCTGGCCTTCGACAAGCGGTTTATCCTCTTCGTTGATCTGAGAGGATTCTTTGACCAGATAATCTGCGTCCGGCTCTTCGGTATTGTCAGTGATGATCTGGAACAGTTTCGATTCATGCGCCGAAACCGGGCAGACCGTGTCTGCAATGATCTGCACATAATCGCTGTCGATCGGCTTGATGTAGATGGCGGTGCTGAACGGGAAGGTCAGTTCGTAGGTGTAGACCACCTCGCGATCATCAGCCTCCACCCTATCAGGAAAACGATTCCCACCTTCCAGATAAGGCATGTCAAAAGTCAGCCCGTAATCCGTTTCATGAACCTTATACAGCGGCAACGGCGCGGGTATTTCATTTCCGAACGTGTCGCCATGTACGAATGGAAAATGCGCCAGATCGTTGAAGTTTTCGACATGTCGGCTGGCTGCAGCCATCCAGGTGCCGGACGGAATGAAGTTCAGCTTGATGTTGGGGTCGTCCAGCATTTCCCACGTTGGCAGGGTCCAGTTGGGTTCCCCGCTCAGGCAAGCCCACACGATGCCGTATCTCTCTTCGCTCAGAACGGAGTAGAGTCGCATCTTGGCCGGAATCTTCGCATTCTGGTGCGGCATCGAGGGAATCTTGGTGCACTGGCCAGAATGATCGAAACACAGCCCGTGCATCGGACAAACCAGGTTATCGTCGCGAACCCAGCCTGCGCTCAGCCGGGTTCCGCGATGGGGACAGATGTCGTGCGCAACCGACACGCCTTGAGACGTCCGGTAAACGACCAAATCCACATCCAGCAGCCGCGCCTTTACAGGTTCATCCTGAATTTCATGGGCATAAGCGATGGGATGCCAAAAGTTGCACAGAATGCGCCAATCGGTTTCGTCAAAGGTGCAATTGCGCGGCAAATCACTTGCGAATTTTGAGTGATTTACGGACTGAAACATGGCTGGCACTCCGGGCTGGCGGTGTATTTTCCGCAGGTGGCTGAAGGTGATAACACCCACACTGTGTTTGCTCGAAATCAATAAATAAATGACGGAAAATCATCTGAAATTGACTGTAATGAATAAAACCGTCATATTTCATGCATGTTTTTTAAACCGGCAACGCCACCTGCATTCAGACTGGTGGTTGCATCCTTCTAATCGTTAATCCGAGTCGCGGCACCTGGCACATGGACCAACTCATCAATCAGATCCGGGGCTACTCTTTCGGGGGGATGACCTATGAAAAGGGCGGCCTATTCGGCCCGATCATGCGCCCCTATCTCTCGGTGATTGTCATCGAAAGCGGCAGTTGCACGATGCGCTCGGATGCTGGGAGTGTAACCGTCCGATCCGGTCAGGTCGGTATTCTCGCTGGACGCAAACGGTTCGAATTCGACTATCTCAGAGGAGAGAGTACAACCGTAAGCTGGTGCGAGGGATTCCTCCCGGACCTGGACCCGACAGCATTCGAGGCGCAGTTCACGCATTTCGAACCAATCCCGATTTCAGAGCGGCTCAAAAGGTTGCAACGCATCGGAGTGAGTACTGGACATGCCTCATCGGCCGACCTGAACAGCCTACGCAACGCAATCGGCCTGTCGGTATTTCGCGCTTTTCTGCTGGAAGCGCGTCAGGATCAGTCCGAAAAGAAAATGCCTGTGCGCGTTTTAATAGCCAAACGGTTCATGGACGACAATATCAGCGACGAAGCCGTCGAGGTAAATGCCGTAGCGCGACATGTCGAAATGTCTCCGCAGCACCTGATTGCTTCCTTCAAGACGACCATAGGTATAACGCCGGGCAAATACCTCTGGCAGATACGCGCGGCCAGAGCGCGGCAATTGTTGGTTCACACGCGCCTCAGTCACGCGCAAATCGCATTTGAATGCGGTTTTAAAAGCGTGTCTCATTTTTCCAGAAGCCTGAAATTACGATTTGGCATCACCCCCAGCCAAATTCGCCGCGAGATGGGGTTTGTACAGTCAAGTGAAATGGATAGTTCCGTCGAAGAGTTCTTTTTTGATTGACAGGCTAATGATAGATTCTTCGTTCAACTCGGCATTTGTTGAAATAAAAGACATATGTAACGTGGAAGACGACAGTACTTGAAAGCAGCAAGGTTGTTACCATGATCGTTGCGCCGGCTCTGACCCGACCGATCCTTATCCTCAATGTTCGCGATTTTTCACCGAACAGACACCGATTTTTCCCAGTTCGACAGTTCAGGGGTTTCACCCGCAAGACACTGATATATTAGCTGGTTTCAATCCTAAGGATGTCAAATAACCTTGAAACTGTGCAGCTGCAGCGAATGTCTGGAATTCTGATTGCAAACACAGTGTGTCAAGGACCCAACGAGTGACCGATTAGGGCCGAGTAACTCACGGAAGAAAGGGTAGGGACCCATACTGCGGGGCTTCCGAGGTCTGCTAGTTGCCCTTGAGTACTTCACCAATCAAATGGTTCATAACCTCCTTGTAGACCTCCGGATCGCCCCCATAGGCGATCTCAAGAGAGGCGCGATCAAACGCGGCCGACAACAAATTAGTCAAAGCATCGATCTGTTTTGGTGAATGCTTAGGAAGAGCCCGCGAAAGCCCTTCACGAAGTTCTGCTGTTCCATTGGCCTGGGTCAACGCGACAGCGGTGCTGTGCCCTAATACCGCTGGGGCCTCTTCCATCAGGAGGCGCACCCGACCTGGAACCAACATCGCATCAAAAAAGGCATTCGATCCTGTCACCATGGCCTGTTCGGGATCGGCCACATTGCGCGTTTCCTGGTCAATATGGTGTGAGATTGCTTTGGCCTCCTCTTCTGCGACGGCGCGGAAAAGGTCAGCCTTGTCCTTGAAATGATGATACAGCGCGCCGCGGGTTACGCTGGCCTTACGTACGATGTCTGGGGTTGCAGTATCGGCAAATCCCGAATTCACAAACAGTTCTCGGGCAGCCACTATGAGTTTGGCACGCGTTTCCGCGCGCCGGTCTGCCTGGCTTCGTCGGGCGGGTTTTTCTAAGGGCAAGATTAATGGTTCCGAATATCACTACATGCACCTTACATACATCTTGCATGTATTTGCAAATCTATGATACATACATATTGCATGTAAGTTAGGGAGATAAAGAAATGCGCGTCACTCAATATTACCCGGTCATTCAGTCTGAAACGGTTTCTGAAACGGCAGAGTTCTACAAACGTCACTTTGGCTTCCGCTCGGCATTCGAGGCGGATTGGTATGTGCATCTACAAAGTGAAGTGGATTCGTCGGTCAACCTCGCGATCGTCCAGTCGGACCACGAGACGATCCCGGAGATTTCCCGCGGTGCGTCTAAGGGCATGATCCTCAACTTTGAAGTCGAGGATGTCGACAAAGTGGATGAACGACTTCGGTCGCAAGGAGTTCCGGTTGCAAAGTCACTTGTAAGTGAGCCGTTTGGCCAACGCCATGCGATTTATCGCGATCCGAACGGGGTACTGATTGATGTTATCACTCAGATCCCACCCTCCGAGGAATTCCTGTCGCAATATGCAGCCGACGCGGTACCGTCGTAATTCAGGGTGCCGGATGGCCAGGTTGGTTCGAAGCAGTTGGAACGATTTGACCGCGTGCAAAGGGACCAATTCTGAACAGATCAGTGGCCCTTGCCGAGCTGGCCACCTTTGGTACTGGGGTGGCCTTGTGACCTGTGCCCATGTTCGAACGCTACATCGAATACGGCCGCCTGATACAACCCTTCAGTGAAGCCGTTAACGCTGGTAAATATTGCTTCGCCTAGCCTTCGGATCGCCCCGCAACGGATTCTATGGGTAAGTTTGCAGAATGGCTGACTGCCAACGGAGCCACTGAATTAAGTGACTTCACGGACCAGAACCGCGCAAATTGATCTGCATCAATATTTGGACCGCAAGCGAGAGTTATGGCGAACGGAAGCAGTTTGGATGAAGTCGCGGTGACAAGAGAAAAAGATGGCCGAATTGTCTGGCACGATCTTTTCACGCCTGATGTGGAAGCTTCCAGGTCATTTTACGAATGCGTGGCAGGTTGGAGCTATATTGTCGAACACGCCACAGATTTCGCATGGGGCGGCGGCCATAGAGATTTTTTCCTCGCCACTCTCGATGGAGAGGCAGGGGCCGGGATTGTTTCCCAAAATCAGGTGCTCTTTGAAGGTTGGATTCCTTATGTTGAAGTCGAAGACGTAGATCAGGCCGCCAAACTCGCCGTCAAGCTTGAAGGATCAGTAGTGAAACCTCCCTTTGAAGTTCCTGGGGTTGGTCGGAACTGCCTTTTACGTGATCCGCTTGGCGCATTCTTCGGTGTATCAGTTTCGCGGCACGAATATCCTGTCCCCGCTCGTCAGTTTACGCATGAACACTACCTATCCCGTAGCGGCGTATTCCCGGACAACTTCTACCACCAAATGTTCGGATGGAATCTCTCACCTGCTAGAAACGTACCTTCGTCACAGAGACCAATTAGTCTGAAAGACGAAGTGTTGGCGATATGTGCAGCGGAACCTGCAGTTCCCAACAACAACGTGGCGTGGGCGCCGGGTGTTCGCGTCCAATTTCTCGAAAACGCGCTGAGCAAGATCAACTCAGGCCCAGGTTCCGTGCTTGCTCGTCATCAGAATAATAAAAACACTTTTGAGAAGGGTCTGGTATGCGATGCAACTGGGGCATTGTGCTGTGTCGTCGAGAATTGATGCTCGGTCGCAAGGTTCGCAGTCTATTGTTTATAACGGCATCCTCAAGTGGGTCAAAAATCTCAAATCTGACTATGGTACAAGCGTAACGCAATTCCACTTTTCCCGTTAGAGATAATACATTTAGCGCCAGATTTCACAATCGCAGCGAAGGCAGGAAAGCGCGCTGCTAGCGAAGTGTGCGAGAACCATACTTGAGGTTCGGGTCGGGGCGATTGCACTTGATAGTTGTTAGAATTGTGAGCACGCAACATCCTGATGCGAAACGGCATTGTTTGGCCTTGAAAACAAGGACCGGCTATTCCAGAAATCCGTCGATGGTCGAGGCAACATCAACGGCGGTTTTCACATCAGACATGCTGGTGTTCTCAAAGGCGCTGCCGCTTTCGACACTTGGCCTGAGCCTCTCATAAATGTACAGGATGTCTTCTTCCAGTTTGGCCGGCTTTTCTTCCGACCAACCGGCTTTGGTCTTGGCGATGTCCGTTGCGAGTTTCATCAGATCAAGGCGCTGTGGCAAAGTTAGCATTGGTCGTTTCCGGGTCTGGTTGTGATGTCAGGACCAACCTACGCACAGCGGTTGAACGGGCAGAGTGAGTCACCGTTAAATCCCTGACGGCCGGACCTCAGTCCAACGCCCCGGTTGTGCGCAGCGCCTCGGTCATTTTCTGTGAGATGTCAGATGGCACATGCCAGATCGCGTAGAGCGTCTGGATAAAACGGTCAACATCGGGAATGTTGGTCTTCAGGGCCAACAGGGTTGAATCCAGGTCGGCGTCCGGTTCCGTGTATGGGATGCACATAAGCTCAAGCACTTCAGAACCATTCCACATGCCACCACCGACTTTGCGCGCCGCTGAACGCGCGCCGCTGTAATCATCTTTCATGAAACAGATCAGGAACGTGCTTGCGTGGTACCAGCCGGGCGGGTTGGGGCTCAGCTCGATCGCGCGGGCGCTCAGTCTCGCGGCCTGTTCAAGATCGCCGCGCAACGCAAAGCAGGCCGCCAGATCGGCCAACATGTCTGGATAATTCGGATTGGCCCGCAATGCTTTAGCGGCCGCTTCTTCAAAGCTTTCGAACTCTCCACGATGAAAATGGGTCAAAAACAACGCGTGCTGGCCGGTTGCGTTCAGAGGATCCAGAGCGACCGACCGCTGTGCGGCCTCCAGCGCGCGATCAAAGGGCGGGGGGGACTTGCGAAAATTGAACCCGCCGCGCAGTTCGTCGCCGTAGACAATCGCGAGCATCCCCCAGGCGCCGGCATATTCGGGATCAATCTCAACGGCGCGCTCCAGCAGGTCGCGGACCTTCTTGTGTTTTTTAACCGTGGGTTCACGCCAGTATTCGGTGGCCAGCAACCTGCACTGATAGGCATCCAGCGTGTGCGTCTGTGCCCTGCGCTGCACTGCACCTGTTCGATGGATCACTCCGTGGGGTTCCGCGATTTCCGTGGCGATCCGGGCGGCGATATCGTCCTGAATTTCAAACAGGCTGTCCGCGCTCAGGTCGCGGTCATAAGTGTCCGCGGAAACCTGTTGGCCGGTTTCCGCGTCAATAAGCTGGGCGGTGACGCGCAGCTTGTTGTCCCAATGTCGCACGCTGCCTTCGACCAGATATTGGACGTCGAGTTCGCTTCCGACCGCGCGCGGATCGCGGCCGCGGCCGCGAAAGCGAAAGGTGACGTGCCGGGACAGCACGCTCACCTCGCGAAACCGGGCGATGGCCGAGATGATTTCCTCGGTAAACCCATCGGCCAGATATTCCTGCGACGGGTCTCCGCTCAAGTTGTCAAAGGGCATCACGGCCACCGCGACCCGTCCGGTTGCCGTCGGGGGCGTTTCGGCATCGGTCCGGCGTTCGGGGTCAAACGCGATCTCAAACACCGGGGCGTAGGACCCCTTGGGAATATGTATTCGAACCGGGTCCTCGCGCCCTTCCTGAGCGTAATAGAGATCCAGCCGGCTGCGCATTTTATTGGCCTGAACCCGAACGATCGTGTCGATGGTGGGGTCGAAATCCTCGGGCTTGTCGAAAACGTCAATGCCGATTGCATAGCCTTTCAGCGTCTCGGACCGACCCGCCAGCGCTTCGCCGACAATATGCGACAGAAAGCGGTTCAGGCGCGTGGTATCCGCGAAATGCGGACTGACGAGGACGCGCTTCAACTGTTCCTGAATAGCGCTTGGATCGATGGCAGAGCTTACTTCGGCAAGCATGTTTCCCTCCGTCGCTCAACTTTGTCCGATGACGAGCAGCGCCACAAGACAGCGCGACGGTTTAACCGTGACTCACTCGGATGCGGGCCGTGGATCTGCGAGGGTCCGGGTCATGGCGCTCAAAAGAGCCCAGCAAACATATGACCCATGAAAGGACTGAACCATGACAACATTTTCCGAATTCGTACAGAAAGCCAAAGACGACTATACCCGTGTCGAGGACGAGCTGAAATCGTTCGAACAGAAGGTCAAGGACGCGGGCGACGCGACCGACAAGTGGACCCAGGAGCAGGTGACAAAGCTGCAATCCGATCTGCAGGAAGCAAAAGACAAGGTCACTGACCTTGCCGATCGCATCCAGAAAGAAGGCGAAGACGCTGTGACGGACGCGCATGATCAGGCGAAGAACCATTGGGAAGCCTTGCACGCCGCCGTTGCCGCCTATCGCGATCATCTCGACAAGTCGGTCGCCTGACCCTGATCCTGGAGGTCGACATGACTGATTCAGTTAATGAAACCGTGCCGAAACCCGCGCTCATGGAAGAGGTCGCCGGTTGGCAGCCTCGACCGGTCTGGCTGATTGTGCTCGGCGTCGCCATGCTCTGTGTAGGGCTGTGCGCCGTAGCCTTCCCGCTGATGTCCACGCTCACTGTCGAAGCCTTTGTCGGCGTGGCCCTGCTGGGCGGAGGCATCGTCACAGCGATTCAGGCATTTGCGGAAAAGGCGTGGAAAGGGTTCTTCTGGCTGTTGGCCATCGGTGTTCTGAACGTGATCGCGGGTCTTGTCCTGCTGCTTGATCCATTCGGTGGCGTACTGGCACTGACCCTTGCGCTTGGCACGGTCTTTCTGGCCGAAGGCGTGTTGCGGTTCGTGATCGCTATTCGGTCGCGTCAGGAGCGACCTATGGCGCTGATGATTGCGTCCGGCGCGATGGCCATCCTGCTTGGCGGCCTGATCCTGACCGGTATCGTCAATGGCTCGTCCCTTGTTCTGCTGGGGGTTCTTGCCGGCCTGAACCTGATTTTCGCCGGTGTATCCTTGATGTCTTTGGGGCTGTCGCAGCGGTCCTCGGCGCATGGGGGTCCACAAGCTTAAGCGTGTCCTGGCAGACCCGGAATGGCAGGGGCATCTGATGCTCCTGCTTTCCGTTTTCACAGCGCCGCTATTTTCCTTGCCAGGTGCTTGCTGCCCGAGTGTCTTCAAGCAGCCAGACCATGCGGTCCAGAAACCACAGCTTCCCACCCATAACCAGCAGCAACCCCAGAAGCGTCGGCCAGAATTGAAGCTGCCAAAGCCCCCAGACCAAGGGGCCGATTCCGACCGCGCTGACTGCGGCCAGAACAAGAGGCATCCTGCGGTGCCTTGCAGGGATCGGCGATTTCGCGCGCGCAAGCCAGATCCGTTCCCCAAGTACACCTTTGGACATCCAGTTTTCCGGATTGCCCGTTTTGCGGAAGGCGCGGGGGTTCCACCATGTCCAGAATACAACAACAACGACCGGAACAAGGCACCACCAGCCCAGCCAAACCCGGCTCCAGACGGCCAGAACGAACAGGGGCGGGATGCTCAGGCGGCTCCAGCCGCTCCACGGGTTGGTGTGCCGGTCCCAGACGTCGTCGGACATCGTCATGAGCTGTTCCAGAATGCTGCGATCGGTCATCGAACCCTCTTCCGAAGCTGGATCGCAATTATGGCCGTTTCTGCCCGTGTCGGCCAGAGCGGCAGGCAAGGCGCGCAGCCCTGGCCACAGGCATCAAAGACCGGAGATATCCACATACACCCGGTAATCCGCGATCCTGTCCTCGCGAAAGTTGAACCGTGCAGCAAAGCGCACGTCGTGCGTGCTTTGGTCCTTGCGCGTATAGTGAACGGTGCCGTCGCAGAACGCAGTATCGCCGCTGGACCAGATGCCGGTGATGGTATGTTGCATACCCTGGATCGTGGCAAAGAACCCTGCGTTCGCGGCTTGCACGGCTGTGCGCCCGTCAATCTGTTCGAAATTGCCAAGCTGGAACTGCACGTCTTCGGTGACATGCTCGACAACGCCGGCTTCGTCCAGCGCGTCAACAGCGGTGTAAAGGGATGCGATCCGGGGCGCGTGGGCCGCTGTGGTGGGGGCAGTGATTTGCATGTTTTGGTTTCCTTTTCTGTTTGAAAGTTATCGGTGGGTCTAAGTCTGGTTGGCCTGTGACCGTCGGTGCAGGACCGGCGGGAGTTTCAGGTGACCGTTGGTGACGGCTAGCCCAAGGAACAGGATTGCGAGGGACCCCAGCAGCCCAAGGCCAAGAGGTTCCCGAAAGACAATTGCCCCGATTGCGATGCCGGAAAGCGTGGCAAAATAGCCGACCTGGGCGAACCCAACGCCATCCGTGCGCCGCTGTACTTCGAAGGTCAGCGCATAGCTGAGCGCAGTGATGGATCCGATGCCGAAGATTGCGCCAAGCAGGGCAGGGGGCACCGAGACGTCGCTGATTGTGGTGCCGCGTCCCAGTATCAGGGCGGAAATCAGTAACAGCTGTGACAGAAGCGTTCCGGTCGCCAGCCCCAACGGATCGCCGCCGGGCGGGTAGGCATAGCTGCGAAAGACGTTGCCGCAGGCCAGAAACAAGGGCCCCAAAAGCGACAGGGCAATCCACGCCGGCTCGACTCCCGACAGGTCAAACCCACCCATGGTGGCAAGGCTGACCCCGGCAAGGCCGATCAGAATACCAACCAGGCGGTGCAACGGCAGCATCCTGCGCGCGATCAGTGCCGTTATCGCAAAGGTAAACAGCGGTGACAGCGTGACGAGGGCGGAATAGAACCCAAGGCTCACATGCTCCAGCACCAGAAACCCGATCACAGCGGGGCCGCTGACACCGAAAACTCCGGCGCCGACATAATAGGGAATGTGCCGCGCGTTGAGCGCCACGCGCTTCTGCGACAGCAAACACAACGCCAACAGCGCGATGCTGGCCAGCAAAACCTGCCAGAACAAAGCGGTCAGAGCTGATATTCCTGCCATCGAGACGAATTTGGACAAAGTGAAACTGACCCCCACCAGGACACCGATGGCCATGATCAGCGCGGATACAGGGGATCTTCTGACAATATCAGGCATCACGCGGCCCCCATTTCCGGCACATCGGTTAAGCGCAGAGAAGCCGGGCCGATCGGGATAATTCCGCTGGGGTTGATGTGCCGATGGCTGAGGAAGTAGTGCTGACGGATATGGGCCATGTCCACAGTGTCAGCCACGCCCGGCAACCGCATGATGTCGGCCAGATAGCGGGACAGGGCAACATAGTCGCTGATGCGTTTGTAGTCGGTCTTGAAGTGGGTCACATAGACCGGGTCAAACCGCAGAAGTGTCGGAAACAGCTTCAGGTCAACCTCTGTCAGCACGTCTCCGGCTAGGAACCGGCGTTGGCCAAGCGTTTCTTCAATCGCGTCGAGGCAGGCAAAGAGCGCCGTTACGGCCTCGCCATACGCGATCTGGCTGGTTGCAAACCCGGCGCGATAGACGCCTTCGCGGATCGGTGACTGAATTTGTTCGGCGATCCGGTCGATTTCATCGCAAAGATGGGACGGGCGAAGATCGGGTCCCGCGGCATCGGGAAACGCCGTCTGAAGCATGCGCATGATCTCGGCCGACTCGGTGCTGACGATCCGGTCCGTCACTTTGTCCAGCAGCACAGGCACGCTGATCGGACCCGTGTAATCCGGCTTGGCGTGCTGATAGACTTCGTAAAGGAAGCGGGTGCGTTCGACACCGCTTTGGTCGTTGAACAGGGTCTGGTCGATGACCCAGCCGTTTTCCGACATGATCGGATCCATCCAGGTGATGCTGAACGCATCGCGCAGGGCCTTCAAAGTCAGAACTAGATCGACGCCGTTACACCAGGGGCAGGCTTTGGACAAGTAGAGGTGATACCGGCCCGCCGTATTCGGGAAAGGGGTGCCCGGCTGCGCGCTGATGTGGCTTCTGAATGGGCTTTGCAGGCGGTGAAAACGGCCGTCCGAGGCCGGCGGTTTATCACGCAGTATTCCGTTGATGAGCATCTTGGGCATGTCAGCCTCCGGCGTTAACAGGACATGCCCACAACCTATTTACCTTCTATTTCGATGATAATCGTGTGATACGGAAACTTATAGGCGAGAAAAACTCGCCCAATGGAACTTAAACATGACTGAAATTGGCGCTATCCCCGTTTTTGTTGCTGTGGCGAACCAAGGCGGGTTCGCAGCCGCCGCCCGGCATCTGGGCCTTACAAAATCAGCGGTCAGCAAGCGGATCGGCGTGCTGGAGGCCCATCTGGGAACGCAGCTCTTTCATCGCTCGACGCGGTCCATTTCCCTTACCGAGGCGGGCGAAATCTATCTGGCCCACGCGGCGCAGGCGCTTGGCGCAGCGCAGGACGCCGAAGACGCAGTTGCGGCGTTGCAGGGGCAACCGGTTGGATTACTAAGGCTCAGTACACCCATGTCCTTTGGACAGCTGCATGTTGCGCCTATGATTGCTGCATTCCTCAGGCAATATCCGGGGATCAGAATTGACCTGACGATGGATGACAAATTTGTCGATCTCGTCGAAGGGGGCATCGACGTGGCCTTACGCGCCGGAACGTTGCCGAACTCGGCCCTGATCGCACGCAAACTCGTCCCGATCCACAGCGTGATTGTCGCTGCGCCGGACTATCTTGCGCAGTCCGGAACGCCAGAATCACCTGAGGATCTTCTGGCGCATTCCTGCCTTCACTACGCCTATTCGCGCGACCCTTCGGAATGGCGCTTAGCCGGGCCCGCGGGTGACATGCGCGTTCAGACATCTGGTGATCTGCGCGTGAACAACAGCGAAGCCCTGTGCACCGTGCTGCTTGACGGTCTTGGTATTGGTCGTCTGCCGACCTTTATTGCCGGAGCCCACTTGACCAGTGGCCGTCTGGTCAGGGTGCTGCCCGAATATCGCCTGCCTGAACAGGCGCTGTACGCAGTCTTCCCTGAACGAAAGCACACGCCAGCGAAAGTTCGCGCGTTTTTGGATTTCGTCATGGAACGCATCGGGCACGACGCACCCTATTGGGATTTGGATGCAGGTCCGCTTTAGGGACAAGGGCCGATGATACTCTAACATTAAACCTGGACCGACCAAGAACACCCAAAGTGCGGGGCAGTCCGGCAATGTCTTCTTCGGGGAATGCTGTAGTGCAGAGTCGGATATTCTTGAACGGCTGGATTGGGCCGTCTCATCGAAGCGAGACTTTTCTGGTCGCTGCACGCTGCGCTTGCCCTAAACCGCGGAGTGAGCACAGTTCGACCGATGCTGCAATGCGCAGGAATGTCTGGTCACAGATTTTGCAAGGACGATGTTGATTGAGCGTTTTGCATGGTTGGATCTTAGGCAGTCCTGGAATTGTTCATTTTCGGGCATTACAAAACTAAAAACATCAATAGAAAGCACAGCGGCTCCGACGAAATCGAGGGAAACACAGTCCCACGCGGTACAAGCGAAAGGCTTCAATCATTGATTTCTCTGACAAAAAAGCCCCCAGACTTGGGGGCGAGTTTAGGGGGAGGAGCGATTGTCAGGGATGCATTATTGTGGATTTACAATCAAAATGCCTGACTTCATGGCGTCGATCAGATTGTTGACTTCATCCACAACGTCCACCGGGATATCTGAATGGAACGACCCGATCCGCATGGCCAGTTCATTGCCCATATCCGCCCGGTAGAGTGCACCTTCCAGTTTTCCAGCAGCTGCCAGTTCCAGGTAGGACCGCATGTTGCCTCGGACATCCAAGATTGCGGACTGTAGGATTTCCGGCCATTCGTTGATCGCATCACGATAGATGCCGATGCCATAGACGCCTTTTTCCTGAACGGCCTGCATGGAGCCCAGCGTCGCGCTGTCCATTGTCGGCCAGACGACATCGGCGCCTTGGGAAATTTGGTTCAAAGCAGCTTCTTTGCCCTTGGCGATGTCATCCCAGTCGCCAGTCCAGGTAACCAGAACTCTGACATCCGGATTGGCCGCTTTGGCGCCCGCTTCGTAGCCCGCAACCGTGTCCGTCGTGAACTTGAACTGCTGCGCCGCGATGATGCCGATGGTGCCTGTGTCTGACATGGAGCCTGCGACGTAGCCCATCAGATAAGCGATTTGGCTGAAATAGAAATCCGCGTTGGCAATGTTGTCTTTGGTGCCCAGTCCGTTGTTCACCATGAACATGGTTTCCGGGAAGCGTGCAGCGACACGTTCCACTGCGTCCTGGAATTCTCCGCCGTGACCGATCACAAGGTCATACCCCCGGCGTGCGTAGTCGCTCAGGACTTCGATTTGTTCCGGCTGATGCACGCTTTCGGAAAAAGCGGCTTCAAAGCCAAGCACTTCACCTGCCTTGGTGAGACCTTCGAATCCGGCTTGGTTCCAGCCATTATCAGAAATCGATCCGGGCATAACGATCGCGGCGCGTTCGATCCCCTCAGCGGCCGCAGGCCCGGCCAACATCAGTGCCGCAAGCCCCGCCAATAGTTTGGACTTCAATTGCATTGTTGTTCTCCCATATTGGATATGTGTTGTTAGGGTGACGGGAGGATCGCGACGTGAAAAACGATGGTTTCTCACGTCACGGCTGAGATTTATCGATGCTCTCGGTCGTAAGGCAGTCCGACGCTTGCAGGTGCGCTGGCTTTGGCTCCGAGGACCACGAGTGCGATGAGCGATGCCAGGTAAGGCAAGATCAGGAAGAGCTGATAGGGAATCTCTGGCGAGGTGAATTGCAGTTTGAATTGCACCGCATCACAGAAGCCGAAGAAAAGCGCTGCGCAGATCGCACCGATGGGCGACCAACGTCCTAAGATGATTGCCGCAAGCGCAATGAAGCCTTTGCCCGCGCTCATCCCTTCCGCAAACACATAGACTTGCGATAAGACCAGATGCACCCCTGCCAGTGCCGAGAGGGCACCGCTGACTGCAATTGCGAGATATTGCATGCGAAAGACAGGAACCCCGGCCAAGTCCGCGGCCTTCGGGTTTTCGCCAACGGCGCGCAGGTCCAGACCCTTGTGGGATTTCATCAGCCAGAACCAGGCGGCTGTTGCCAATCCGATCAAAAGGTAGAACAGCGGATCCTGGGAAAGCAGGGACGGGCCAACGACGGGAAGATCTGACAAGAAGGGAATATCGATCTGCGAGAATCCGTTTACCCGCGCTCCTCCGGCCTGAGTCCCGAATATCTGACGGGACAAAAAAGCTGTGAGTCCGGCCAGCAGCAGGTTGAGCGCGATACCGCCAACCAGCTGGTTGATGCGCAGCCGGATCGACATGCATCCAAGCAGCAGGCCTGAGATCAGGCCGCAAATGATCCCGCATCCGAGCCCGATCATGGCAGAGCCCGTTGCGAAAGAACCAGCAGCGGCGCCAAGCGC
Source organism: Ruegeria sp. CH11 (assembly GCF_056537105.1). Classification (NCBI taxonomy): domain Bacteria; kingdom Pseudomonadati; phylum Pseudomonadota; class Alphaproteobacteria; order Rhodobacterales; family Roseobacteraceae; genus Ruegeria; species Ruegeria sp. CH11. Next base: position 63,574 of record NZ_JBQFQX010000018.1, read on the forward strand.
TCCGGCGAGGATCTGACCTTCGAGGCCGATGTTGTACAGCCCGCTGCGTTCCGCAATCACCCCGCCAAGGGCAGCAAAAGCAATTGGCGTACCCAATCGGGCGGTTCCGGCAAGGACGTCGCCCAGCAAAACAAGATCAATCATAGCTTATGCCTCTTTCTTTTGGCGTTGTGTTTGGCGGCGCAGCCGCAGGTTTTTTGCCAAGGGTTTCAAAATGGATATTGACCTGGTTCGCGGTGTCACGAGGGCGGCGGCGACCAGAACCACAACGAGCCCCTCGACCACTTCGATGACGGAACTGTCGACCCCGACGGCACGTTGCATCGTTCCCGCGCCGGCAGAAAGCCCAGCAAGGAACAGCGCGGTCAAAGGCGCGACAATTGGGTTAAGAGCCGCAAGGAAGGCGACGACAATTCCGTCATAGCCGTAGCCATCGCTAAACAGGTGGAACAGGCGGTACTTCGACCCGATCACCTCGATTGCGCCGGCCATACCGGCAAGGCTGCCGCCAATCAACATGGCGCGAATGATGGTCCTTTTCTGGTCCACGCCGGCATAGGCCGCAGCGCGCGCATTGCGCCCCACTAGGTCCAAGTGGAAGCCCGACGGCGTGAAACGCAGCCAGAAATACAAGATAACCGTCATGGCCAGCCCGAATACAAAGCCCACATGGGTATCAGATCGCGGCATCAGAATAGGCAGGCGATAGGCTTCTGAGACTTCCTCGGAATAAGGATATGGCGCGCCTTCGGCCAATAGCGGCCCAGCCACGGCGTAGCTGACGATGTGGATCGCAATGAAGTTCATCAGCAGCGTGACAATGACCTCATTCGTCCCCCGATAGGCTTTGAGATACGCAGGAATTGCCGCCCAAAACGCCCCACCGGCGGCGGCGGCGATAAATATCAGTGGCACGCCCAATAGACCGGGCAGATTGGGGATCGCCAAAGCGAAGACGGCGCCGAACAACCCACCAATATAAATCTGCCCCTCGCCACCAATATTGAACACACCGGCGCGCATCGGAATGATCACGGCCAGCCCGGCCAGAAGCATCGGCGAGGCTTTGACCAAAGTATTGGAGAAGCCCCAGTAATTCAGGAAAGATTCCAGAAACAGAATCTTATAGGCCTCAAACGGGTTGTGCCCGTCGAGCAGGATCAGCACGCCGCCAACGCTCAGCGCTGAAAGCAAAGCAATCGCAATCCGGCGTTGCATGGTGAATCTGTTCATTGTACCTCCTCCGGCGCTGCGGTCATCAAGAGCCCGATGTCTTGAAGAGTTGTGTTTTCTGGATCGACAACACCCGTGATCCGACCAAAGGCCATCACGGCGACGCGGTCAGAGATGTCGAGCACATGTTCAAGTTCAGTGGAGATATAGAGAACCCCCACACCGCTTTGGGCGACGGCTCGGATCTGGTTCTGAACAAATTCCGTTGCGCCGACATCGAGCCCTTTCGTCGGCTGTACGACGACCAAGAGATTGCGCGCCCGGGCCACTTCACGGGCCAGAACAATTTTTTGCTGATTGCCGCCGGACAAAGCTGAGGCGTTCAATTTTGGGTCTGGAGGCCTGATGTCAAAGGCCGCGACCACGTCGCACGTGATCTCGTGCATCGCACGTCGGGAAATCAGACCGCCAGACATGAACCTGCCTTCGCCAATGGATCGAAAGGCCATGTTTTCTTCGACACTGAGCGACAGGACCAAGCCTTCGGCATGGCGGTCTTCGGGCACGAAGCCGATGCCATCTGCAATGCGCGAAGCGATGGAGGCGCTTGATATCTCTGTGCCATTGAGGTGAATGGCGCCGCTGGTTTGCCTTTTGAGGCCGGTGATCACCTCGCTCAACTCCGTCTGGCCATTGCCGTCGATCCCGGCGATTCCGAGAATTTCGCCAGCCTTCACGGAGAGGGTCAGATCCTGCAGGATTTCCGCGCCGCCTGGATCGATCAAGCAGACATCAGAGACAACCAGAGCGTCCGGTGCTGAGCTGGTGTCGTTGCGCGCCTTTTTGGCCTTGGGTGTCTCGACCGTTTCGCTCGTCGGTTTTTCTCCCATCATAAGCGCTGACATCTGCGTCATGGGCGTGGTCGCAACCGGAAGAACTCCCTCGACACGCCCATGGCGCATTATCATGACGCGATCGGCAATTTCGCGGATTTCATCGAGCTTGTGACTGATGAAAAAGACGAGGCAGCCGTTGGCGACCAGCTTGCGCACCCCTTTGAGAAACGGAGCGACTTCGGTCGGGGCAAGTACGCTGGTGGGTTCATCCAGGATCAGGATCGATACATCGCGAAACAGCGCCTTAAGGATTTCCACCCTTTGCTTCATGCCCACAGGCATTTCCGTTACGCGGATGTCGAAATCGACGTTAAAGTCAAAGTCGCTGCAAAGCTGCCGAATGCGCGCCCGCGCTTCGGCACCCCTCTTTGAGCTGGGTAAGCCGATCAGAATGTTCTCTTCGGCGGTCATTGCGCCGACCAGGCTGAAATGCTGGTGGATCATGCCGATCCCATGCTCAATAGCTTTTGCTGGGCTGGTCACCGAAACAGGTGTTCCGCCCAGTTTGATTTCGCCGTTATCGGGCTGATACAGGCCGATCAAAACGCTTGCGAACGTGGTTTTCCCCGCTCCGTTCTCGCCCAGAATCGCAATGCACTCGCCCTTCGAGGCCAGCAGATTGACATTGTGCAATGCACGAACGGCGCCAAACGACTTGTCGATGCCGGTGACTTTCAAAAATGGATCCAAGACAACCTCCCAACTTTCACGCAAATTCAAGAGAGAATGTCCTATCTTCTCAAATTAGATGTTTTCACCTCATAGCTGAGAAATTCGTCCACATGAGAACTGGCAATCGGGTTAGAGTGGAACGACGAAATAGCATCGCATCAGGAGAGCAAAGCCGCGCGTCATGGCGAAGATACCGTCGTTGAAAAGCATTCAGGCCTTCGAAGCAGCCTGCCGGCATCTGAGTTTCAAGGATGCCGCCGATGAATTATGCGTCACTCCGACTGCCATTTCCCATCAGATCAAATCGCTGGAGGATCAACTTGGGGTACCCCTGTTCCACCGGCTGACCCGCGCCTTGAAATTGACGGAGGATGGGGCCAATTACGCGCCCCACATTATTGAGGCCTTCAAGAACATCGAAGCCGCCTCTCTCGCGCTGGAGGAAGACGACCTTGCGGGCACATTGACAATCTCAACCACCGGGTCCTTTGCCGCCAACTGGCTGAGCCCGCGGCTGCGAGGCTTTTACGAGAAATACCCGGAGATTTCGGTAAAGGTTCTGTCAAGCGATCAACTGGTGGATTTCAAATCCAGTGATGTGGATGTGGCCATTCGGTATGGCTTTGGCGATTATCCTGACAGCAATGTGGCTTGGGTCTTGAATGACTGGGTGGCCCCTGTCTGCAGCGTGGAAAAGGCGAAGTCATTGAGTTCCCCCGAAGAGCTTCTGAAGTCTCGTCTGATCGAATACCAATGGAGCGGGTTTTCCGATGCGGATCCGAGTTGGGAGCGCTGGATGGACGCGGCTGGCTTGCAGACTGGTGATGTCGAGCCCTATGTCACTTATTCCGAGGAACACATCTGCCTGCTGACGGCAAGCGATGGTCATGGTGTGGCCCTGGTCAGCCTTTTGGCCGCCGCGCGTTTTCTGGAACGTAATATGCTGGTCGCCCCCTTTGATACGGCATTGAAGAACAAGAGCTATTTTCTCGTTTGCCCGGAAACTTACGCCAATCGTGCACGCGTTCGTGCGTTCCGGGAATGGCTATTGGACCAAGCAGATGAGTTTCGTGACAGCGCCGTCGGTCAAAGGTTTTTTGAAGATTAGCGCGTCCGCAACGATCTAATCCGTCGCTTGAATTTTTGTCATTTCTAAATTGCCGAGAAGCATGCGTTTCTGAACCCCTAACCAGGAGTTCTTGCACATGCAAAGTTTTGACCCTTCCCGACCCCATGGTTTCAATCAAACTCTGGACAGCACGGTCTCTGCCGACGGCGTCCCGGTCATTGCACAACGGTATACAGTGCCAGCACGTTGCGGTGTCGCGGTGCGTTTGACAGCCGGGCAGACATTGACCATCACCAATCCGACCGGCTGGCAAGTCTGCGATTTCTGGGCGTTCAATGCGGCAGAGCTGCATGAATATTTGTCTATACCGCATGTGCATACGGATCTTCTGTCTGTTTTCCCAAAGGTCGGTGACAGGTTGGTCAGCAATCTGCGCAATCCTCTTCTGACGCTGACCCAAGACACATCGCCGGGTGTGCATGACACAACGGTCGCCGCTTGCGATGCCAACCGGTACAAGCAATTGGGCGTTACTGATTACCACGACAATTGCGCCGACAACTTGAGGCAGGCCTTGCTTGCTATCGGGAAAAAAGCACCGCATGTGCCAGCGCCCTTCAATCTGTGGATGAACGTCCCAGTTCACCCTGATGGCAGCCTTGCCTGGGCTGCGCCGGTGTCAAAGGCGGGGGATAGCATGTCATTCAAAGCTGAGATGCCAGTCTACGCCGTGATGTCGGCCTGCCCGCAAGATATCACTCCAGTCAATGGGGACGAAGGCAAACCCAGCGCGCTGGAATTTGTTGTTCATGACGGCTAATGGCGGCGACATATTTTCTGCCCGCTGGATCATCGAAGATGCTTTTCACAGTCACAACGACTTCGCTCTTTATGTTCTAGACGGTAGAATAGGTGGCTTGGCGCCTCTGGCCGTATTGAAGTCACGTTATCCCAGCGCAAGGGTGCACTCGGACACAAACACGGCGATCCTGCCCGGGTTTGTGAATGCCCATCACCATTGTTATGGGGTGAACCTGATCAACCAAGGGATACGGGATGACCTGTTAGAGCCTTGGATTTTCGCCTCCGCTGGCGCAGCCGACATTGCGCCGCGCCTCGCCACCGAATACGCGGCAATGCGCTTGCTGAAGAATGGGGTAACGGCTGTTGTGGATGCTGGCACCACGGGTCAGACAGCGGCCATTGCCGAAGTGAAGATAAGAGACAAAATCGCCGTATATAATGGGCTTGGCCTGTCCTGTGCCATCGCGCCGGGCGAGAGATGGCACAACCAGCTTGTGCATCCATATGGGCAAAGCCAGTCGTTTCTGACCACCTTGCCCGAGGTTCTGCGATGCAAACTGCAACGCCAACACGTTGCGCGTACACGTATTGCACCGCAAAGCTTTGTACGGCTTCTGTCCCGGATGAATGGCGAATACGCGGCATCTGAATGCGCTGATGTGTGGTTTGGCCCCACGGCACCGCATTGGACGGGCCGAGAGATCCTTCGCGACATTGCCAGGGAGGTTCGCGAAAGCGGCCAGCGCATTCACACCCATGCAGAAGAGTCTCGGCTGCAGCACCTGTCGGCTACAGCCTGGAGTTTTCAGGGTGCCATCGCAGAATTGGGCAAAGCTGGCCTGCTCACTGACGGCTTGTCTTTGGCGCATATGGTCTGGGCGGACGAAAAAGATCTGGCGCGAGTCGCCGAGGCGCGCGCGCATATTGTGTGCAATCCTAGCTCCAATTTGCGGCTGCGGTCCGGCATTGCACCCGCGCCATTGATGAAGCGGATGGGCATCAACCTCGCACTGGGGATGGATGGGACCAGCCTGGCAGGCGATGACGATATGTTCGCCGAAATGCGTCTGGCGCAAAGCCTTTATTGGTCGAGTGATCGGGCGAACCCTAGCCTGACCGCGAAGGATGTTTTCGACATGGCCACTTTGGGTGGCGCGCGTTTGATGGGTATGGATCACAGCATCGGAAGCCTGTCCGTTAGAAAACGCGCCGACTTTGTGATTCTGCGCCTGGACCGTCTTGAAGGTCCCTGGTTAAACCCCGGCATTGATCCGGTTGAGCTGTTGGTCAGCTCGGCAAAATCCACGGACATCCAGAGCGTCTTCACCGGCGGACAACTGGCCGTTTCGCACGGCAAGGCCCAAAAGTGCGACGAAAAGATAATTCTTCAAAACATCACCGACAGCATGCAGCGCGCCGCGGATCAAAGGCTGAGCGCCAGTGAATATGCCGTCGTCAAATCCGCATTGCAGCGCTGGTATGACGATTGGCTGACGAACAATGCCCGCAATTGTGACAGAGGAGCAAAACCATGCAGAAGAAGATAATCTGGCCAAACGGCGCGCGATGCGCCTGTGCGATCACCTTTGATATCGATGCGGACAGCCTGATCCATATCGCAAAGCCGGTCGACGGGCATGATCGCCTCTATCCGATCTCCATGGGGCGCTACGGGCCGACGGTTGCCATCCCTCGGATTCTAGAAACCTACAAACGCCTCGAGCTGAAACAGTCCTTCTTCGCACCCGGATGGGTCGTGGAGCAATATCCAGATGCTATGCAAGCCATCCTGAAAGATGGTCATGAAATCGGCCATCATGGCTATTTGCACGAAGACCCGACAAACCACAGCGCGTCTGAACAAGCCTATTGGTTTGAACGCGCGCTGGAGTCGCATAAGCGGGTTCTGGGCAATGTGCCAAAAGGCTATCGCGCACCGGTTTACAATGTGACGCAAGCCGTCATCGACCTGCTGAACAAGCATAAATTCGATTATGACAGTTCGCTGATGGCGGATGATGTGCCATATCTCATGCGATCCGGCGGGCGGACTTTGGTCGAACTTCCACCGCATTGGGGGACCGACGACTGGCCGCAATTCGCCCATTTTGAGGAGATTGGCTACATGATGCCCGTCGCCGGGCCACGCGCCGGGCTGACCCCATTTTGGGAGGAATTCGAAGCCCAATACGAAGAAGGTGGCTTCTGGATCGGTATTTGGCATCCCTTCCTGACCGGGCGTTTGGCGCGGTGGCGGCAGGTGGAAGACTGGATGGAAACCATCTTGAACAGGGGTGACGTCTGGTTCGCCACTCTCGGAGAGATCGCGCAGCACGTGCGCACGCAATATGAGGCAGACCGGCAAAGCGTACGGGTTGAAGAACTGCCTTATTATAAGGCTCCGGCCCTGACGACATGAATATCCTTCAACGGGCGCGCGACTTCGTGGCTTCGCTCGACGCGCAGCGCGAGGTATTCCTTAGCGTTGCGCCAGATAGACTGTTGGATGATGCGCGATCCGCCTCCGCGCGGCAGGCCGCAGGGAGCCTGCTTGGCCCGTTGGACGGCCAGCTTCTTGCGGTGAAGGCCAATATCGACGTGCAAGCGCTCCGAAGCCATGCGGGATCTTTGGCCATCGATCCTCAACCAGCAGACAATGACGCCCCGATCGTGGCCAAGCTACGTTCTGCGGGCGCGATCATTCTGGGTCATGTGAACATGTCGGAGTTCGCCTTCTCCGGGCTCGGAGTTAATCCGCATTTCGGCACCCCTCTAAATGCGTTGGATAGCACACTGGTGCCCGGAGGGTCCTCGAGCGGATCGGCGTCAGCGGTTGCCTTGGGCTTGGCCGACATCGCATTGGGCACAGATACCTCCGGCTCCGTGCGCATTCCGGCCGCCTGTCAGGGCCTGGTGGGGTTTCGCCCAACTATGGGCCGTTATGAAAGCGCCAGGATTTTACCACTGGCGCCTTCTCTGGATACGCCAGGCTCACTCGCTTTTAACGTCAGTCAGATTTGCGCTGTAGATCGCGTTTTGTCGGATTGCAAAGAAACCGGGGACGCCTGCCGTCATATTCTGTGCCTGAGGGAAGACGCCCTGGTGGGATTTACCCCGGAAATCAGGGCTATGTACGAACAGGCCCAGCAGCATTTGTCCGATCATGGCATCGAATTGGAAAGGGTTGATATCCGTAGTTTCACTCGTGTCACGGAGATCTTCCAAACCTATGGAACGCTGGTGAGTGCCGAAGCCTTTCGTATTCTGCCAAGCTTGGTCGGAGACCAGCAGGCCAGACTGGACCCAAATGTGCAGGATCGCCTTGCTCAGGCGGCTTCAATCCTTGGCACAGATCTGCAGGCATTGCTGGAAATCCGGCGGGCACTCATCTCAGACTTTGGCAGGGAACTGGCAGGGAAGATGCTGCTTTACCCGACATTGCCGTCGTACCCGCCGTCTGTTCAAGCCGTGACCCGCGATAAAGGGGTCTTTGCACGGGAAAACGCCCGTATCCTGTCGGTATCGATGAAAGCCGCTTTCCTCAATGCCCCAACAATTTCCATTCCATTTGGAGAACGGAGACCGGGGGTCAGCCTATCCTTGAGCGGCGGCGCAAACAGGGACGCGGATATACTTGCGACGTCGTCTCATCTGGAGAAGATTTTTTCAGCGATTAGAGATGGCTGAGGTCAGCTCACTCTATTCAGAATTCTCTTCATTTGTACCTGTGCGTCTCTGGCTTCACCTTTGAATGGTTCATTGCAAACTGACTAGGTGACAAGATGACCACAATCCTGAGAATTGACGCAAGCGTGCGCCGCACCGACAACCCTGTTGCGGCCTATAACTCCATTTCCCGCGCTTTGGCGGACAGTTTCGTGGAAGAATGGAAAACGGTTGATCCGGACGTCGAAATTATTGTGCGTGACGTCGGAATGACCCCGCCGGACTTCATTTCCAACGATTGGATCGCGTCCGTCTTTACACCGGATGAAGAACGCACTCCTGAACAGAGCGCTTTGGTCAGCTTGTCTGATACGCTGATTGACGAGCTCGACCGCTCCGACATCCTTCTGATTTCGACGCCCATGTACAACTATGGCATGCCCGCAGCCCTGAAGGCTTGGTTTGATCAGATCATCCGGATCAATAAGACATTTACGTTTGATTTGGCGCGCGGCGACTTCCCTCTGGAACCGATCATGTCCGGAAAAACACTGGTGCTGCTGACATCGGCTGGCGAATTCGGCTTTGAGAACGGTGGGATTCGCAATGACTCGGGCCACCTTTCTGCGCATATCGGCACCTTGCGCAAGTACCTAGGCGCAGAACGCATGTTCGAAGCTGCGGCCGAGTATCAGGAATTCGCGGATGAGCGTCACAAAGCTTCGGTCGCCTCAGCTCAGGCCCAGGCACGTCATATTGCGCGTGAGCTTGCCTAACCGTTTGCAGACCGGCAACTGGAGATGTCTATGGCCGCGACTACAATTCCCGGAGACGCGTCACCGGAGCGTTGCTTGCTTGACTGATCGAAAAACCTGACGCGCATTACTTTTTGTGCGGACCAGTCAGTTTCATGGGCGACGTGCAGGCTGACCTGGAAAGCCAAGGCGTTCCCGCCGAGCAGATCCACACCGAAAGTTTCGGTTCCGCCATGTGATCTCTATAGACAAAGATCCGCAATCGGAAATTAGAACGAGAGGAGTAACAATATGCGCGAGTCATATGATGTGATCATTATTGGTGGGGGCAATGCAGGGTTCGGTGTTTCCTTCGTGGCACATGGAGCCGGAAAATCGATTGCTTTTATCGAAGCGCGCGATTTCGGCGGGACCTGTCCCAATCGCGGCTGCACGCCAAAAAAGGTTCTGGTGGCGGCCGCCCATGCAATGCACGAGATCGAACAAGCCCCCATCCATGGGATCGAAGTCAGCAAGCCAAAGCTCAATTGGACGAAACTGATCGACCGAGAGAAAGACCTGATTGGTTTCATCCCTGAAGCCATGCAGGGGTTGGCCGAAAAACGCGGTGATGTCTTTCGAGGCACCGCGCGTTTTGTCGGGCCGAACGAGGTTGAGGTCGACGGTCAGGTTATACATGGCAAGGACATCGTTATCGCAACAGGATCGAAGCCAAGGCCTCTGCCTATTCCCGGCACCGAGCACATGATCACGTCCGACGAAGTTCTTTCCGATGCGACAGTGCCGAAAGAAGTTGTCTTCATTGGCGGCGGCGTCATTGCCATGGAGTTCAGTCATGTCTACGCGCGAGCCGGAGTGCGGGTGACAATCCTTGAAGCGTTGCCACAGTTGCTGCCGCGTATGGACAGTGACGCCGTATCGGCTCTGCAAGCGGAAACCGAACGTCTGGGCGTAGCGGTCAAAACCGGAGTATCGGTGACGGCAATCGAGAAGACTGCCGACGGGTTGCGTGTTGAATTCGAACATGACGGCAGAAACCAAAGTCTTTTAGCCGAGCGGGTCGTCAACGGCGCAGGCCGCGTCGCCAATATCGACGGGCTTAACCTCGATGCCGCCGGTGTCGGGCATGACGGACTTCGCATTCTGATCGACGATACGATGCGGTCCACCTCCAACCCTTCAGTCTGGGTTGCGGGCGATGCTGTCACCAGCTCCGCTCAACTTTCCCCCATCGCAACATATGAGGGTCAGATTGTCGGCCACAACATCGTGCATGGACCAACTAAAAGGCCGGATTACAGCGTGATCCCCAGCGCCGTCTACACCGTTCCAGCGCTCAGCACCGTGGGCCTGAGTGAAGCCGAAGCGCGGAAAAAGGGTCTCGATGTCTCAGTTACGGTTTCTGATATGTCCGGTTGGTTTTCCACCAAGACCTATGCGGAAACGGCAGCCTGGTCCAAAGTTTTGGTCGACAAGAGTACCGATCAAGTCTTGGGCGCTCATATCCTGGGCCATCACGGTGACGAACTGATTCATCTCTTTGCGATGGCCATGCGTCACGGCATCTCTGCCAGCGATCTCAAGTCCTCGCTTTATGCGTTTCCGACCTTCGCTGCGGATATGAAATCCTTGATTTAGAGCAGCTTGATACAAGCTGATCCTTCCCAAAGGAGAGCCACTATGAACGATAAAGTCTGTCTGATTACAGATGTAGGTTACGGAGCCGGAGCATCGGTTGCCCGCCGGTTTGCACGGGGCGGATACCGTATTGCCTTGCTGGCCCAGAACGCAGTTAAGTCGATGTCATCAGCCTTGAACGCCCGCGCATCGATTACCTGAGAGCCGAAGGTATTGGTAACTCTCAATTATGCGCCTTGGACAAGACGAAATCCGCGGCCCGTTAAGGCCTTCAGTATAGTAGCCTCTGCCATCAGAACAGCATAGCGCCGGTTGTCGGCAAGAGGACTGCATATACGCTTGTGGAGGCGGTGATGAACAGGCGATTGCGTTTCGGCCCGCCAAAGCAAACATTCGAGACCTCTTCTGGGACGAAAATCT
>NZ_JBQFQX010000019.1:0-66425 GCF_056537105.1 Ruegeria sp. CH11
GATTATGCCCCGGCAGCACGCCGGTACGAGGTCTATATACAGGACACCTTGGGCAAGGGGGCCTATGAGGACTTCCAGACTCAGACCAAAGAATTGCTGCAATCCATCGACAAGATGGAAGGGCTGGCCCGTGAGGTTGACGACCCTCATCTGCGTGTCGCTATGGATATTCAAATTGGCGAGTTGAAGGGCGACGTTGCGGACCTGCGCACCAACGATCCGGACCTTCAAGCCTTCATCATCGAGGACCGCCGCTATTCAACGATGATGGGAATGGGCACTGCCGAAATGGATGTCTTGGATTATTCAGAGGCCGGCAAGTGGGCAGCGATCCGCAAAGAAGTCACCGACACGGCCAGCAGCTACGGCCTCGATGGCGAGGCGTTCGTTGCCCGCTTTGGCGATCATCAGAACGTCACCCTGGGTACAACAATGGGATGGCGCAGCGACGACATTTCGACCGCCGCGGCCCACTTCCAGGCGCAAGGATTACCCGACAGCCACGACCGCGCTGAGGCCGTTGTTGACGAGCTGCACCAGCTTGCGTCTTCCAGGATCATCGCAATCTCAGAAGAACTTTCAGACGTTCACGCCCACGCAACGCACCCGCTCTTGCAGGGGCGCGGTGACGATGACGGGCACAGCTTGTAAGGACTTTAACCGGTCTGCCTGATGCGCGCGCCAACGCCCCAGGCAGACCCATCACAGAGTTTTCCATCAACTCGCAAAGGAAAAACTATGGTTTCGCGTACAGACTATCTTTTGAACGAAGTCGAACACTTCGCACCCTATTCCAGATTTGATCAATCCGCCCCGCGTGAAGATCGCGTTTCAGAGCAGATCGACATCATCAGGAAAGAACAGCAGGCGATGGGCTTTGATCGTGCAGCCATCGCCTCAAACAGCTTCGACATCGAGGACCAGGCCAACCGCCGTGTTGACGAACATACTGCGCAACAAGATCTGGTCGAAGAATTCAAAATCGAATTTGAAGCTGCGGAGCGGTCAGGGGAGCCGGTTGATCTGAACGATATGCAGGCTTTGGTTTCTCAGCACATGAGTGATGCTCAGGAATACGATCTGTATCACCCTTACTATTCGTCCCTTGCGGATCTGAGTGGTGACAAGGATTTTCAGGAGTCCGACGACTACCAGTCGCCCGGTGATCGCTATGTTCAGTATATGCAATCCGCTTTGGGGGAGGCCATCTTTGAGAACTACGAGCAGCAGACCAAGGACATCGTGAACTCCATCGAGAACATGGAGGCTCTTGCACGAGAGGTCGAAGATCCACACTTGCGTGCCGCAATGGACGTTCAGATCGGGGAGTTGAAAGGCGATGTTGCCGAACTGCGCCCATATGACACCGACCTGCAGGCATACACTTTGGCTGATGACAGCTACACCACATCCATGAATGCGGCCGAGTTGGACAACCTGGACCCCACGGAAGCCGAAAAATGGCTGGCTGTGCGTGATGACATTGTGGCGACCGCGCACAGCTTCGGTCTCGACGGAAGCAAGTTCCTGGCCCGCTACAACGATCATGACAGCGTTTCAATCGGCACAACGGCGACTTGGAAAGACGCGGACATTTCCACCGCTGCCGCCCATTTCAACAGCCAAGGCGTTCCGGACAGCTACGAGCGCGCGGAGGCCGTTGTTGGTGAGCTGCACCAAGTTTCATCCAGCAAGATTGCCGCCGTGGTGCAAGAGATTGCCCATACCCGCGAACAGGCTACCCACGTCCATGAGTATGATGGACACAGTCTTTAACCACGGAGGACATGATAGATGATTGTTCGCGCCGGTGAATGTGTTGCCGGGAACAGCGAGACCACCGGGTTGGAGTAATGTGGGGTCTGTTCCGATTGGGACGGACTCTTGTCCTTGGACATTCCGGGCATTCGCTGCACCACGTTTGAATAGGCAAGAAGCGGACAAAACAGTCTTTCGCTGGGACTAAAGCAATGTCCGCTCATAGTTTAGTGATCGTGGTGACAGAGTTTATGATCGGCAAGAGACGCGAGCACATAGCAGTTCTCTGACACTCCTTCGTCATCACAGCCCTTCGAAATCCGAACCAGCTCTTTTTCAAGAGCCCGTAGTCGTTTGATCTTTGCTCTTACTTCGGAAAGTTGTGAGACGGCGATGTCCGTTGCGGCTTGGCATGAACGATCCGGGTGGCCTTGAAGCACAATCAATTCGGAGATCGCTTCAATTGAGAAACCAAGATCGCGTGCATGCTTGATGAAACTGAGACGCTCTAGCCCTGCCACATCGTAGCGCCGTTGGTTGCCTTCGGTGCGTTCTGGTGCGGCAAGCAGGCCCATTTCCTCATAGTAGCGGATAGTCGGAACTTTGACCTTCGTGCGCTTGGAAAGCTCCCCGATAGAAAACATGAAAATACCTCTTGAACCTCTAGTAACTAGAGACACTACACTATGGTCACGACAGATACAAAAAGGGCTTCCCAATGTCAGCATGTTGCGGACACAACGCCAAATTCGACGGCGTATCAGACGACTACAAAAGGAGGCTGTGGATTGTCATTGCTCTGAACGCGGTGATGTTCGTCGTCGAGATGACTGCCGGTCACTATGCAAAGTCTCAGGCACTTCAGGCCGACGCTCTAGACTTCCTTGGGGATGCTTTGACCTACGGTATCTCGCTGGCAGTGATCGGGGCTTCAATCCGTGCACGCACCAATGCCGCTCTGGCGAAAGGGGTGAGCTTGCTGCTGATGGGTCTTTGGGTGTTTGGATCGACCGTGTACCGGGTGTTCTATGTCGGAGTGCCGGAGGCCGAGATCATGGGCATCGTTGGCTTTTTCGCTCTTATGACCAATCTCGCAAGTGTTCTCTTGCTCGTCCGTTACAAGGACGGCGATGCAAATGTGCGCTCTGTCTGGCTATGTTCGCGTAATGACGCCATTGGCAATGTGGCCGTTATGTTTGCAGCTTTAGGCGTCTGGGGCACAGCTAGCGGTTGGCCTGACCTGATTGTTGCGGCGGTCATGGCAACGTTGTTTCTTTCCTCTGCTTTCCAGATCGTGCGCCAAGCGCTCGCCGAGCGTCGGGAAGTTGGCGAACATGAGCATGTTTGACGTGGATTATGACCTTTGATCTCGAATGATACGAAATCGGCTCAATTTAGTTGGAAATACCAAGGACTCTCGCCATGAACCTGAAACGCCGCCAAGTACTGACTTACGCCGCTGGCTTTGCCAGCACAGTACCATTTGCCGCGTTTGCGCAAGACACGCCTTCCGTCCGTGTTCTCAAGGATCCGAACTGCGGCTGTTGCCAGGTTTGGATCGACATCCTGCGGCAGGAAGGCTTTCGCATTACCGAGGAGCGCAGCTTTGGAACACAGCTTGTCCGCCACAAATTGGACAACGGCATTCCCGAAGAAATGATGTCCTGCCACACAGGCGAGATCGATGGCTATATGATCGAGGGGCATGTGCCGGTTGCAGACATTCGTCGTCTGCTGGAGGAGCAACCCAGTGCTGTTGGACTTGCTGTTCCTGGCATGCCCTACGGTTCCCCTGGGATGGGGCCGGAAGATCGTCGTGAGGCCTACGACGTGTTTTTGATCCTCAAGGACGGTAGCACCGAGGTGTTCAAGAGTTACGAAGCGGCCTGAGGCGACGTTCATCGAGCGGAAACAGTAAGGAGGAGAAGATGACGAAGCTTGGATTACGCACTCTTACCTTAAGCGTTCTGTCTATCACCATTGCTACAGTGGGTTGCGCACAACAACAACGAGGAGATTGGTGGGGTCACGGGCCAATGGGATCTAACCACATGAGGTCTGAGCACATGCGTGGTTGGGGGCACGGCAATATGGGGCCTGGCCAGCAGCAGCGCATGCAACGACATTGGACGTATATGAACGAGGACGTGCCCGCAGCCTACCGCGGGGCTCGGAGCACCATTCGTGCAACGCCCGAGAATGTTTCGGAGGGCAAGACGCTATATACGGAAAACTGCGCAAGCTGTCATGGAGCTGAGGGTTTGGGCGATGGTGAAGCCGGACGTTCGCTCGCGCCCTCTCCCGCTCTCCTACGATGGTTCGTTCAGATGCCGATGTCGGGGGACGAGTACCTTCTTTGGGCAATTTCCGAGGGCGGCGAACGCTTCGGAACAGACATGCCAGCCTTCAAGGAAGCGCTGAGCGAAGAAGACCTTTGGAAGATCATCGTTTATATGCGTGCGGGGTTCCCTTGATCTGTCGTCAATCTGTTGGTTTTTGATGAGTGTTTTTGCTGTCGATACTATGACGACAATTCTCAGCAGGCATAAAGCTGACAATGCGCCATTCTAGTAAGCTTCACGGAAGCGGACATATATGTAAGTCGCAGCACGAGCAGGTTAGGGCTCTCTCCTGCCGTTCTCTGCATATTGAAGTAAGGTCCGGTTCGGCCGCGTCCTGTTACCCCCGTCAAGTGAAGGCGCTACTTTCAGCCCGTTTGGCTTTCATTTTCTCCATCGCCATATCTTTCGCTGACCGACTTTTCCGCTTTGCGACCGTGCGCTGCGCATCAAATGCCGCCTGAAGTTCCTGGTCTTTTTCAGAAACCTCTCTGTCCGGGGCAGGGGCCGGTTTCGCATCAGCCACTGCCTTTGCCGTGTCCCTGGCTTGCTCTACAGCCAGATCGAGGTGTGTGCCTTTGATCTTCGGACTTTCGCCACCCAAGAACTGCATGAAATACGGATCTTCGAAGTATCGGATCTTGTTTGCAATCACCGGCATCTTGCCTTCGCGGATCAGCACAACCTCGTTTTCCGGCAGACGACCAACGTGCTCTGGCCGGAGCAGCCGAATGCCTTCTTCACGCTCTGATATGCTGCCCATTTCCATCTTGCCGAGTGCTCGAGACTTCGACTTGCTTATGACCGTTTTGTCCCCGATGGACCTGGACACATGTTCGCGTACTTCGGAATCCTCTGAGGCGGCAAACATCTGGGTTCCAGCGTTTGCCAGCATCGCCCGCACACCCTCGTGCCCATAAATGTCCTGTAGGCGCGACAGTGTTTGCGAAATCACCACGAGCCTGCCCCCGAACGATCGCATGGTGTCATAGGCTTCAACAACGCGCTCAAGATGGCCGAGGCGTTGGAACTCATCGAGCAGCATCAAAACCTTGAACGGCTCATCTTCGCCCGGCTCAACAGTTTCGATGGTGTTCACCAGATCGAGGAAGAACAGGCGAATGAGCGTCCGGAACTCTTTGACCTTTTTCCCTGGCACGGAAAAGTAGATCGAGCTGGGGCGCCGACGCAGATCTTCAAAGTTGATGTCATTGCCCTGCGTGGCTCTTGCTACCGACGGGTTGCGCCAGAGCTGCAGGCCGGAGTTCAACATAACCGAAATCGTTGACCGCAGGATTTTGGATTCTTCGGCTGCAAGATTCAGAAACTCATCTGCAGCTCGCGCATATCCAACTTCTTCAGCCATTTTCTCATAGTCCTTTTGCTTGGTCGTTTTGACCAGGCGCAGGACTTCGGAAATGTATGGCCGCTTTCTTTTGATCGCCAGCATCGCCATTGCGCAGAACATGCCTTCAACACCACCCATAAAGCCCTGCGCGGACGAGCTGGGCGTGTCGAACATCTGAGTTGCAACCTGAATCACTTCTTCCCATCGCCGGTCCAGATTGTCGGCACGTGCTGCGCGGCGCAGAGGGTTGTAGCTGTGGCTTTTGTCGGGGTTCTCGGGGTCGAACATAAAAACCTCATCGCCCATTGCTGCCCGACGCGCGCCGGTTGTCTGGAAAATCTCGCCCTTGATGTCCAGGACGACGCAAGACCCATTGAAACGCAGGACATTCGGGATCACAAAGCCGCTGGTTTTGCCCGAACCAGACGGGGCAATGAACATCGCGTGCGGCTTTTGGACACCGGGGCCGGGCTTATAGTAGATCGCGTTTTTGTCCTTTGGCTCACCAAATTTGGCAAACACGATTTCACTATCCAATTTGTCTTTGAGCTTCAGAACCGACGCATAGCCTTCCTGGACGAGCTGAGGGGCCTTTGCAAAGGTCGCATCACCGTATTTCGTTGAGGGACCACGCAGCGCAGCCGCCACAAATGCAAAGGTCAAAACACCCACTGCGACCACCGCCACCAGACCCATGATCTGCTGCGTCTCTGCAGGCTGTGCCATGAACTTCTCTGGGATCGCCCAGATGTCCAGCCCGCGAAAGCCTCTGGTGTTGATGTATTCGAGAGCCAGCCCGACCACCAACACCGCGCAAGCCGAGGTAGCGATAAAGCCCATAGTACCGGCTATCGCGACCTTCTTGCCTTTGGGTAGATCCTGAAACTCAGCCATCGGTCAGCTCGCGTTTGAAGAAGCACACGATGCCAAACTCGGCAGGTACGACGCCGACCATTTCCCAACCGTCTTGCCCGAGCTTCGCAAACTTCTCGCCTGCATTTTCCTCTACCCGCATCAAGACATTACGATACTCAAATTTTTTCATTCTATTTCTCCTTCAGATAAGTTGATCAGCGGTCATCAGGGGTGGGAAGATCACTCCGTTGACCTTCCGTTCGTCACCGATTTTCTTCATGTGAACGATCATGTGAATGGTGGCCCGGATGTCATCGACCACTTCTGACTTTTGAACGGTCGGAGATCCGCGACGCACCATCTTGCTCATACGTCCAATGGCATCTACTGGTGAGTTGGCGTGCATGGTACAAACAGAACCATCGTGGCCGGTGTTCACCAGTTCCAGGAACATATTTGCGTCGTCGCCCCGAATTTCACCGCAGACGAGGCGGTCAGGCCGTAACCTCAGCGCCGATTCCAGCAGCTTTGTTGGTGATCGAGGGCCATCTTCTTCGGAACGGTCAGCAAGTAGATCGACAGAATTGGGTTGCTCGATGTCCAGCTCGGCCACTTCTTCAATCGTCACGATCCGTTCGCCAGGATCGACGCGCTTCAGCATTGCATTGAGAACAGTGGTTTTGCCAGACGAGGTGCCCCCGGCAATGATCACGTTCCATTTGCTTAGCATCGCAAGGTCGGCCAGCTCGTCAAAGTTCATTGTTCCGGCAGCGAGAGCAGCCCGAGCCTTTTCAAGCGCGCTGTGATCATTGTTTTCTGCCAACGCCGCCTCTTTGCTGGCGAAGCTGAACGCGCCCAGATCGACGGTTTTCACGCGGAGCAGGCGGATCGCCACGGACCCCACGCCGGTTGTTGCTGGCGGAATCACAACCTGCACCCGCGCTTTACCCTGCTGTGTCGGCACGTTGGCCGTCGCAATCGGCTTCTTTTCTCCGAATGTCACATCGCTGAATCCGGCCACGCAGCGCCCGATGTTTTCCACATCATCTCTGTTCAGAGTAATGTCTGTCCTGGTCATGTGTGTTGTGCCCATTTCTTCGACCCAGACCGATCCGTCAGGATTCACAGAAATTTCGCTCAGGCTTTCATCGTGCAACAGATGCTCGATCTTGCCTGTATAGTATTCCAGAAGGCTATTGCCGTTCCGCCCGCTCATGTTCTTGTCCTTGGTAGAGCACTTTTTTGAACACTGGAGGTTGCCTTCGCTGCATCTCGGCTTTGCCTCGAACACGAAGGCATCCACATAAGATTCATTGCTTCCAAAAAGTGCTGAATTTGCTTCAAAAAAGGCCGCTACCGCACTCGATCATGCTGGCAGCGGCCGGAAAGACTGCTGAGGCGGTCGGCTCATTGGCTCGCGCTCAGAAGCTATCGAACACAACGTCGCGCTGCAGGATGGCGTTGATGCGACTGCCCTGATCGACAAAGACTGTCGGAGTAATGCGCAGGTATTCATCAAGCGCCGCTGCCGTAGCGTTCTGCAGGTTAGACCCCACTTGCGTTGCCAGATCAGTGCGAACCGAGTTGTTGCTATCGTTGTCAGAGACCAGTGCCACCGGCGCAATGCCGATGATGGACAACAGCGCTGCAGTTCCGAACCGTTTCCCAAAGTGTGTGTTCACCCTGCCGGTCGCACCAGTCCGGCCTTGACCGTCCGTACCAGCCGATCCGACCTGAGTTGACAGGCCGTCAGGCGTGATGACACGGCTCCAAACGATCATGATGCGCGTTTGCGCCAATGTCGTGTCCGCTCGATACTCGCCAAAGAGCTTCGATCCGCGCGGCAGAAGCAAACGCGTGCCGTCCATCGAGTAGACGCCACGTGTAATCGTCGCCACGACACTGCCGGGCAACTCCGAGCTGACCGCGCCACCGAACACAGCCGACAAAACCGTGCCTTGCGTCAGGGTGCGCGACGGATCGTCAATGATCGAGGCCCCGACGATGGGGGGATATTCTTCGACCAGATTGTTTTGCCATGTCGTGTTTTGGTTTTCCTGATAGCCGCGTTGATCTTCAGGCAGGCGGGTGTCGTCTGGCTGGACTTGAACCGGCTGCGGCGCTGCAGGGAAGGGTTGGAAAATGACCGGCTGCGATCCACCATTGATCGGCTGGTAGTTTTGACCGGGTGCGTCCTGTGCCATCGCGCTTGAGGCCAACGTGACCAGGGCGAGGGTGAGTGCTGTTCTGTTCATCGTCAGCTCCATCAGTTTCTGCCGTATGGGTTTTCATCGAACACAATGCCGTCCGACTGGTTCTGCCGCTGGCGCATCTTCTTCAGTTCTTCGAGTCTGCGCCGCTCGTCATCGGTCAGACCTTGCGCCTGAAGGTGGCTTACGCTGGCAAGTGCCCGGGCCTCCGCATCTGCGATGGCCTGGGCAAGTTCCGTCTGGAACTTCTTCTCTCGCTCATCATATCTGACCTGAAGGCGTTCATTGGTCAGGTTCAGCGTTGCGATTTCACCGTCTTTTTCGGACAGCGAAACTTTGGCGTCCGTCAGCTCGTCTTGCAGATCGGAAATCCGACCGTTCTGTTGCTCGATAGTTTTCAAGGCTTGTTTCAGCCCTTCGGAATCGACCTGCGGCACTGTTGCCGGTGTTGCCACCTCAATTTCCTCGGGCAAAGCCTCTGGTTCCGGCTCATCGGCCTCTGGTCCCCGTGCGGTCAAAAGCCCGTATCGCTCGCCACCACCTTGTTGCAAAGCGTCAACGCGGACACCCGTGTTCGTGCTTTTGTTTTCATGGCCCATGACAAACCATACAAAGCCCAGGAACACCGCTCCTGCGATCGCAACGGTTATCAGCTTCTTTGGGTCGAACTTCTTCCGGACACGTTGCGACGGCTGTTCAGCCGCCGCCCGTGCCGCAATTGTCTGATTGCGATCCATTACTTGCTGCCCCCCGGTTTAACTGTCTGTGAAGTAACGGGCCTGCCCGTTGCACTCGCCTGCTGAAACGCGTCGCCATCGTTTCGTACACAGATCGAAGTGTCTTCGATGCGCAGTGTCCAAAGGTCGGAAAGGCCCTGCACCTGGATAATGCCGCGCTCTTTGACTGTGGTGTTCACCATCAGCTCGCGGCCATCAGGCAGGACACGGAAAATCCCCGGCAACTCCGCATCCTGCGGGATTTGCATATAGGTGTGAACGCCATCATCCCACACGGCGGTGGGCGCAAAGTCCGCTTTGCCCGAGCGCGAATAGTTCTGGTTCACAAACCGGCCAGTTGGCTTCGGCTCGCTCCGAGCGACTGTGCCGCGACGCGTTGTGGTCCCGCCGCTGTTGTTTTTGTTGTAGAACGTGACCCGAAATGGAACACGTTTGCGTTCGGCGGCGCTCTCGGCCGGAACCAGATAGAAGTTGTATGTCCCGCGATTGGTCAGGACGGTCAGGTTTGAATCCGAGTTCAGGATTTCTGGCTTGAACGCAATAACGCGACCTTCCTGCAGGCGGGTGATCTGAAAACTCTCAGTGTCGCCCGCGCCAATGCTGCGGACGGTCTCGCCCTGCGGAAAGTGAACATAGGTAATCAGGCGTTCACCTACAGTGATGCGGTACACCTGGTTCTCGACGTAATGGAAATGCGTGATGCGATGATCCGCATTCTTTCCGTCTGGCGTCGGTGTGATTTCAGCGAGCAGAGGCGTAGAGAATGCCAAAACTGCTGCGGCGGTGGCGGTGAGTGTTTTGAAAGAACGCTGCATCAGACCTTCCCTATGGCGTCTACGCGGTAGTTGGTGACGACGAAGCCGAACGGATTTTCCAGAAGCTCATCCATCGACGTCACGATTTTTTCCTCAAACCCGTAGGTCACAGTGACCACGTAGCGGGCTGAGGCCGTTGCTTGGTTTGGCACGATCAGGGACTTGCGGATCTCGACCTGCACCGTCTCATCGTTGACCGGCGAGACGCCCAGAATTTCGGTCTGCACCTTTGTCTTGGGCGTATAGATTTCGTCAGGATGGTTGTCGTTCGAACCGTCCCACAGTTCGCGGTAGGACGTTTCGGCCAGCTCATCAGAACGACGCAGCACCGATTTCAGGCGCTCGTTGTTGTCCTGGACATCATAGGTTTCCCGGTCGCGCACATAATTTGCGACTTCACGGAAGGCCATCGCCTCAGAAGGTTCCAGTTCTTCGACTTTTTCAGTCAGCAGGACCGGCAGTTTCGTGTCCGGATCAATGGAGAATGGCACCGCGCGGATTTCCTTCAGGGGAAGGAGCATCGCCCAGCCAATCATAGAGGCCACGCCCATTGCCATGCCGACCATGCCGAATACCTGCCATTTGAAGGCATCGCGGCGTGCGCCCAGAAAGAGTTCTTTTTCGTGATCTGTCACGTGTGACATTTGCTCTGTACCTCGATTTATGAAGATTTATTGGCGCGAGCTTGTCGAATGCTCTGCCGGTAACGGTCAGCGGCGTAGCTCTGACGAGCTGCCCCATCCTGATTTCGGGCTCTGTGCGCTATGTCCCGACGCGCTTGCATTGCGCGAGACGCGCTGTCACGAACGCCAGTCCCGTCACGTGCTGCGGAAGCCATAGCAGCGGCAGTTTTCCCACCGGCTACTGCACCCCTTGCGCCGTCGCTTGCAGTGCCCAATGCACTTCTTGCGGCTGCTGCAGCACCAGTTGCCACGGCAAGACCCGAGGATGCCGAAACGATTGCACCCGACATCCCGCCCGCGAGCGACGGGATCTGCGTGAGCATCACGATTGAAACAATGCAGATCGCCAAAAACCGGCCACTGGCCTCCATATTGTTCACATCCTCAACAGCGGTCAGTTCGGAGCTGAAAAGGGCCTGAATAAGAGAAACGATGCCTGTCAGAACGACGATGACCATGATCAGGCCAACAGTCGTTTTCGCCCAGGCTGCGAAGATATTGGCTGTTGCCGAGCTGAGCAGCGTTGCGATGAAAACAGGCGCTAGACCCAGCAGGACCGCTAGACCGCCTTTTGCGATCAGCGCCATGCCGGTGCCAAAAGCAACGATGACAGCCCCAACAACCCAGAGAATAGCCCCGGTGATGCTCAGACCCCAGGTTGCGTTTTCAATAGCCTGCTGGCCCATCAAGAAACACTGAAGCGCAATGTCATCGAGTGCTTCCCAGACATTTGTTGTGCCGGTCAGTTCTCCGGCAATCGTGTCTGGGAGGCTCGAAATGCCCTGATAAATGGGTTGAAAGAAGCTCCAGCTAGAAGCCATACCAATGATGATCGTCGCCCGAATGATCCAGCCGACATAGCCACCAAACCCGATTTCTCGGATTTGAAGCACACCGTTGATCAGCATTGCCACGAAGATCAGCGCGGCTATTGCCCAGAGGGCGGATGCTAGATCCGCCGCCAGGCTGTTGTATGCTTGCTGCGAGAAGTTATTTAGCGCAGCCTCAATCGAGCTGACGAAATCTTGGATCACGGCCCACAAGCCTCCTCAATTGCAGGGCGCAGAGCTTCCAGACGGGTCCGTTGCTCTTTTTTCAGCGCGGCAAGATTGTCGGACGGTTGGGTCCAAAACTCGTCTTGGTCAGCTCCGACCTTTTGGGCGGCGTCCTCACGGCTTAAACCGCCCAGCGGACATTCGGTGCTGAAGGTCTCGCCAGATTTGCGCAGAATGCATTGCTCGATGGTGGCCTCGTGCGCAGCGATGACCTGTTCATTCAGGATCACCACCGACCAGTTGGTCACAAGAGGCTGCTTGTCTGCGGATTGGCCCGCTTCGGCCATGCGCGCTTGATCGTTTTTGACGAATTGACGACCGTACTCACGCGCACCCGAGTACCCAAGGCACTTACGATATTCACCGAACGGCATATCGACCTTGGGTGATGGGCGCAGCTTCACCTGTGCCGATGCAGCCCCCGACATAACGGCGGCGGCTGCAATGGTCAGGATGAGAGTTGAGCGGAGTTTCATTGTGAGGTTCCTCGTACATAGTTGCTGAGTGTCGAAAGATCGGCAGCGGTTGCAGCCAGATCCGTGCCCGACGCCAGAGCATTAGCCGAGGTTGCGCGTAAGATTTCAATTTCAACCTGAAGGAGTTTAAGGAGAACCGCCGTGTTGTAGTCGATTGCATCCTTCAGATCTTCTTGCTGGCCGATTTCACCGCGCAGCTTTTCTGCATCTTCGGAGAGCTGACCGGCCATGTCATAGCCATTCTCACCCAAGGCCGATGCCATCAAGCCAGCGCCACCTCGCTCCGAGAGAATGCGCCGGGCTGGCACGTCTGACGTACTGAACTCTTTGAGGATGCCATTGTTCAGCCCCAGGCTGATTGATCGGCGTTCCATCGCGAGTCCGGCGACGCCTGGAAGATCGCCAATCGTATCTTCGGTCGCGTTCAAGGCGTATCCAAGCGTGTCAGCTGCCGTTGCCAGTTTCAGAAAGCTGCGGCTGTTGAACTGGTCCAGATCCGTCAGACCACTGATGGTTTTGAGGGAGTTTTCGAGCAGTGCCCTCTGCTGCTCGAGCTTCTCATATTGTTGCATCAGCTGTTCGTATTGGCGGACCATTTCCGCGACTTCGCGGGCCGAATTGGCTGCGTCCTGTGCAATGGCCGTGGCGTCGATGGTCGGAACACCTTGGGCTGCCGTCATAACTGGCAGGGCGGCCAGAACCGAAACAGCAATGGTTGTGCGGAATTTCTTTGAAATATCCATCAGACAAACTCCAAGTTTTCAGGGGAGGTCATGCGCTCAAAGTCACAGGCGCATTTGCTGCGATAGCCCGAATAGGTGCTGGTGCAGGCCGAGACAGCGGCCAGAACTACAAGGGTGATGACAAGGCGGGCTTTCATGTGATTTCCTTCCAGAAGTTGGGGTTTTTTCGCCAGTCAGGATCAGGGAACGATTTTCCGTCTGATCCGCTCAGAACACGAAGAAGCGGGCCGAGCGCGCCGACATCGACATCGAGCCAAACACTCTCATCACCTTTCTTCATGAGCATTACGCGGTCGCCAAAATGCGCCCTCAGCGCGCCCAGCTCTGAATCGTTCAAGCCGATTGCCCGGTAGTCTGCTTCATTGCCGGATCGAGAGGGGAACAAGAGTTGCGTGCTGGTGTTTTCCAGGATCGACTTACTTGCCGCTGACGACAGGAGGTGATCGGGGATCTGCGTCATCATCATCATCATGACGTTCAGCTTCCGATACGTGGTGTAGGCATTTATGAGGATGCCAGCGCCATAAGGGTTGCCAGCAATTACCCATGCTTCATCAATCACAAAGACAGTGGGTATCTTGGTGGCGCAGCGGCGTTCAATCTGGCGCATGACGTAGCTGATCCATGCCAGCCGCACCAATTCGTCATCCAGAACCTCAGAAATATCGAACACAAGATGACGGTCGCCAGCAGCAAACGGATCTGAGCCACCCTCGCCAAACATCCAGGACAAGCGGCCTTCGCCCGCCCATTCACTTGCACGCTTGTACAGGTTCTTGTCATCGTCAAAGGCTCTGAACCGTTCCACCAGTGAATCGAAGTTCTGAAGCGCAGGCGGCAAAGTGGCATTGGCTTGGCAAGCCCTTGTGATTTCATCCTTCTGATCGGTGGTCAGTGGTTCGTCATAGCTCAATAGGGCAATGACCCAATTGGCGAGCCAGCTTTGCCCAGCCTCATCCGTCTCGGTTTGAAATGGGTTCATGCCTGTTGGTTCACCAACTCGGACGCGGGTGTACTGTGCGCCGAGCGCCCGCATTGGAGCCTCCATTGCCCGGTCTTTGTCAAAAGCGATGATCCGCGCGCCCTGTGCCACCGCCATTGTCGCCAGCAGCATCGCGATCACAGTTTTACCCGATCCGTTCGGCCCCAGAATGATTGTGTGGCCGGAGGGCAGGTTTTCAGCGTCTTTGCTGGTCTTGGGAAGGTGCAGCGAAACATCGTAGCTGTCCCCGTGTGTCGTCGGGAAAGTCGCCAATGGCCCCGGCCAAGGTAGCTTTTCCGCATCCAACCCTTTGGGGCGCATGTGGAACGCAACCATATCCGCAAAGTTCTGGTCCGTGATCAGTTCTTCACGGGCGCGGAACGCGAAATTGCCGGGGTGCTGTGCGAAGTACACGGCACGGGCCGACATCGCTTCGCGCTTCACCGTGCCACCCGAAATCTGGATTTCACCGATGATGTGTTTTTCGGCGGTTTTCAGATCTTCCTCGTTCCCAAACACGCAGATCGACAGGTGGTGCTTGCCGAGTGACATGGTGCCGGAGGCAATGCCGTCCGCCAGAATGGACAAATCCTCTTCAAGCGACTTTGCCTTGTCGCCTGCCGAGCGCATTTGTCCCGACTTGCGGCGTTCCATTTCCTGCGCCTGGGCGCGGCTGATCGGCAGGAAGGATTGCGAAATCACAACATCAACCGGCAGGTCCAGCCCGTCGAAAATGCCGGGGAACGAAACCATCGGGTAATTCTTCAGGGAATACACACGGATGGAGCGTTCCTGATCGTCGCCTGTGACCAGTTTGCCGGTCTTGCCCTGAAACAGCACATCCTCTTGCGGCATGTTGAAGGCGATGGGTTCTGCAATGTTTGTGTGAATGATCGGCTGATACCGACCGTTCAACAGCATTCCATAATAACCGAGCCAATGCCCCTCGCTGAGCTTCAGCCGGCGCACACGGGCCTCGCCCAGCGTGCCCGCCAGTGTTGTGAACACACCGTCGAGCTGTTCCATCATTTCTCGGCGTTCCTCGTCTATCGTTCCAGACGACATGCCGAACATCTGTTTTGCCCGCTCATCCTGCCGCTTTTGGAGAATGGCGCTGATGATGATCTTGCGTTCTTTCAGCTCTGCATCGACGGACGCTGAGCGCATGGCCTGCGCCACTGCACCGGCAAAACCGGTTGGATCTGTGATGACAT
The DNA here is from genome assembly GCF_056537105.1 of Ruegeria sp. CH11. Classification (NCBI taxonomy): domain Bacteria; kingdom Pseudomonadati; phylum Pseudomonadota; class Alphaproteobacteria; order Rhodobacterales; family Roseobacteraceae; genus Ruegeria; species Ruegeria sp. CH11. The sequence continues at coordinate 15,216 of NZ_JBQFQX010000019.1, forward strand.
GACCAGTCTCAGCCGGGACGGTCAGTCGATGGATATAAAAAGCCACCTCATTAGGTGTTGTGCGCAACACACGCTCAAACCGTTCGGCCAGGAACTCGAACTCGTTTTCGTCCAGCGTGTTTGCGTTGACACCGGTGATTTCCGCAGCGGCGATAAGACCACCGTTGCGTGTGGAAATGACCTCATCATCCACGACATAGCCATACGGCAACATCTGAAAGAGGCTCATTTCATCCTTGCGCCAGCTCGGCTCGATCAACGAGCGGGCAAGGGTCCACATGCCTCGGGCAGCAGGCTTAGGCACTATAGTAATCTCCCCCATGATGCTGGCGGTTTTTGGTGCGCGGAGTTTTGGAAAGGGTTACAGACAGGACGCGGAAGAAAGCCGGTTCCCATTCGTAAAAGAGGCGAAGCACGGTGTAGAAAGCAAAACCCGCAATGATTGCTGGCGCTATTCCGAACATGAAGAACGAAAGCATGGTCATCCCGAGGATCACCAGCAGATAGATCACGGGTAGGCCGCCCCATTCTGCGGGACGGCTTAGGCCGCGAAAGACGGTATTTCGGCGCGGCATCGATCAGGCTCCGATGAATGTATCGGCAAGGCCAATGACGGCACCCACAACAATCGCGACCACTGGACCCTTCAGCGAGCCCCAACCGAACACATAGGCAAGACAGCCCCAGATGAAGCCGACAGCGGCAAGGCTGACGCCAACAACCTTGGAGTCGGCCAGCGTTTCGTTGATAAAATCGCCAATGGCATCTTGCAGCCAGCCAGCGGAGGCGGGAGCTGCACTGACGATAATCATTGCCAGCGCGAAGAACGCGGTCTGTTGGATGAAGTGGGTTCTTTTCATGAGGAAGTGCTCACTTTGCTTAGGATGATCCGCACGTAGTTGCGGGTTTCGGTGAAGGGGGGGACGCCGCCGTATTCGACGACGCGGTGAGGCCCGGCGTTGTAGGCGGCAAGCGCCAGCTTCCAGGTTCCGAACTCGCGGTACTGCGCCGCCAAATAGCGGGCACCACCGTCGAGGTTTTCTGCAGGGTTCTTTGGGTTCACGCCCAGGTCTTTCGCCGTTCCGGGCATGAGCTGTGCGAAGCCATAGGCACCCTTGGGCGACAGAGCATCAGCCTGATACCGGCTTTCCTGCCAGACCAGCGCCATGAACAACTCTGCCGGAATGTCATGGCGTTCCGCCGCTGCGTGGATTTCTTTAACGATCCGCTCCTGCGACCAGCCGCCCGAGGATCTGCGAGGCCGCGGTGCCTTGCCCGCAATCTCGATCTTTTTCTGTGGCTTGGCCTTCGGAGCTTCCGGTTTTTCATCGAGAGTGTACTCGCGCATCCGGATTGGACAGACGATGCCATTAACGATTTCTGCCCGCGCACCGTTCAGATACACGCTGCCGTCCGGTTCGTATTCGATGACCTGTGCACTGGCATCCGTTCCCAAAGTCGCCGTCAAGAATGCCAACAACGGCCAAACGGCGTTGATCCGACATCTGTTTTCGGTGAAGCTTTTGATGGAGCTGGTCACTAATTTGTCCTCCAAATTAGGTCAGTAGTTTTTACATAATTACTATTATGGGGTTCGACATCAGGTCATCTGGGCCGTGGGAAAAGGGTGCCGGGACACAACACGGAACCTTCAGAGGCGCCGCAAAAAACCAATGTCTGGTTCGGATCTCTTAGTCGGATGGCCTAGCTGAAACGTTCGGATGTCCCGCTCGCCCAAATCGTCAGACAGCGCTAAGCGGTCGGAGGTGCAGGCACGTTGTCCAGGGTCGCACCCATTGACTCTGGCGCGGTGCTGTCCGATCTAAGATCGGCATCTAGGGTTACTGTTTTTACCATAGTACAGTTCTCTCTTGATGTTTGAGGAATGCCCGGATGGATTTGGGGCGTTTCTTGTCCTGTCGGTTGTTGGCGCAATCGACAGGACCGCTCACTGCTCGGTGGTTTTGTTCCATTTTCTGCAAGTCGTCGCTCAGTCCTTTCGTCTAGCCGCACCAGGACCCGCGTTTGCCGCCCGAATAGGGTCGCGCGAGACCTTCGGATATCAGAGTTTTCCCTATCTCCTGACCACCTGAACGTCCGACCGCGAGGAAACGGTCATGCACGTCCAGGTCTGGTTGGATAACCAATTCTATCTGCCCACTGGTCTGAATGATCTCCGTCAGGCGGTCTTTGGCTTTCAGACCCAAAGCTCTCTCGGCCTCACATTGTGCGCGGAAGGTCTCAGGAGTGTCGAAACCGATGAGGCGGTAGCGGTCATCACCGTGGTCGATGGTGTCACCATCAACGGCAATCACCTCGGATGCGCTCAGGGTTATTGTTTGTTTTGATGGTTCAATCCAGACCGCAACAAAAAACAAAGACGCGAGTGTAGCGCTGAGAAACAAGAGCCGTTTCATGCGCCCTGCCCCAGCATTTTGATGAGCCGGGTTCTCGAACGTGACCGATCAGGTTTTGGATTTCGCGTCCAGGGCCTGAGCTGCTTCGAGACCCTCTGGGGTAATCGACTCGATCGTATAGTCTGATTTGACGCAGAGAATGCGCCCATCACCAAATTCCTGATGATGCTTGAAGAGGCCCGGCCAAAGATCGAACTCTCTGGGCTCAGCGCCCGCTCGAGAGATCTTCGACTTGCACAAGGCCCCGACATAGTTCGGCGAGCTGTAAATGCAGTGGTACTTAGGTCGTCCAAGGGAAGCGAGTCCGATAAATTCGTAGCGGCATGTAAAGGGAACCTGATCCTCTTTCAGGCCCCGGACCATCTCGATGGTTACCACAGTGTATTGTCTCTTGTTGTCCGCCATGACGACCCCCTATGGGCCGTCTTCTACATCCAAAAGTTGTGGACTAAAACACAATCTACGTCAATATAAGAAAACCCGCCAATATACGATATTGGATTGTCAGAAATATATTGGCCGGATATTGCTTAGGCGATTCGCAAGCAGGAGAGACCATCTTGAAACACTCAAAATCCGGAAATCGAACTCGCGCGAAGGCCCTTGCAGTTGCACTCGCTGCACTGCCAGCCACGCAGGCTCGTGCCTATCCAATTGACTGTGCCATATTCCTTTGCCTCGCCGGGGGTTGGCCAAGTTCGGCTGATTGCGTCGCAGCCAAGGCGGAGTTCATTCGGCGCATCACACCCTACCCGGTCGAACCGCCGCTTCAACTCTGGCGCTGTCCGATGAATACGTCACACAGCCCCTCGGACTTGGGTCCTATGGAACGGTTGGAAGCCATCAAGCGCACCAGTGCTAGCCCAGTTCCAGAGCTTCCATCGGATGACACCGCTAAGCCAATACTGGTAGACGCAGCGATCTCGATAGGAAGGATCGATGCACATCACGGCCAATACGGTGACGGTTTCCAAGCCACGCCAGACGGTGTTTCGGGAGTTTTCGATGTCGATATCGATATTAACATCCCCGTCGATGTTCGGACGTGTGTTCGGGTTGCCGATGATCGGGCGTCCGTTCCATCCTCCGCAGTTGCGGCACCCCCAGTAGTAATATCGGTCATCATCATCATCGAAAATCTCGCTTATGAGATAGACTGTGCCTGCCGCAAATAAGATGTTGCGCAGTGCGTCGCCGGTCGTGTCTTCCTGCTCCACGTAAACTGTTTCGGTGTCATATTGCGGGACATAGACAACCTCCGGATCAGTGGGCTGAACAACGACAGCATCCGTTGCATCTTGCGTCACCGTCATTTCATCACCGGAAACAAGCGTGCCGGCATTGATCGCAGTCTGACGCATGGTTTGTACTGCGCCCAAGACGTCCTCTGTCTGCGCCAGCATCGCCAGCCCCATGGTTTCAGTCCAATCGATATTGGCGGCCATACCTGATATGACCTCGGGAAAGCCAATGGCCAACACCTCCACACTTTCGTCAAATCCTTCCGCCTCGATCAGCGGGGTCAGCTCATCTGCGGTGGCACCCTCATTTTCGGCCAGAAGGCGTTCCGCTTTCACCACTTCGAGGGGCTGCGTTGCCGCGATGAACAACTGGGTCAGGACGGTATCGGGAAAAAGGGCAACGGGTGCGACAAGCGCTTCCAGTTCCGCCTGCGTAAGCAAGTCCGCGTCTACTGCTGCGTCATTTGTTTCAGATGTGGTTTCGACGCCGCCGTCTTGGTCGGGAACAGCGTCCTGCGCATGGGTGGTTGTCGCAAACGCAGCCAGACAAGCAACACAAAGAAGATTAAATTTTATCGACATGGCCCTGTCCGACCCCCTCGTTCACAACGGTATTGCACTCTGCGTAGCTACAGAGTGGATCACTTTTCGATCTTGCTGATTTTCGTTCCCTGAAGGCTCGTGCCTGCCATCAGACCTTCCTGGCCGAAGACTATGGGAACGATGTCTCCATTCAGGTCACTTGTGCCCATCGATGCCGACCAACCTTGGTCGCCACCAACCAGCGTTGGACCAGTACCTGCTTCCCAACCATTGTTGCTGCTAAGGTATTCGAGAGCCGTGTCATTTAGAAAAAACATGGCGTAAGAGAATTGCTGAACGCCCGCCTGAAACCCATACGATGCGCCCGCAATATTGTAGTATCCGGTCGTATTGCCGTTTTCCCGCAAAGCTCCCTCGCCATATTGCCCACCAACCATCAGCCCACCCTTGGTAATCTTGGGAAACACCAAGACTGCAACAGCCTTCTCAGACAGCTCTTTGGTCTCAGGTGAGCTTGCGTAGAGCTGCGTAAGAACCTCATTGACGCCATTGTCAATTTGAGCCGCTGTCATGCTTTCGGTCGCATCCACAACAGCTTCGCTTGCTCCCTCTGCGGTATCTCCAACTTTCTTGGCGACGCCAGAAACGCCTTCTGTGACTTTGTCCAGCAGCTTCTGAGCATTCACGGGTTGACCTGCATGCAGCAACAAGAAGCAAAATTACCGGAAATCTCTCCTGAAACAAGCGAAGCGATGTCGCCCGTAAACCAGTGGCTATTGAGCGCTGGTCGTGACAAGGCAAACGTTTGTGAGCTGTTAGAGTCCCTGAATGTCCGTCTGACCGCACTCGATATCCCACTTGTCAAAATGTTTGTCGGGGTGGAGCAACTCCACCCCGAACTATTTGCTGAAACCTATGTCTGGGATGCAAAGAAGGGTACGCAAATCCTTGCCCGCCCTCATGGAGCACAGCTATTGGATAGCTATAAAAATAGTCCTATTCCAAAAATACTTTCTGGTGTCCCGATGATACGGCTGCATGACTTGAGTATTGAGTATGCTTTTGGGCAATCCCTCAAGTCAGACGGCGCCACAGATGCCGTCTTTATGAGTTTGCGCTTCAGTCAAAATCGTCCACAGGTTCTGTGCTGCGCAACAGATCAGCCCTCGGGTTTCACTCCAAAACACGTCATGAAAATCGCATCACTTTTGCCAGCACTCGGATGTGTTGTTGAACTGCTCACAGCTCGCAGAACGGCTGTTCATCTTTTGGATGCTTACGTGGGGCATGATGCCGGTACCCGCATTCTGAATGGTGAAATCACGCGTGGGTCCGGTAAAACTCAAAGCGGGATCATATGGTTTTGCGACCTTGCCGGATTTACGTCAATGAGCGAAGCACTATCCAGTAGCGATTTGATTGGAATGCTAAATCAGTTTTTCGACGCTATGGCCAAACCGGTTGAAAAATACCAAGGTACAATTTTAAAGTTTTTGGGAGACGGCATTCTAGCGTTTTTTGCTTTGCCGGCAGACGTCGATGATCCTTCGAAAGTGTGCTCGTCGGTGTTAAATGCCGCGCGTGAAGCTTGCGAAAACGTAGATCGACTAAACTCCGACCGCAGTAATGTAGGAGATCCGCCGATTTCATTTGGGATTGGTTTGCACATTGGTGAAGTGCTTTATGGGAATGTGGGCGCGGTAAATAGACTTGACTTCACCGTGATTGGGTCTGCCGTGAACTACGCGGCGCGATTAGAAGCGATCACCCGCCGTACGAACTACCGCATTGTGGTGTCATCTGAGTTCGCTGCTCGTGTCAGCGAAACGTTGCCTTTGGTTGGCCTCTTTGAGCTGCCGGGCATTTGCGAACCGCAGCCCGTTCACGGCGCATTGTCGTGTTAACCGCCATTCGATTGTTTCTCATGGAATTTGTTTCACGCCCGTTCGTTAGAAAAAGTACTTGATACCAATGTATGGACCATGCTGGTCGACGTCATAGGCAAATTCACCGGAACTCAGTGTGTCGCTATAGTCGACGCTAAAGTAACGATACCCGAACGTGAACGCGGTCTTCTCCCAAGGTTGATAGTCGAAACCAACATTTGCACCAATCTGGAGGTCATTTCCACCGGCACCAAAACCGCCAAGTTCCAAGGACCCAATCCCAGTCCATTTCTGGTTTAGCCGCCACATCCCGCGTATGCCGACGACTGGTTCTATCCAACCCTGATCTCCACCCAACGTAGGTGGGTTCCCCGGTCCTGGGGTAGTTAGGTCGATTTCCTGACGGATGGAGTTGTACCTCAGACCACCTTGGAGATCGATTGCATACCTCTGGCCGCTGCTGCCGTATTCGCCATCTGAAATACGGTAAGCCCCAAGCACACCAAACCATTTTTGACGAACGTCCACGTTTACCCCGGCACCCAGAGGGCCAGGCAGATTGGAATCCTGTTCGATCCCCACATAATTTGCATCCACGATGATGCCAAAATCCCCGTTCCATGCCTCGTACCGGCCGGCTGCTGCGAAATCGAGCACATCCAGGACGTCACCAAGGTCCAGATCCAAATCCGCGGATTGTCCAGCCACGGTTGACGTACCCGTGGTTCGTAGGGGTGTGAACAGATAGAATGAGGCTCCATGCCGCCAGCCTGTTTCGTTTTGACCTGGCGCAGGTAGAGACTGAGCACGGGAAAGCCCGGGCATAGATAATACGCCGGTCAGAAATACGAGGGCGCTAATTGATCTGCGATGGAGCATCGGATTTTCCTTGCATATTGGCGGCGCTTAGTAGTTGAACCTCAGACCTATCCCGGCACCTTGGTCGTAGGGTCTGTCAGTACCAATACCGACCAACACATCTGCGTAGAGTGCAATTCCAGGGCTGAGGTTCTTACCGATCTGGAATTCGGCGGTCGCGGGCCACGCGTCATTTTCCCAATCGTATGGCGCCTTGATATCTGCTTTGGCCCAATACCCGTCACCAAATGGCTGAAGCGCAATAAGGCGCATCGCAGTCTGGCTGACATCGGTCGAACCGTTATATGAAGCAAAGTGTTGGACCAGAGGGATCAGAGTCAGCCCAGTATTAGTGTTTGCAAAAGCGAACCCACCAAATGGGGCTATCTGATCCGACCCGGTGCCGATGCCTTCGTCGGGGTCACCAAAATCGAGGATCCACTCCAAACCAAGTGCAGACTTCACGCTCCAGGTGTCATTCAAGGGTTTCTGTGAGGGAAAGTAGATCAGCTTGAAGCTGGTCTTTTCGAACCCGTCGAACCTTTCACCAGTCGCATTCGTTGAATTGTAGTGGAGCTCGTATTTTAGTTTTAGATCGGGGCGTAACATGTATGCACCGTCGACAAAGGCATCCTGACGGTCTGCACCCCCTCCCAGATCAAAATACTGATATCGAATGTCGGTATTGTTAACCGCAGCCAAAGGATTTGACGCGTTTTCCTCAGCTTCTGATGCAGAGCCTACCACGAGCAGTACATAGATCAGAGGAACAAGACAATGGAAGATGCGTGACATCAGACACCTAAGAGAAGTTGGATGGTCAAGTTAGACGGCGACAGGTTCTCGCCGCCGTCTACCTTCATCATTGCCAGCTGGAGAAGACTTCTCGGGTCAACTCGCTTTCGGGACGAAGATTCTCAATACCTTCATACGGCACACCCTTGCCCAGCGGCAGATGCGGGTGCTTTGCAATGGTTTTCTGATGGCGCTTCACCATGTCTTGGAAAGATGCACCGGACCATAGTGAATACCCGACAAGCGGATGCTCTTCACGCGGGTCGCGATAGACATTGAACACGGGGGCCGCAGCGCCGGGCTGACCGGGGGCCGGCAAATGCATCTTGAACTCTTGCTTCACGACTGAGCGCAATACGGGCCCTTCGTACACATAGACGTAGTCGCGACGCGAGTTGCCTTCGCCTTCAAGTAACAGCGCCGTCTGGTCAATGCCGTCGATCACGCGGTCGCGCGGGATGCGGTCAGTTGCGCCTGCGATCCGCGCGAAGGTCGTGAACAAATCCGAGACATGTACGATGTCACCTGCTGCACTGCCTGGCTCGATAGCGCCAGGCCAGCGGATGAACGCGTCAGTTCGCACTCCGCCTTCAAGGTGCTGCGTCTTTCCGCCGCGATAAATCAACTGGTTCAGACCGGACGTTCCTTCGTAGTGATACATCAGGCCATTGTCAGCCATAATCATAACGATGGTGTTGTCCGCCTTGCCAGTTTCATCCAGCTTAGCCAGAACTTCACCGATCCAGCCGTCCAGAACCTGCAACTTGTCGGCATGGAAGCCACCATTGCGGGAAACGGCCTGATCCGGATAAGCAAAATTCAGCGGATAGAGTGGCCAGTATTGCATAAAGAATGGGTCGTCCTGCGAGGCGAGGCGGTCAAGCTGTTCCAGTGCCTGACGCTGATAGCGCAGGTTCATTTCTTCGTATTTAGCCTGTGTCCATTCTTCGCCCGGCGCCATGTCGACTTCGCGAGCAAGGCCACCTGCTTCCCCTTCAACGCCGGTTACCAGACCATAGGGCTTGAATCGCTCATCCAGCTGGAATTGGTTGGACTGTCCGGACGGATGGAAGCCAAGCATATTGTTGGCAACCATCGCATCCCGTGTCATCAGGCTGAGTTGAACCTGCTGATGCAAAGGGAATGCGGCCCAGTCAAAACCCTGATTGTGCGGGTAAGCCTGCTCAATATCGCCCTGATGCCATTTCCCGACATGAGCAGTGTTGTATCCTTCTTCCTTCAGGATCTCGGCAATCGTGACTTCTTCAGCTGCAAGACCTTCGCCAACCAGCGCAACTTTGACCTCTTCAACGCCGGCGCGCACCGGATGACGACCGGTCAACATCGCAGTTCGTGTCGGTGTGCAGGATGGCTCAGTATACATTCTCATCAAGGACATGCCTTCGTTGGCAAAGTCGTTGATGTTGGGCGTGTCGAAACCTGTGACGTAGTTCATCGTCCGGTTACCCATTTGACCGAAGCTGACATCGTCGATCAGGATATACAGGATATTGGGCGGCTGGCCGCCATTGGCGTCGCGGATCTCGGCAAGTTTCGCCTCAATCTCGGAGTCCTGCGCATCCCATTGCTCGCCAAACTGTGCGCGTAGGAACTCAAACTCGCCATCATGGATGATAGGCGCATCCTGGGCAAAACCCGCGCCAGCCATCAGCACCATGGCTGTGGCATGTTTCAATATTGATCTCATCGGTATCCCTTCCCCTATGGATTACATCTTTCCTGCGCGCCGCAACGATTGGGTGATTTCATCCCGAAGACCATCCAGGGTATCGCGGATATCGCAGGCGAATTGATACAAGTGGCTTCCCGGCTCGATATTCATTGACAGAAACTCGTCACAAAGAAGCTGATAGTCGCGGCAGATCTCATCGAATTCCGTATCCACGAGCCGTAAATCCGCAATTGCGGATTGGTGATCGGGAAACAGGGTATCAAAAGCGTAACCGTCCAATTGCGATGGCTCATTCGATGGATCAACAAACTTCGCTGAGTTTTCCCCGAATTCACTTCTCACAAAAGGTTTATCGGGGCATAATACGGTGTAACCAATTGCGTAACTTTCTGAAAATATGGGATTATCCAAAAACACATCTACTCAATTGAATGAGAGCGGGTCACCTGCTCCCAAAGATGTGCGGGCGGCACTTCAGCGGCTTGTCAGGTCTTCGACTTTCGCGGGTTCACAGCGATTGCAGGACTTTCTGGTGTATGTGGTCGAAGAATCGCTCAACGGTCGAGCTGACGATATTCGTGCCAAGACCATCGCCATGGATGTTTATGGTGGGACCCTGTCAGAGATGTCGCGCCGTGAAAACGTCGTTCGGGTCGACGCCGGTCGCTTGCGTCGCAAGCTTGCCGAATTCTATGCCGGAGATGGTCTCGAAGAGGGCATGATATTCGACCTGCCAAAGGGCGGCTACGCTCCTGAGATTCTGGTCAGGTCGCCCGAGACGCTTCAACCTCCTCCGTTTGGGCTGGAAATCAGAGTAAACACTTGGCGTCGCCCTTTCGTTGGAGTTGCCGGCCTCTTCGTTCTAGCCTGTTTTGTAGTTGTTGTTGTGTTGCTATCGAAAAAACTAGCCGATCCAGTCGTTTCGCCAGTCGATGGCCTGAGTCGTGACGAGCGCAGCGCCATTTTTGATGCATCCCCTATGCGTCTTCAGGCTGTAAATCTAGCCAATACTGGTCGTGATCTAATCTTCCCGGCCTTGGAACCTGCGCGTATTGACGCGGCCTTAACCATATTCAAGGGGGCAATTGAAAACGACGACAGCTATTTCGGCGGCCATGCAGGCGCTGCGCAGGTCGCTGCGACAATTGCTGTGCTGACATCCGATGCCGACCTAGCCAAGGAAATGTTGAACTACGCCGACGCTCGGGCCAACAGGGCCATCGAGTTGGCCCCGGAAACGGGTTGGAGCCAGTCCGCAATGGCTTGGGTCAAGTTTGCAATGGGAAACTGGCCTGAGGCCATAGAATTTGCACAAAGAGCACAGCGTTTGGCACCACACGACGTACATGTGTTGGAGTTCGTGTCGCTGGTCCTGCTCTTTTCCGGTTCATTTGAACAAGTCGTAGAAATTAGCGAGGACGCACTCTCAAAAATCGAGCTAGAGCGGGGTTACGTGTTTCAGAACGCGATGGGGTCAGCAAAGTTTCATATGAAGGACTATGAAGGCGCCGTGTCAGCCTTTGAACGAGCAACGGAAAAAGGAGGCCCTGTCGGACCTGTATCCGTTGCTTACCTAATTGCGTCACATCAGATGATGGGCAATCAGGCTGAAGCTCGGACTCTATCGGAACAACTCTCACGCGATTGGCCTGACAGTCGCGTGGATGCGCTATTCGAGAAGCTTTTTGCAAATCCGAAACACGGGGAAGACCTTGGTAATGCAATGAGACAGGCCAGTTGGAAGCCACCAGGCTAGGAGCGTAAATCCAAACTTTGGCCGCTAGATTTGCTCTCAATGTCATCGAAACCGAATGCTCAGCAACTGCGCAATGCCTGATTCATGCGAAACAGACGATGTGAAATCGGCTTTCTATGTACCTTCCAACGGTCAAGTTAACCCTCTGGACGTCATGGTTGCTCTTAGCAAAGGTGCCCGTGCCTTGAGGGCTAGGTGTTCGAAGACACAAAGGTCAACCAGTTGGTTACGGGTCAGCCCGCGCGTGAGCGTGACCCATGCGCGAACCGCTTTTTCACAACAGGAGAATTCTGACGACTAGGGCTTCGAGCACACACCAGATCGACTTGCATGAATCCGACACGCAATCAGACTGGCTCGAGAAACACGTCCTCCAGCATACTCTCTGAAACCGCTCCAGGTGCTCCGATTGCAACCAGACGGGTTTCGGGCTTGCGGTTACCCCACGGCTCCTCTCTTGCAATGTCGACGCGTTTGCCGACGACTTGCACTACTACCCGATGGTCCGGATCCTCTTCGGATAGCACAAACCCTTTCACCCGGTAGACCTCGCCAGGCAAACGCTTGATCGCGTCACGCAGTCCGGACAAGGGGACGGGTCGTTCGGATTGCAAGAAGGTCGTCGTGAACTGGGCAGAATGGTCATGGTTCGGACAACCACAACCGGGACCATGTTCGTGATGATCTGGTACTTCGGTATCTAGCTGCTTGGCGGCAAAACGCCCCACCGACAGAAGGATGTCGAGCGGTACTTCAGCGTTAACGGCCTCCACAAGTCGGTAGCGACGGAATCTTGATCCAAGCCAGTCGTGAACCTTCTGAACAGTAGTACGGTCAACCAAATCAATCTTGTTGAGGATAACCATGTCAGAGAAGGCGATCTGGCGTAGTTTCAGCTCCATCTGCTCGGGCGCAGCAAATACTTGTTCAGCATCCACAAGGCACATGATGCTGTCCAAACGGATCATGTCCCGGAACCGTTGGTCAGTGAAAGTCATCGCAATCGACGAAGGGTCCGACACTCCACTTGCTTCAAGCACGATGTATTCCGGTTTTTCCGGGCGCGCGAGAACGGCCTCCACCGTTTCGATCAGGTCATCTCGGATCGAGCAGCATACGCAGCCATTCGCCAGACTCATTACGTCATCTTCAACACCTACCACGAGGTCGGCGTCCACGTTTATTGATCCAAAATCATTCACAAGAACGGCCACGCGCAATCCATGGTTGCCGGTCAGGATGCGGTTTAGAAGTGTTGTCTTACCGGCTCCTAGAAAGCCGGTAAGAATGGTGACTGGGACAGCAGCGGTCGAGCCAAACTCAATCATGGCACTCACCTCCTAGTCCTCGTCTCGCGGACCGATTACATCGGACACCTTGATCGTGAAGTTTTGGGGCCATTCCCCACCAGGCGCACGAAAGACATCTGACGGGTAGTATTCGCGCGGATCGATCTCCATATCCCGGTACTTCTGATCTTGTTGATCTGCGCGGGTGAGCCTTGGGTTCGGCAAGGTAACTTCGTCTGGAAGCTCAATGCGCCCGGCCTCTGCTGCCGCGGCCAGTTCGCGGAATGGCGGAACAGTTCCAGATTTTCCGGGCAACGCCGCCTTCCGGTACCAGATCGCATCTTTGGTAACGTTGACGACAGCCACATCAAGCCCCCATTGGAATAGTCCGTCGTAGTGAGCGCGAATGCCCGCCAGCATTTCAGCGTCGATATCCTCGTCCTGAGTGTAGTGTGTCACCATTCCCAGACGCGGCCTTGTATCAGCAAAGAGCTTGCCCACAGCATAGTGGGAGGTGTGATGTGTATCGATGGTGTAGTTGAACAGATCCTGTGGAATGCCGTATTTGTAGGTCATCAACTGACCAATATCCTGTCCCGACATTTCGGTTACAAAAACATCCACACCTTCGCCGTATTTCCGTGAAAGCTCATCCGGGCGACCATCGCCGGTCCATACAAAGCTCAGACCGTTCCAATCGAGCCGATACCCAACTGCGCCGTCCTTTGCATGACTGCGCGGCCAAGACCGAACAGTCACGCCGTCTTCGTCATAAACGATGCCACCTTCCTGGCGGAAATCGAATTCATTGACTTCGATCTCGTAGCCGTCCCCAATCGGGAAAACATCAAAGGCCTCCAAATGCCATTTGAGCATCTGTTGCATGCCTTTAACCATTCCAGCTGTGCCAAGTTCGGGTGTCCGACCAGAGGGACCATGGATGCGTAGTGGCGTGTAACCACCCGACCAGGCACGGAATGGGTATATATAGGGAATATCGGCGTAGTGGTCGACATGAAGGTGAGAGATGAAGATGTCGTTGATCAGCTGCCCCGGCACTTGCATGGCAATGATATTGCGCACACAACCGGATCCAAAATCGAAGAAGAACCTTTTTCCGTTACCCAGCTCGACCATAATACAGGTGCCCGCCTGATCTTCGCGCGGCGGATAGGGTGTTGAACCACAGAATGAGATGCGCATCTCATCTGGCCCCAACTCCTCACTCAGTGGAAAATAGTTCGCGTTTGAACCAGTCATGTACTTCGTAGGACGGAAGTACTCCGGCAAAGATATGCCGCCTGCGGGTCGACCACCATATGGGTTTTTGAGTGTTTCTCCTAGAGGGCCGTCTCCTTCGTGGGCCTCGGCGCTTCCTGCCGCAAACCCAGCTGCCCCTGTCGCAGCCGCTCCAGTAGCCAAGCCCTTTAGAACACTCCGCCGCGACGGGTCTTCAATTTGGTCTGACGCCTGAGCCTGTTTGTCGTCCTGGTCTTTTCTATTGTCTTCCTTGGTCATGGATCGGTCCTCAGTTAAAAGTATCTCACAGTTTGCGCTTCAATATCCGGCGAAGCTCGTTGATGAGTTCAGATTTGATGTGGGCCCATTCGGCGCGCTCTGAGGCCGTGATCGATGCGTCTTTCGAAAACGCAGATGCTTTCTTCAGGTCTTCGATGACCTCGCCGAGAAGCGCGTCCGTTTCAATGTGCCTCGACAGCACATCGGAAAGTTCTGGAATTTCTTCAATCAGGTCCACCGTCACTGGAAAAATCCCGACACCCACTATCTATTCTCAAATCAAGATGAGTGCGGTTGACCGCAAAGGCCAAGTGAGTCACCGTGAGTTGGGGGTGAGTTGACATTGAACAAATCCAACGAATTGCCAATAAATCAACATGTTGGACAGCCTTCTCCGGAGCTCATCCGGGAAGCTCTGAATCAAATTGTATCAAGTGAAGGGTTTCAAGCCTCGCCCCGCCTGAAGCAATTTCTAACCTATATAGTAGAGGAATCTTTATCGGGTCGAAGCGATCAGATCCGAGGTAAAGCTATCGCTGTGGAGGTCTATGAGCGTCGCATTGATGGCACTGGCAGTCAAAACCTCGTTCGCGTCGAAGCCAGGCGGCTGCGTCGACTGCTACACGCGTTTTACGAAGATCACTGGGACGGTGAAGGTGTTCGCATTTTTGTCGACCCCGGCGGATACAAGCCTCGGTTTTCATACGAACCTACAATCGAAAACCGCGCGTCAGGTACTTGTGACAGCGATGAGCCTGATGGGTGGCGGCGTTCGCTGAAACTGCTGCCAGCCGGACTGGGTGTTCTTGCATTAGTCGCTGTGCTTGGAATCTGGATGAGCCAGGATAACAGGGAGGTTGTGCCAACAACTCGATCCATCGAACAAGCAGAACGTGTGGCGCTTGGCGAACAATCGTTGACAAGACTCCAGGCAGCCAATCTTGCGGATCAAGCCCGCGGCATGCTTTTCCCCGTTTTTGATGTCAAGCGTCAGCAAATAGCGCTGGGAATGTTCCAGCACGCGATGGAACTCGACCCGGCTCTGTCCGACGGCTATGCTGGATCAGCGCAGGTCCTTGCGATCCTGGCGGTGTTGTCACCGGATGAAGCACAAAGGGATTATCTCTTCAATCAAGCCTCAGAAATGTCTGGAAAAGCACTTGAGTTATCTCCAACCGACGCGTGGGCAAACAGCGTAAATGGTTGGGTGCTGGCTGTCAAAGACCAGCCAAACGAGGCATTGAAATACGCAAGAATGTCAGTCGAACTGGCGCCAAAGGATGGCCATATTCTCGACCTTACAGGCATCACTGCTATCATGGCCAATGCCCCTGCACTCGCCGCCGAAGTTAGCAATCCAGAAAGACCCAGATCAGGATCTGGCCGCTTTGGCGCAAGAAACATTTGGGGCGTGTCGCAACTTATGCTCGGGAACTACGAAAATGTTGTCGATGCCTTTCAGGGCGCACCAGCCGCTGGTGATCCTGTCAGCGCTCCTTCCCTATTATTCCAAGCTGTTGCACAGGATCAGTTGGGAAATTCGGGAGAGGCACAACGCCTCGTAAACGAGATGCGCAAAACTTGGCCCGAGTTTCCGTCTGAGTTTCTCGCCGACAGGATTTTTCAAAACGACGACGCAACTCGCAATGCAGTTTTCGAAACATTGAAAAAGTACTGACAAATCCAGCCGCGCGCAACTCATCGAAAAAATGATGCTTTGCACGGCTCCATCCGCTTAATGTGCAATTCCATATCTTTTTGCTCACAACATTTCCAGTTTCAGCTTTCATCAAATAAACACGATAAGTATCCCTTATCAAGTATAATTGATTTTGCGGGAAAATGGGCGCAGAGTGGGCCGTATGAGCACCCCTGAGCCCTATCTCCCCGCCCCCTCCCCTGCCCTGTCGCAGTCTGACCAGGACGCCCTGACCGATCTCTATGTCCGCGGCACACCCGCCAACACGCTCAGGGCCTATGAGCGCGATTTGCTCTATGTAACGGCCTGGAAGGCAGCACGGTTCGGAGTGCCGTTGGACTGGCCCGAGAGCGAGGCCACAGCGCTGGCCTTCATTCTCGATCACGCCCGCGATCTGGGAGATGCCGCGCCCGAGGATGTCGCGCGTCAGAGTGCCGAGATGTTGATCGCGCAAGGGCTACGCAAGTCCCTCGCCTGCCCGGCCCCTTCTACGCTGGACCGGCGCATCGCCTCCTGGCTGGCCTTTCATCGAATGAAGAACCTGACCAGCCCTTTTGATGCGCCGCAGGTGAAGCAGGCCCGTGCCAAGGCGCGCCGCGCCGCCGCCCGGCCCCCTGCCCCAAAATCGCAGCAACCGATTACCCGCGATGTGCTCGAGCAGTTGCTGTCCACTTGTCGGGGGTCCCGGCGGGATTGCCGCGACCGCGCCATCTTGATGCTGGGTTGGGCTTCGGGTGGTAGACGGCGCTCGGAGATCACCGGGTTGATGTTTGAAGACGTCTCGCTGAAGGAGTTCGACGAGAAAAGCCTGGTTTGGATTTCACTGCTGGAGACCAAGACGACAACCAAAGGTGAAACGCCGCGGCTGGTGTTGAAAGGCCGCGCAGCCCAAGCGCTGGCCCATTGGATCGAGGTGGGTGAGATTCAGGACGGCCCCTTGTTCCGGCCTGTTTCAAAAGCCGATCGGGTGTTAACCCGCCGCCTCAGCCCGGATGCCATCGCGCAGATCGTCAAGCGTCGGGCGAAACTGGCGGGCCTGCCGGACGGGTTCGCTTCCCCCCATGGGCTGCGCTCGGGCTTCCTGACCCAGGCCGCGCTGGACGGCGCCCCGATCCAGGCCGCGATGCGCCTCTCCCTGCATCGCTCCATGGCCCAGGCGCAGAAATACTACGACGATGTGGACATCGCGGATAACCCGGCGACTGATCTACTGGGGTGAGTAGTTACTGACTATTTAATAATCCCCGCTTGAGGGAAACTCCGGCTGCTGTGCCTATGTCTTGTTTCCTGTCGCATCTGTTAACGTGGCCAGCGCGGAAACATGTCGCGGCAGATCGCAACGGGAATGCAGGATATCAACAATGATCACCGCGTCCGGCTGATCCAGATAAACCAGGAAATGCTCTCCTGCGCGCACATATCTGAGATCCGCCGCCTCTTCGACCAATATAGAACAACTTCGGCTGGCCACCCTGCCCTCTGTGATGGCCTGACAGCGCGCTATTAGTTCTTGTTCATAAAGATCGGCTTGATGCGATCCAAACTTGTCGATGGTCCATCGGGCAATTTCCACCAGGCTGGATTCAGCGCGGCGTGTCAGTCGAAAGGGTCTGGTCACGCCTTGGCTCGTGCCCTTGCAAAGGCACGACGGATCGCATCCGAACCCCTGCCTTCTGCCAAATCTCCGGCCTGAGCCTGCGCTACACCCTCCTGCAAGCCTTGTTTGAGAGACTCCAGCCCCGCTTCTTCCCGCTCCAAAAGCCGAAGGCCGGCGCGCAACGCTTCACTGGCGTTCTGATATCGACCGGACGCAACCAGATTCTGCACCAGTTGATCCTGCGATTCTGTAAGTACAACATTGCGGGTTACCATGGCGTAAGCCTCCTTTTTGGCAATATATGCCAACGAGACCGTCTGTTCAACGATTGAGGAGCCCAAAATCACTAATTCGAGCAAGCTGGTTTTATGGACGCTAATGGGACGTGAACACACGGATCATGTCTGTGATCCCATATGAATCCAATGACGGTAGAGACTTGCGTCAAAAGCCGCGCCGCGCAAGCACAGCTGCACTGGATCGAGGACAGTTCCGTGTTCCGTCGCAACTTACAGGCGCACAATTCCCGAAACCCCGCCCTCACGGTATGCCATTTCTTGGGCAATTGGCGAGCGGCTGACTCTAGCCGGAATGTTCGCGTGTTTTCCTCTGCGCACGGGCTGAGCTCGGTGTATCTGACCCAGATCGCCATGCCATTCTCACCGCATCGTACTCCCGTACTGGCGCAGAAGTATTGTTACGAAGTTGGTATCGCAGAAAACTCGATAACGAAATTGTTGGTGAGAGAATTTGACCAATCAGCTCAACTAGCTCCCTGCCCTTCCCAATTGCGCAATTTGCGCCAAAAGCCGTTCGGCCTTCACTCCAACTCCATGCTAGAGGCGTTCTACTCAAAGCGGAGCATAGGGAGGAGTTTTACAGGAATGCCTTCGCATGCCTACGTTAGAACTTCATCGACTGAAAGAACCCATGATCCCGCTCAACCGAGTTTACAACTGTAAACCACCCTGCTCTGATGCAAAGCGTATGTAGTCCTCCGCGTTGGAAAACCTACAATATAGGCGAAAATCCTTGACTTAGTGCTATGAATCACGGCTGTTTATCTCAAGTGGCGCAAAAATGACCACATTCTTTAATTTGAGGCAACTACATGATTCCCGTGACACCACTTGCGGCAGAAAGACCATCGGCACTCGCCACGGAAATATCTGAGAGATTAAACTCGGCTATCCGGGAACATCTACTTGCTGCATTTGCCCCCGACAACACCAAATCACTGCGAAATTTTGCAGCGCCAGAAGCTGCTGAACTCTTAGGAGTCTCAGGTCAATTCATGCGCAAAGTCCACGCAGAGGGAACGATTCCTGAACCGAATGACGTACGCAGCGGTAGGCGTTACTATACTGCCCAAGAACTTTGGGAGGCTCGCGAAACGCTTGAGAAAACCTCACGCAAAAAAGGGCGCTATGTCCCTCGCCGGACTGAAGGAGAAAAGCTCCAAGTCTGGCAGTTGATGAACTTCAAAGGCGGCAGCAGTAAGAGCACCACAACAATTCACTTGGCTCACTATTTTGCGCTTCGCGGTTACCGTGTGCTGGCTGTTGATCTGGATCCTCAAGGCTCTCTTACATCCATGTGCGGCATAAGCCCCGAAATAGAGTTTGACGGGCTGACGATTTACGATGCTATTCGATATGAAGATCCGGTAGATATGGCGGACGTCGTGCTTCCGACGTACTTCCCCGGTCTCTCTGTGGCTCCGTCACGGCTTGTTCTTTCCGAATTTGAGACAGAATCTGCCGTTCACTCCAACCCAGACCATCCGTTCTTTACAAGAATACGGAATGCCCTGGCCCAGGTGGAAGGAGATTTTGACCTTGTTCTGATTGATAGCCCACCTCAGCTAGGATTCTTGACAATTGCTGGGATGGCGGCCGCCAGTTCATTGCTTGTGCCACTTACACCTTCGATGCTGGACGTGTCTTCGACGGCTCAATTTCTCGAACTCGCTGGTGCTTACATGGCAGTCATTGAAGATGCCGGCGCTACGCTCGAATACGACAACTTCAAATTCCTGATAACGCGTGACGAGCCAACAGACGTACCGTCTCAACAACTGGCTTCGTTCATGCGGGCACTGTTTCAGGATCGCGTTATGTCAGCCACAGCCCTCAAAAGCACCGCGGTCAGTGACGCCACAATGCTCAAACAATCAATTTACGAAGTCGTGCGGTCAGAAATGACACGCGCAACTTATGATCGGGCAAAGAACTCAATGGATGCGATCGGCTCTGAGGTAGAGCAAATGATCCATCAAGCATGGGGACGCAGCTAATGGCTAGAAAGTCGCTTCAGGAGATGTCGGGGATCGCAAACACCATCGCGCGCTCTGGCCCCAAGGCCATCGATAAAACTCCAAAACCCAATGCCCCTGCTCTTGGTGCGCTTCAGGGCTCTCTTGCCGCAATCAGGGAAATTGACCCTGCTCTGATCGACGACTGGGGGCCTGCCGATAGGCTCGGTGAGTTTACAGCTGTAAACATTGACGAAGAAGACGATAGTTTTGAAAGCTTGATGTCGAGTATACAAGACGGTGGCCAACAAGTTCCCATTCTTGTCAGAAGATCGAAATCCGACGGTCGATACGAGGCAATTTATGGACGGAGGAGGCTCAAAGCCTGTCGTGAACTTGGTATTAAAGTCCGCGCCAATGTTCAGGATATCGACGATGCTTCAGCGCTTCTCGCCAAAGGGCTTGAGAATGCTGCGAGGCGCAATCTTTCCTTCTACGAGAAAGCACGTTTCGCCGAGGCGATCCTGACTTCCGGGCATGACACGGCAACGGTGCGGCAAGTATTGAACGTTTCGAAATCAGGGCTGTCTCACCTGACAAAAATTACGCAACATGTTCCTGCAAAGATTGGTGACATGATCGGCGCAGCCCCAAAATCAGGCCGCCCAAAATGGACCGTGCTTGCAGAGCACTTCGTTGCAGGCAAGCTAGCGGAAGATGAAGCTGCAAATCTTCTTGCAACCATTGAGCCATCGATGTCGTCAGATGATCGGCTGGAAATGCTCCTAAAAGCAGCTGCCAAACGCGGTGCAAGACAAAGAGAAGGTGCAGCCGAACTCAACCCAATCGAAGGCGTTACAATCAAATCTACCAACGGATCACTAACTGTTTCGGTCAAAAGGACCGGAGCTAACGCTGGCTTCGCTAGCTGGTTGGACGAAAACATGGCTGAAATCATTAAGCGCTCACACGCTGAGTTTACAGCTGTAAACGCCAAGAAAAAGAACTGAGGACGAGCAGAAAGGAGGAAGGCAAACAAACAAAACCCCCGAAACCGGAGCTTCGAGGGCTGCTGCGCAAAGCGCAATTCTTAGATTAGACACCTAGAATCTAGCAGCACCCGAATCGCCACACAAGAAAAAACGCTCTTGAGCGAACGGGTAATTTTTGTCTGCCGATAGATAATCATGAAAACACTAACAGCATTGGCTCCAATTGGAGCGACCTTGTCGGGAACGGCAGGGCAGGGGAACAGTACGCCCAAAAAATGGATACTTCTTCGCGCCGTTGAAGAGGCCAGAGAACCTCTTGGGTTAAAATCCACAACTCTCAATGTCCTGAGAGCGATGGTTTCCTTTATGGGCGGTGATCAGATTGCTGCGGACCAGGATGATCATCACATCTGTTTCGCGTCCAACGCGGCGATAGCCAAACGAACTCATGTCAGCGTGCAGACAGTTGAGCGTCATATCTCGACGCTGGTGGACCTTGGACTTATCCGCCGCGTCATGAGCGCAAACGGTAAGCGATGGGCGCGCCGGGATCGCCAGGGCAGGGTGGTCACCGCAACTGGGCTCTCCTTGATGCCTTTGTCTGAACGGCACGCTGAGTTCATTCAGGAAGCCCAGAGGCATGCTGATCGCGTTCTCGAGTTCACTGTACTCCGTGACAAAGTTTCCGCCGCTCTGGCGCGCCTTAAGGAACTCGTAGCAAATGACACCGCGATCTCTGATTTGGTGACCACCGTACGCAATGCTCTGCGTCGCAAACCAGATGCGAATGTACTCAGCGAGCTGTTGGCAGAAATCTCTGTGGAAATCTCCGAGATAACACAGACTGATACAGAAAATTTGAGGGCCAGTGACAGTGAAATTGAGGGGCACAAAGAGGACTCTTTGAATCCGGAAGTTAAGAAAGAAAAGCTTTCTCAGATTCAGGTTTCTCCAGACCAAATGGAGCGCAGTTTTCCACGGCTATGCTCAGAACTACGCTTTGCAAAAGATCAGCACCACTGTGATCGGCTTATGGATGATATCGCCGAGTATCTACGGCTTGGCCAAACCTGGTATGCAATGAAATCAACTTTTGGCCCAGCTATTCGCTTCATTGTTCTCGGATACATCTTTCAACGTGCTGAGAACATACAATCTCCAGGGGCTTACCTGATTTCGTTGCTGGCCAAGATCGGAAAGGGCGAATTGTCTCCAAAGGCAATGCTCTCGCGGACATCCAATGCTACGTAAATTTGGGGAAACAGGATGAAATTTACCGTTTTCAGATTACACCTCCAAGTGATGACTGGATCGAAGGGTCTGAAAAAGGTGAGCTATAGGATTGACCTCTATAAATCACGCAACCATAAATAGTGAGTTATAGAAAGGAAGCTTATACCTCACGATGTGGAACTGGCAGAACCCTGACTGGCCTACCTTTCGTTACGACGCCGCAAGACTCGAACCATACGAGCAACAGTTCCTGTTGTCCTCAGGGGAAGTTCTTGGAGCGGTTCATCATGTGAACACATCGGATCGAGATCAATTGCGTATCGACCTGCTAAGCGAAGAAGCAATGAAGACCAGCGCGATCGAAGGTGAGATGCTGGATCGTCTCAGCGTGCAATCTTCCTTGCGCCGACATCTTGGACTGGCTCCCGACAGCTATCCATCCAAACCGCGCGAGCAGGGCGTTTCTGAAATGATGGTGGATGTTTATTCCAACTATTCGGAACCACTGTCACACGACACCCTGTTTCGGTGGCATGACATGCTTCTGTCCCATGACAGGCATCTGGAAACGATTGGATCATACCGGAGCCATGAGGATGCGATGCAAATCGTCTCAGGCAGGCTCGACCGCCCAACGGTGCATTTCGAAGCTCCACCTTCACATCAGGTTCCGGCTGAAATGGACCAGTTCGTAGCCTGGTTCAACCGGACCGCACCGGATGGTCCCGAACCATTGCGCGCACTGATCCGGGCCGGTTTGAGCCATCTGTATTTCGAGAGCATTCATCCCTTTGAGGACGGCAATGGCCGGTTGGGTAGGGCGCTGGCTGAAAAGTCCTTGGCCCAGAATATCGGTCAGCCAAGTCTGATTGCCCTTGCTTTCACGATCGAGCGAGAGCGGAAGGCTTACTACGACCAACTCGAACGCCATCAAAAGACGCTGGAAGTCACACCGTGGCTCGTCTGGTTTGCCGAAACTGTCCTTACAGCACAGCAGGTGACGCTTGAGCGGGTTGGTTTCTTTATTTCCAAGACGCACTTCTATGATCGGTACCGTGATCAGTTCAACACTCGCCAAAGCAAGGTAATCGCCCGTTTGTTCAAGGCTGGGCCGGATGGGTTCACAGGGGGATTGAGCGCTGAGAACTATATCTCGATCACGGGAACATCGCGCGCCACAGCAACGCGGGATCTCCAGAACCTGGTAGAGAAGGGCGCTTTGATCCGAACGGGTGAACTCCGGTACACGCGATATTGGTTAAAGCTAGATCGGGACGGGTAGGGGGCTGAAGTACGGCACGAAGCGCGGGAAGTGGAAGTTCGCTGCAGTCGCTACGCATGCTCGCAGGAAATGCGGAAGCTGACGTTTAGATAGCTTCCCAAGCGAGCATCTTTCTGTCCCGCCGCAAGGCGGCTCCGAGTTCGTACTTCATATGAATGGTCCATGCCGAAACTGGCGCAATGGGCGGGAAACGAACCTTCGTCGTGTCAATCCCGAACTCCGCTATGCGGCCTAAGCCGAGCTAGAGCTTGTCCACGCCGGTCATATTGATTGAATTCCGAAAGTGTGGAAACGTTCATATGGTAGACGCGTTAACGGCGATATTTCACATGAAGCGTATCCTGTTCTCAGTTGTGTTTTGTTTTCTGCCTGCGATGGTGCTGGCGGACAAAGTTGCCTTGGTAATTGGCAATGCGAACTACCAACATGTCAGCAATCTCAAAAACCCGTCGAATGATGCGATCGACATTGCAGAGGCATTGCGCAGGATCGGGTTTGAGGTCACAACAGGTCTTGATCTGGATTACCGCGACATGCGCCTTGCCATACGTGACTTTGGAGAAAAGGCAAAAAACGCCGAGTCGGTCATCGTATACTTCGCCGGCCACGGCATCGAGTTGGACAACACGAACTTCCTGATCCCTGTCAGTGCGGAACTGCGGAGCGACCGTGACATCGAACTCGAGGCAATCCGCCTCAACACATTGATTAGCTCCATCGCGGGCGCACCCGGCTTGAAGATCGTGTTGGTTGACGCCTGCCGCAACAATCCATTCCTCGCGACTATGGAGCGCACAAACAGCACCCGCTCAATTGGACGCGGACTTGCACGTATCGATCCGGGAGGTGTGTTGGTTGGATATGCTGCAAGGAGCGGAACGCTGGCGCTTGACGGCGATGGCCGCAACAGCCCCTATGCTCAGGCTCTGCTCAACCACATCGAGGAACCCGGACTTGAGATTGGCAAGTTGTTTCGGCGAGTCCGCGACAGGGTTTACACTCTGACAGAAGGCTATCAGGAGCCATTTACTTATGGCTCGCTTCCCGCCAGAGACATTTTTCTTGTTCCAGATGCGGCTGCAGGCTCGACGCCAGAGGAAGAAATTGAGCGTGTCGAAGACCAGATTTATGCGGACTTTGAACTTGCGCGTTCGCTCGGAAGGCTTGATGCGATCGAGATGTTTCTGGAGCGATACGAAGGCGAAAGGGATCATTTTGCAGTCGCGCTCGCCCTTTCGTTGCGGGACGACTTGCTTGCTGAGCACCAGAAGGACGAAGTGCCGGGCAACAGTAGTACTGCGCGAGACAAAGTAGCAGCTCTTGTGCCGACATCGCCTCAAAGCGCGAAGGATGATACAGAGACGCGCAGCCTGATCCGTGATATACAAACTGAGCTAAATCGCGTTGGCTGCAGCGCTGGCACAGCGGACGGTGTTGCGGGCCCACGCACGAGATCTGCTTTCTCTCGGTATATCAGCGCTAGAGAGAATCTTGGACTGACGCCTGAGAGCCTCGAGACCAGTGAAACTCTTGCCGCACTTCGAGGAGAGCAAGGAAGAGTCTGTAATCAGTTGGTCGCGCCGTCTTTCGCGACTTTTGATGGTGACTACATTGTCTTAATCAGACGCAGATGGGACGATGATTATTGGCAAACAACCAGTCGGCCCGACAAGGCCTATTTCCCCGGAAAAATCGAGCCACTTGCAGCCTTGCGCATCAATCGCAATGGAGACAAGCTGACCTTGCTATCTGCCCAAGGCTTTGCGGCCGAAGGGCCTTGGTTTAGGGACTTCACTGGCAAATTCGATGACTCCGGTCAGTTGAAATTGCGCTTCACATTGAGTTCGCATTTCGGGCAGGCGACACCCTATAAGGTCAATATAAGCGTCAAACTGCCCGAAGGACTTTCGCCAGGAAGAAGGCTTGTCTACGAGCCGCGCAGGATTGACGGGCAGTTTTTTCTGAATTTTCTAATACGCCGTGTCAGTTGAAACTTTAAAGCGATGTCCTTGCCTGCTCCGCAAGAAGACCGTCGCTCTGGGCTCCTCGTCGCTGTTCGCCGCAGATTTCGCCAAGGTCTTGTTTGGGCCGTCCGCGAAGACGGCCCAAGTTGTTAGATTTCAATGGCCTCTGCGATCGCAAGCGCATCTTCCAGCTCAACACCGAGATACCGGACGGTGCTGTCCATCTTGGTGTGCCCAAGTAGCAGCTGGACCGCCCGCAGGTTGCCGGTCTTCTTGTAGATCTGTGTGACTTTTGTCCTCCGCATCGAATGCGTTCCGTATGCACTGGCCTCCAGACCGATCGACGTGACCCAATCCCGGACGATCCGGGCGTACTGGCGTGTCGAGATGTGCAAGCGTTCATGGAAACGACCCGGCCATAGGTACTCCGAGCCGACCATGAGCTCATCTTCCATCCACTTTTCAACCGAGGCGCGTGTGCCTTCGGAGATTTCAAAACGAACCGGCTTCTGCGTTTTGCTTTGCAACACCGAAGCTCGTTCCTTGATCTGGCCGGACGCCATCACGTCGACGACTTTCATCTTCACGAGATCGCAGCCACGCAGTTTGCTGTCGATTGCCATATTGAACAGCGCCAGGTCCCGATGGTTCTCGGCGAGTTCAAGTCGAACACGGATTGCCCAGACGTGTTTTGGTTTCAGTGGCCGTTTTTGCCCAACGATGCGCCCTTTGTTCCAAGCCGGGCGAAGCGCACGAATGGCCGGTAAGTTTGGTGTTTCCATGACTGATCCTCCGATCCGCCATGCCCTCCCACAACGACAACCTGACGTTGACGATGCCTCCATATCACGGGATGCTGCGTCGCATCCGAGGTCGGGGCTGAGCCCAAATTGACCAATTCTGTCGTCAGGATCAATTGGCGCATACTGTCAAGAAGCTGCCACTCAAATTCGCGGATCAACGCAAAGCGAGTGAGAGTTTGCGGTCCGCACGTTCCACCAAATGCTTCAATCGGTGGCAGTTAACTTCGGGTCAGACGAAGATCGCTTCAGACGCCATATGTGCAAGATCGAACCCAGATGAATGCTGCACCAATGCGCGAATTGCGAGATTTTCCAGGCTCTGATGCTCAGGAAACGGGAGTGTGAATCCTACGGGGCAAAAGAATCCTTGACCAATTCCAACATCAGCTCTAGTAAAACTGAAATGACGTTTTGCTAGATGAAACGATTGCGAATGATTATGTGGAGCCGCGCATGTCGCGAAGCCACAAACCAACCAACAGTTCGGGAGGAGCCTGACATGATGAAAGATAACCAAAAACTGAAGCTCACCACGGCGCTAGTGGCAGGTGGCCTGGCCATTGCTTCGCCTGCCTTTGCCGAGGGAGAGGTCGTGTTTGCGTCCTGGGGAGGCTCGTTTCAGGATGCCTTGCGCTCAGCCATGCTGGAACCTGCCGCTGGTGCGCTGAATATCACTGTCAAGGAAGATACGACAAACGGCATTCAGGACGTGCGCGCGCAGATCACGGCGGGTGCCGTTGCATGGGACGTTACAGAACAGGATTTGCCTTCGTGTGAAACCCTGAGCCGGGAAGGCAGCCTTGAGCCGATCGACTATTCGATTGTTGACACCACAGGCATTCCGAAAGAGCTGATCCATGACAATTACATCGGCTTCATCAACTTCACCAAGGTGATTGCCTATCGCAAGGATGCATTTGGCGACAATGGCCCGTCCAATTGGGCAGAGTTCTGGGATCTGGAAAACTTCCCCGGCAAGCGCGGTATGCACGGCAAGGTGAACTATAACCTCGAAGCCGCGCTCATGGCGGATGGTGTGCCGATGGCCGAGATCTATGACACGTTGGCCACGAATGAGGGCAAGGCGCGCGCATGGGACAAGCTGGGTGAGATTGCCCCCGAAGTTACCGTTTGGTATCGCGGCGGGTCGCAATCGGCGCAGTTGCTGCGTGACGGCGAAGTGGACGTGATCCATATGGGCCATAACCGCGTAGAAAGCGTGATCGCGTCGGGCATTGATGTGGCCTATGCCTTTGATGGCGGCACGATGGACGTGGACTGCTTGTTGGTTCCCAAGGGGGCTCCGAATAAAGACAACGCGATGCGCCTTATCAACGAATTGCTGAGCGCCGAAGCACAGGCGAGGCTGGCGGTGACCATGCCGTTGGGTCCGGTGAATTCGGGTGCCTTCGGCACCGGGATAATCTCGGATGAGATGGCAGTGAAGGTCAACACACATCCCGACAACTATGGCAAGCAGCTTCTGGTCGATCCGAACTTTTACATCGGCCAGCTGGGCGAGTTGACCGAAGAGTTTGACACGCTGATCCAACAGTAAAAAATATCTGGGCGCGGCACATCTTGTGCTGCGCCCATTTTTGTCAGGTTAGGAGCCCCCATGTCACCTGCAGCCCACTCCCTTCCCATCGATATATCCAACCTGTGCAAGGCCTACGGATCGGTCAAAGCGCTGAATGACGTGTCTTTGAACATCGCCGCGGGCGAGTTCCTGACATTGCTGGGGCCATCAGGCTCCGGCAAGACGACGCTTTTGATGGCGCTGGCCGGATTTGTGCGTCCTGATGGCGGGTCGATCCGGTTTGGCGAACAGGAAATGATTGCAACGCCGCCCCACAAGCGCGGCCTTGGCATGGTGTTCCAAAGCTATGCGTTGTTTCCGTTCATGACGGTCGCAGAAAACGTGGCTTATCCGTTGAAAATTCGCGGGGTGTCCAAAAGCGATCAGAAGGCCCGCGCCGAGCGCGCGCTGGAGACCGTGCAGCTGGGCGGTTATGGCGACCGGCGCATCACGCAATTATCCGGGGGACAAAGACAGCGCGTGGCCCTTGCCCGCGCCATGGTTTTTGAGCCGCAGATCATTCTGATGGATGAGCCGTTGTCAGCGCTCGACAAGAAGTTGCGCGAACATATGCAAATCGAATTGAAGGCGCTGCATGAAAAGCTGGATGCAACTGTCGTTTACGTGACCCATGACCAGCGCGAAGCCCTGACGATGTCGGACCGGATTGCAGTGGTCAATCATGGGCGGATCGAACAGATCGCGACGCCTGAGCGGCTCTATCGCCAGCCGCATAGTTTCTTTGTGGCGGATTTTATCGGGGAATCCATTTCCCTGCCGGTTAGTGTAGCGAATGACACGGCGCAGCTTGGCGAGCGCGTTCTGAAATCCAATACGCCTATTGCGCTGGGCAGCGGAGGCCATCGTCTGATCATCCGGCCCGAGTTGCTGGAAGTCACAGCAGGCGCGGTGCCAGACGCCGCCAATGACCTGTCCGGCCAAGTGCATGACATCATTTATCAGGGCGACAGCGTTCTAGTGATCGTTCAGCACGACAGCGCTGGTCAGATCAATGTGCGTGTGCCTGCCAATCGCGCGGGCCAAACCGGGTTGCCGTCGAAGGGAGAGCAAATCGGCCTTGCCCTGCATCCCGAAGATACGATCATCGTACCGGAACATGTGGCATGAGTATCGCCGAGACGTATGAAGGTGCTGGGACTCTTCAGAATGCCAGCACGCTCAAATCCGAAGAACGCCGCGAAAAACTGACGTTTCTTGGGCTTTCGATGCCTGCGGTTTTGACGATCTTGATCGTCGTCTTCCTGCCGATTTTCTGGCTGTCTTCGCTGTCGTTTTTCAATGCGGCAGGCGAACTGAGCACGGAAAATTACACGCGCATCTTTAGTAGTGCTCTCTATCGGCGAACCTTTGTCGTCACGTTTCAGATCAGCATTGCCGTGACGGTGATTTGCGTCCTTCTCGGCTACCCGCTGTGCTACTGGCTGACAAAGATGCCGAACAAAACAGCGGCCATTCTGATGGTGTTTGTGCTGGTCCCCTTCTGGACCTCGGTTCTGGTGCGGACCTATGCGTGGCTGGTGCTTTTGCAGCGCAATGGGATCATCAATTCGTCGCTGATGTCACTTGGCATTATCGAAGAACCGCTGCAACTGGCGCACAATCTGACCGGCTCCATCATTGGCATGGTGCATATCATGCTGCCTTTTTTGGTTCTGCCGCTCTACGCCACTATGCGCAATATTGACGGCGACCTGGTCCGAGCCGCCGTGGGCCTTGGTTCCAGCCCGCGCGGGGCCTTTTGGCGGGTATTTTTCCCAATGTCCCTGCCGGGCCTTTTTGCCGGCATCGTGCTGGTTTTCATCCTGTCGCTTGGGTTCTTTGTCACACCGGCTTTGCTGGGCGGTGGCCGGGTTCAGATGCTGGCGCAGCGTATCGAAAGCACCATCACAGTCTATTCGAACTGGGGGGCCGCATCAGCCCTGGGCGTGGTCCTGCTGTTGCTGGCGCTGGCGATGATCTGGCTGATGAACCGTGTCTTCGGGCTCGACAAACTGTTTATGCGCTGAGGATCTGAAAATGGAACAAGTCGGACAACGTAAAATCGACGGCCTGTGGCTGACAGTGGTCGGCATTGCTGTGCTGTTCTTTCTCATCCTGCCCACGCTGATCGTTATCCCGATGTCGTTTTCGGGGGCATCCTATCTGGAATTCCCGCCGACATCGCTCTCGTTTCGCTGGTACGTGGCCTATGTCACGTCGCCGGAATGGATGAGCGCAACAAAGACCTCGCTGATCGCGGCGGCGCTGACCACGGCAATCGCGACGCCCCTGGGCTCACTTTGTGCCTATGGTCTGCATTGCTCTGCGCCTCGTATCAGGAGCGCGGCTCAAATCCTTGTGATCATGCCGATTGTCGTGCCAGTGATCCTGATCGCTGTTGGAGTGTTCAGCCTCTATGCCAAGCTGGGGCTCAATTACACACTGACCGGGATCGTGATCGCCCATACTGCGCTGGCGCTGCCATTCGTGATCGTGACGGTGATGTCGGGATTGCAGAATTATGATTTCGATCAGGAGCTTGCAGCGCGCAGCTTAGGGGCGTCCCGTGCATACGCATTGTGGACAATCACCGTACCGCAGGTGAAATTCTCGATCCAGACAGGGGCTTTTCTGGCATTTATCACGTCGCTGGACGAGGTTGTGATCTCGATGCTGGTCTCGGGCGGGGAAAACGCCACAATCACCCGGCGCATGTTCAATTCACTGCGTGATCAGCTTGATCCGACAATCGCGGCGATCTCGACCTGTCTGATTGTCGTGTCCATCACGGCGCTTATCGGTGTGCAGATGATCGGGCGTCGGAAAGACAAGGCACAATGATGCGGGTCTTATTTTTCGCCAAACTCCACCCGAATCTGGCGGGCGGCATCAAGGACCGCCGCGCGATACTTTTCGACGGCTGTGTCATTGAAGCGGACGCGCAGGCCGGACAAGCTGATCGCGCCCAGCAATTCATCTTCGAACCCAAGAACAGGAACCGACAGTCCGGCGACGTCAGGATCGCGTTCACCAAGGCTGAGATAATACCCGGCCTTTCGGATGCTGGCCGCCTGTTTTCCCTGCCGGATGGAATAAGCATCCAGCACCTGACCCGAAGAGCCCATGCTCAGCGGAATGATCTCGCCCTCCTGAACGTGATCCCGCGCAAGCCTTGGCGAATTGACCCGGTAGAGGCACACGCCAGAGTTGCCGCGTTGCACATAAAACGACGCACTTTCGCCGGTCGCATTCACCAAATTCGCAAGCACCGGTCGCACAATTGGCCCCATCCGCAGGTTTTGGCGAAACACGGATCCAAGACGCCACAAAGACGGCCCGAGGTGAAACAGACCCTCGGCGTCTCGCGTAATATGACCAAACTTTTCAAGCGACACGCTCAGACGCAGAATTGTCGCCTTGTTGACCCCGCTGCGGTCCGCAACCTCCTTCAAAGAGAGGCCTGCATCGCCCGGCTCAAAGATGTCCAGCACACGCAATGCGCGCTCTACCGCTTCGACACCACCATTGGCGTCAGGGGATCGGGGCTTGTCGGGCATAGGCAGACCTTTCGACGCAAATCCGTCGCTTTTTATAGCCGGTTTGAGCGCAATTGGAAATCGCAAATAACGAAGGCGTCTGGCAATGAATAGCGCGCGGAAACAAATGATAACAGCTGGTTATGCGGACCTTCCTTTTGGCATTCATTCGCAATGTAAGGCTGATTGTGTTGGGGTTATGGGCGTTCCGAGCGAAGTTAACACCGGGCCCCGATCCGGCACCTCTCTGGCACCCGATGCGCTGCGCAAAATGACTGCCCAACTTGGGATCGGACTGCCTGTAGATGGTCGGGATCTTGGCAATCTGGACCTGTCAGGGGATTGGCCTGCCGCGTTGGAACAACTTGTGACGCAAATGGTGGATCACGGTGTTGTACCCGTTGTCTTGGGTGGCGCGTCTGATGTCGCCTCGGGTGTGCTGGGGGCCTTGCCTGATCTGCCAGTTGTCGCGGCCATGCCGTTGGCCCGGCGTGATATCGCGACGCGAACAGCCAACACGATCTGGGTGGGATTGAACGGCGATCAACCTGCTGGTGTCTGGGATCTGATCAGCCAGCGCAAGATGGATTGGCGCACCGCGCGGCAGTTGGATGAAGGGCACGGCGACTATTCTGACACGCCCGAGCGCGCTGTCTTGTGGATCGACATATCGGTCATTGATCTGGGGCATGCAGCTGGCAGCGTCGGCCTAAATCCCGGCGGGATGAAACCTGAAACGCTGGTTTCCGTCATTGGTGCCATGTCCTGTAAATGGCAGGCGATTGTGATCACCGGCCTTGCGCCTGCGCGCGACACCAGGGGAATGTCGGAACTGGCGGCGATCGAAACCCTGAACGCGGCGTTGCACAATGAGTGAAGCGGCGCAAATACAGTTTGACGCGATCCCCAGTTTTCTGGGCGCATCCATTGGCGATCTGGAAGATCTCGTGCCCGGTCAGGTCGCGATTGCAGGCTATTTTTGTGACAATCTCGCCCGGCCATCGGCAGGGCAACGCTATCTCGCGCGCCAGCTTCGGTATGCGTCCTGCCCCACAGTAACACCCGCGAATGCAATTGACCTTGGGGACGTGAACGTCTTTCCGCTAGAACCTGACAAGCATTTTCTCGCAGTTGCCTCGCAATGTGAATCGGTTCTTGAAACCGGTGCCCGCATGGTGTTGGTAGGCGGCGATTCCAGCGGTTTGGAAGCGCTTGACGTCGCCGCAAGACAGGTCACAGGTGCGGATGTTCCCATCATTGGGGTCAATGGCGGCGCAGTGAGCCATTTGCCCCGCACCCAACCGGTCATCCTGTCTGTGGATTTACAAGAGCTTGCGGGCAAATGGGTATCGCACCCGCATCGCCTGACGGGAATGTCACCAGCACAAATGATCGCGCAAATTGACGCCACCCCGGGCGATACCATCGCGGCTGCGGTTTTTGGGCTTGCCCCGGAACTGGACAACCGTGGCAAGGCTGAAACCCGCGCTGCACTGGCGATCCTGCAAGCGGTCACAGCTCGTCTTGAGAAAGGAGCAGGCTGATGCCTCTACGTTCGGCCCCGTTGCCGCGCATGGCAGGGCATCTGTCGTTCATGCGCTCTCAGACCAAAGCAATCGGCGACGTCCGGTCTGGAGATCTGGCCGTACTGGGCATCCCGTTTGAAGATACAAACGCACCTCATGCAGGGCAATCTCTGGCGCCGCGTGCATTACGCGAAACCTCGGTCTATTTCGGTTGGCACGCAAATCCACAATTCAGTCACCCCGTAGATATCGATGCGCGTCAGGATATCAGTACCGATGGCCTGCACGAGCGGCTTTGTGATCTCGGAGATATTGCACCGGGGTCCGAAGATGCGATCCACGCGGCCTTGAAGGCGGCCATGCGTCAGATCAGCGACAATGGCGCCTGTGCAATCTTTTTGGGCGGATCAGATCGCATGTCCGAGACGGCGCGGAGCGCGCTCCCTCATTGTCAGACAGTGCAGCTTGGCGGTACACCAGCCGATGCGCGCGATTTTCATATTGCGCCCTTGCCGAACGGAACGACCACGCCGGTAAATAGAGATACTGCCGCGCAGCGTGCCGCGTTTTCAGAGTGGCGGGATCCATCAAAGCCGTTGTTTGTTCGGTTTGATCTCTCGGTGTTTGAAACATCGCTCAGTGCGCTTTGTGATCGGCCCCGTTTGGGGGGCTGCGATCTTGCGACGGTGGTGCAATGGCTTGAGCTTTTGGGACGGCACGAGGTCAGCGCCATTATGTTGACCGGTCTGAATCCGAACCGTCCCGGAATGGGTGTCGTGAAGGTTGGCCAACGCCTGATGGTCACGGCTCTTCTGGCGTTTATCTATGCGCGCCTCGGCTTTGGGATTGATTTTCCGCGCCGCCAAACTTCCAAGGAAAAAGTACTGACATGACTGCAGCGATAACGACATTTCTCCCGCCTCTGGCACAACCGGGGTATCGGCTGTTTGATGGGCCTCTGCTCGATGCCGCCGACGTCCGTCCGGGCCAAATCGGTGTGGTGGGTATGCCCAGCGATTGGACACATTCAAGCCGGCTCGGAACCAGGTTTGGTCCCGAGGCGCTGCGTAAGGCAACGACGGTATTGCAATCCATGCGACCGCAGGGGGTCAGTTTTGATCCAGATACGGGCCAAAGAAGCGCAACGGCCAGCGACTGGCTCGTGGATTGCGGGGATGCAGTGATCACCCCTGAGGATGTAGACGCAACCACCGAGGCCATTGCCGCAATGACCGAGGCGCTGAGCGTTGGAGGGGCGATCCCTCTGGCACTGGGCGGTGATCACTATAATAGCTTCCCGGCCTGCCTTGGCTATTCCCGTGGGTTGGCCAAACGCGCACCAAATGCACGTTTTGGGTATATCCAGATCGACGGTCATCTGGATTTCTCTGACCGGCTTGGCGCGTGGGGCAGCCATAACCACGCAACCAATGCCCGTCGGATTTCCGAACTGCCCAATGTCGACGTGTCCAATATGGTTTGGGTCGGGATCACCGGTTGGGTCGACAGCGGTGAACTCGCCTTGATCGAAGAGCAGGGCGGTCGGGTGTTTTCGGCTGGCGACGTACATAAATTGGGGACGGCAGAGGCAATTCGTCAGGCGTTGGAGCATGCCATGAAGGGATGTGACGAACTGTATCTGTCAATCGACATCGATGCGATGGACGCTGGCTACCTCCCCGGCACCGGCTCAATCGTTCATAGCGGTATTACACCGCGTCAGTATTACGATCTGCTGGATGGGCTGGCCGAGGCCCCGTTGGGTGGACTGGATATTGTTGAGGTGTCCCCTCCTCTTGATCCGTCGGAGCGTACCGAATTTCTGGCTGCAGAAATGTTGTTCCGGATCCTGCGTCGCTTCCGCACACAACCTGTGACCGGGGCGGTGACAGAGCAATGATGGACTACAAAGGAACAGAGCAGCTGGGTGGGTTTTCCCATGCAGGAAAAACACTTGCGCCCGCGACACGGCCCTGGATCACAGACCTGTCAGCGCTTTGCCCTTACGAGGGCCTGCAACCCGGGAACCTACCGGAATTTGAACGCGACCCGAATTGGGACAACTGGGCGCTCACCGACAGTCCCAAAGACCCGAACCTGCGCCTGAACTGGCATCTATTTGAGGACGGTGGAAGAAGATTGATGGTCGCCGACCGGATGCTTATGAGCCGCGTCAGCTGGCAGGATCTGGATGATGCGGGGTATGTCCATGGCACAGAGCTGTCGATTGATGGACGCCTGTTTCGCTGCCGGTTGCTTACGGGGGGGGATACGCCCTGTAGTGACCCTTTTCAGGGGGCGACGCGCCCCAATGAATGGGATGCGCTGGTGGGGGGCAGCGGGGCGTTGAACGCTCCGCAACCGGACCCGGCCAATAGTACAGCACCGCTTTGCCCGGATCATCTGACCTCGCCTCATAACCGTTTGTGGAACTGGTTCGGCGCGGTCAGCTGGACCGCCGAACCGGTTGCCAGACGGGCCGATGGGCGGGTGTGCAGGGGCTATCATGGCCCGACCTATTTTTACGTGAATACTGTGGACCACCGGCATGAAGATATCGGGTGGCGACCAGTTCTTGAGGAAGCGCTATGACTGCAAACCCCTTTGCCAACTTTATCGCCGGATCATGGGTTGCTAGCAGCGACGCGGCCCCCAATGTCAACCCGTCCGACCTGAACGACACGATCGGCGAGTATGCCCGGGCAAGCGCCGATCAAACGGTTGACGCAATCGAGGCCGCGGCCGCGGCCCTGCCGAATTGGCGCAAGACATCGCCTCTGGTCCGGTTCGAAGCGCTCGACCGGATCGGGTCGGAAATCCTCGCCCGTGTAGACGAGCTGGGCGATATGCTGGCCCGCGAAGAGGGCAAAACCTTGCCCGAAGCCAAGGCCGAAGCGCATCGCGCCGGGCATTTGTTCAAATATTTCGCGGCTGAGGCGTATCGTGCGACCGGCGACACCTACCAATCTCTGCGCGAAGGTGTGTCGCTAAATGTTGTACGCGAGCCAATCGGCGTTGTGGGCGTAATCACGCCCTGGAATTTCCCACTGGCGATCCCCGCATGGAAAATCGCACCCGCTCTGGCCTATGGCAATACGGTTGTGTTCAAACCTGCCGAACTGGTGCCCGGATCGGCATGGATGTTGTCCGATATTATTGCCCGTGCGGGCGTGCCTGAGGGGGTGTTCAACCTTGTGATGGGAAAAGGCCGTGAGGTTGGGGAGGCAATCGTTACGCACCCCAAGGTGTCCGGGGTCACATTCACCGGTTCCACACCCGTCGGTCGCCATATGGGGGCGGCGCTGTTTGCGCGAGGAGCGAAAATGCAGCTGGAGATGGGGGGGAAGAACCCCTTGATCGTGCTGGATGACGCCGATCTGGATCTGGCGGTGCACTGCGCCGTTCAGGGCAGCTTTTTCTCAACCGGACAACGCTGCACAGCGTCTTCCCGCCTGATTGTGACCGAGGGCATTCACGACGCATTTGTTGACCGTCTTTGCGCGGCAATGAAAGACCTTCGGATCGGTGATGCGCGCGCTCCGGAAACCCAGATTGGTCCGGTCGCCAGTGAAGCGCAGCTCGCCATCGACAAACGATACGTGTCTCAGGCTGTGGATGACGGTGCAACGCTTGCCGCAGGTGGTGGCGAGGTCAAATCCAAAACAACCGGCCATTACTTTGCGCCTGCGTTGTTTACGGATGTGTCACCCGACGCAGCCGTGGCACGAGACGAAATCTTTGGGCCCATCGCCGCCGTGTTACGCGTGCCGGATTACGACGCCGCCCTGGCCACGTCCAACGACTGCGAATTTGGATTGTCCGCAGGAATTGTCACGCGGGATCCCGCCAAAATCGATCACTTCTCGCAGAACGCCGAAGCAGGCATGATACAAGTCAATCTGCCCACCGCCGGCATGGATTTCCACGCACCCTTTACGGGCCGAAAGGGATCCTCTTATGGTGCACCGGAAAAAGGCAGCTATTGCCGCGAGTTTTTCACGGCGGCCAAGGTTGTACACGCGGGGCGCGGATAATGTCGCAGACACCTTTGAAGGGCATTCGTGTTCTTGATCTGACCAATGTCCTTGCCGGTCCGTTCTGTTGTCATCATCTGGCGCATCTGGGCGGCGAGGTTATCAAGGTCGAAGCCGTCGGTCGGGGCGATCTCGCCCGCCAACTGGGGGCCGACCCAGAGCTGAACAAAGTCAACATGGGCGTGTCCTTTCTCGCCCAGAACGCGGGCAAGAAATCGGTCACGGTCAACCTCAAGAACCCACGGGGTCGAGAGATTTTTCTGAAACTGGTCGAAACTGCAGATGTCGTGGTTGAAAACTTCCGGCCCGGCGTCATGACGCGCCTCGGCGTGGGCTACCAGACCCTGAAAGAGGCCAATCCGACCCTCATCTATTGTGCTATCTCCGGCTTTGGCCAAGAGGGCCCGTGGATACGCCGCCCGGCTTATGACCAGATCATACAGGGAACCTCGGGTGTGATGTCGATCACCGGGGATAGCGACAGCGCGCCGCTGCGCGTTGGATATCCGGTGGCAGACACTGTGGGGGGCATCACCGCAGCCTTTGCGATTTCATCTGCTCTGAACGCCAATCCGCGCGGCACCTTTATTGATGTGTCGATGCTGGAATCGGTGCTGGCGACAATGGGCTGGGTGGTGTCGAACTATCTGATCGCCGGCGTCAATCCGACTGCCAATGGCAATGAAAACCCCACTTCGGCGCCTTCCGGTGCGTTTGAAGCGAAGGGCGGGTTGATCAACATTGCCGCAAACAAAGACCAGCAATGGGAGCTACTGACGGACCACCTGGGATTGGCCGCGCTGCGCGAGCGGCCTGAATATGCCACGCGCGAGGATCGCAAACGCAATAGGCTGGCTCTGAAAACTGAGCTGGAGACCGTGTTGAAGACCCGGTCACCGCGCGACTGGGCCAAGGAACTCAATAGCATTGGTGTGCCATCAGGAGCGGTTTTGACAGTGCCGGAAGTATTGGAAATGCCGCAGGTTGCAGACCGCGGTTTCCTCGACCAGTTTGAAAACGTCCCCGGCGTCGGACGCGACATTCAGGTTGCCACGACCGGGATCAAATTGGACGGCAGCGCGCCCACCGTCGATGCACCACCGCCCACATTGGGGCAGCACAACTCTCAAATCTGGAGCGAGTTAGGTCTTTCACCGGAAGACATTGAAAAACTGGCAAAGGATGGCGCGATATGACGGACCCCGCAGGACGCAATGACGCCGATGCCATTTGCCACTGGTGGCGCACCGAAATTATCGACATGGCTCCGGGGCGGATCGCCTTTCGCGGCCACCCGATCCAGGACCTGATCGGAAACGTCAGCTTTGCTCAGATGATCTGGCTCATGGTGCGCGGCAATTTGCCCACGCCAGAACAGGCGGCGCTTTTTGAATGCGCGCTGGTGGCGGGCGTGGATCATGGTCCGCAGGCGCCATCGATAGCCGCAGCGCGTATGGCCGCGACCTGTGGGCTGGGGCTCAACAACGTCATGGCCACCGGGGTCAACATGTTGGGTGACGTGCATGGCGGCGCCGGTGAACAATGCGCCGAGCTTTATTTCGACGTCGCCAAACGGATGGATGACGGCGCTGAACAGGAAGTTGCCGTCCGCGACGGTATCGCCGCCTGGTGTGAGGAAAATGGCAAGATCGTCTCGGGTTTTGGCCACCGTTTCCACAAGCCCGTCGATCCCCGCGCACCGCGATTGATGGCGTTGGTACGCGAGGCCGCGATGTCAGGCACTGTAGAAGGGCGATTTGCCGATATCGGTGAAGCTATACAGACGGAAATCGGACGTAAGCGCGGTGCCGATATCGCGATGAATATCGATGGGGCCACGGCTGTTATCTTTTGCGAATTGGGGTTCCCGGCACCGCTTTCCCGGGGATTGTTCTGTCTTTCCCGCTCGGTTGGCGTCTTGTCTCATGGCTGGGAACAGATTCAACAGGGCGGGCGGAACAAGGGGCCAATGCCGCCGCGTTATCTGCCGGAATATATTGGTGTCAAATCGGAGCGCTAACCCGATGACCATTGATGGTGCGAACGCCTAAATTCACACCGAACTTGGCATTGAAGCGCCACTGGCGTGTGGACTGTTTTGCCGGTCTCGGTCATTGGGCATCCCCCCCTAGAAGCAGACCCAACATGTTAGTCTGAACAAAGATTCACTTCTTTGGTGTTGTCTTTGAAGGTATTTCAATCCAGGCGAGAATCGATACATTTTCACGCTTGTTCTGACGTCAGCGAAGCGCACCGAGCTGCCATCGCGACAAGCGCGGCGAATTCACACTTGGTCCGCGATGCGTGAGTTTGTCGATCGCTGGATTTCGCAGTCGCAGCTAAAGTCCGGTCTGGTGGGCCGCACCGCAGCGATGCGCGCCCTCGGTCAACGGCAGGAATGGGCCGATCTCCTAACAAGTTGTGGAAAGAAATTACGGGATCACCTTAGATCTCAGCGTTATCGCTCAGATTGAACCAAGTTGGCTATGCTAGTTCGCTGATCATCGATTTCAGATGGCGCATGTCGGTACCGCAGCATCCTCCAAATACTTGGATCGACGGATTCTGCCTCGCAATCGCGGCAATCTGTTTACCAAGTTCAGCTGGATCGCCTTCGTCCAGCTCATCTGCTTCGTCAAGTTCCGCATGCGAGCAACTCGAAGCGTTCGCCACAAGGCCTCTCAGCCGGGGGTGGTTGCCAAGCGCTCCGGCGAAATGGGTAGGGTGAGCGCAGTTGACCATAAAAAACAGCGCCGCCGAGTCGGTTGCTGCGTCGATCTGGTCAATTCCGTCCACAAGTTTGGTCCCGTCTGCCAGGCACCCGTCTGTCTCAACAACCAGAGACATGATGATCGGCAGTTCAGCGTCCCGGGCGGCGAGGATGCATCCCGCTGCCTCGCTTGGGCGGTTGAATGTATAAGCGGTGACCAGATCGAGGCTTGTGTCTTTCAGGCTGTGCATTTGAGCGGCGTGGTATTGACGTGCATCTTCGACGGGTACCGGCGGGATGTCGGCGTAAGGATCATGGCGCGGGCCGATGCAGGCCGACACCAGTACATCATCGCGAGCGGCAGCTTGGCGCACGTCTTCCATTAGACTGACCGCATCTTTGTTTACTTCGGCGAGCCGCTCTGCATCGTACCCCAAGGGCGCTGCCCGGTCGGCGTTCGCCATCCATGTGGGCGCATCAAGGATGCATCCGACATTCATTTCACGGGCCAGATCGACAAGAGCCTGCATTTGACCGGCCAGTATCACCCTGGTGCCAGGTTCTTCCAGCAATGGAAACGACGCGAAACCGGGAAGCTCAATTCCATGATTGAAAATCAGGTCGGTGCCAGTGCCGGCGTAAACCAGAAAGGGCTTGTTACCTTCGAGTGGGAGCTGTCGCGCCATTCTGATCCACGCCTATTGCCGTTACCTCTGCACAAGAAACCTACTTTGTCTCGGGCCTCCTGTGAACCTTAGGACTGCGACAGGGTGTATTCCGTCACTCTGATCCCCACGCCAGGCCAAACACCAGGTCATGTCTCGGTCGAAATCACCAGTGGCGACCGGCGCGCTCTGATTACAGGTGATGCAATCCATACAACCGCCCAGTGCTGGCATCCCGAGTGGCATTTTATGTTTGATTCCGATGCTGAGATGGCCGTGACATCCCGTCGGAAACTGTTGGAAAGCGCCTCGGAAACGGGATGTATTGTGCTGGGAAACCACTTCGCTTTGCCGTCTATTGGTCGGGTGAAGGCGGACAACGACGCGTTTCGCTGGGAGGACTAGCCCAGGTTGTATTTTGATGTGCGCGGGTCTGTTGTGGGATGGCGGCTGACGTGAAAGTTCGACGCGCCGCGCAGCTTACAGGCAATGATCGGCGAAACTAAATCTCGAACCCATTGGGCTATGTCACATTCCCTTGAATTCTTGTTTCACAAGCTTTCTCTCTTCACCATTTTGTGAAAGCCTGAAGCAGTTATGAGTGACAGAGTGTGCAATTTTCAGAAAACAGTGGTTCTTTCTGAACTCCAATCAGCTCTCTTGGACGGAATTTGTGATCACTGCGAGGTGACAAGTTCGGAACTGGCCAAGAGTGGAGAGGTGCTGGAAATATGTGGACAAGAGTACTGTTTCGATTATGAAACCGGTGTGTCCACGGAGACTGAAATTTTGTTGTGCCCCAGCTGTCACGAGGCAAACCATCTGGACGCGCAGCGACAGCATAACCCTTGCCACATCTCTGCAAGACGCAGCCGGGAAAACATGGGTTAGTCGATGGGTTCAGGAGGCGAAGCTTTGGAACGGTTTTTGCAAGAACCATCGCTGGTCCAATTTCGGTAGTCTGACAGACCAAGCTCGTCCCACATCCAGCCGAAATCATACTCAGCCACCGGAGAGCCGGTCTGGCGCGCGCTGCGGTTTTCGATTGTCTTCAGCCAGTCTATGACTTTCTTCCTGCCCGCCGTGCTGCGAACGGCCTGGCGCGGGGTCTTGCCATCCAGGGCAGGAATCGGCTGGTCAAGCGTATCGCGGTAATGCTGTTCGAGATATTCGTGGGCCATCTGACGGGCAAGGGCACGGGGGATGTCCTCTTCTTCTGCCACTCCGTTACTCGTGCTGTCATCCGCCATCATCTGTTCGGCGGTCTGGATTGATGTCAGCGGAGATTTCACCAGGTCGCCCAGGAGGTCCCGGACCAGGGCTTCGCCGCGTTCAGCGCGCGCTGTAGAGCTCACAGAAAGTGTGAGTGTCCGACCTTTCAGATCTAGGGACCCAAGCACGGAGGCCCCTGACATTGATTTGTCCAACACGAGGCCGGTGCCGTGCTTGGTGCCGGACGGGGTGTCGAGGTCAAGCCAGGTCCAATCCTTCTGGCCTGAGATCACGAGTTCTGCGGACTGTGTTAGCTTTTCAGATACCTGGCTTTGCGTCACTTTGCTGGCGAGGGGGAAGCGCATGTCGTGAAAGAGCAGGTTGTCGCCATCGCTGTTGCTGATTTGTGGTGGTTCCGGATCCAGTAGGTTCGGCAGATGTGCGAAGAGCCAGGCATTGGTGAAGAGGGGTGCGGAACGGTGTAGCTGATCCTGTGTCAGCCTCAGTTCAACGTCGGGGTTCAATTTCAACACGGAGCGGAGCCCGTCTTCAAAAAACGCGACGGTGTCGGGGTCGAATGGGAGCAGCGCCCCCGAGATCACGTTATAATCCCCCTGTGCGACAACCCGAGCTGCGATGCGATCCCATCGCTGCAGCATCTGCGTCGCGCTGTGTTCCCGGACGGTAACCGGCTCTGCGTCCGAAAGCATGTTGCGCAAGACCATGGATCTGCCGGGGTCTACCTCGCTCACCTCATAAAGGCTGACCGACGCGTCCCGCAATCCTTTGATATAGGCGCGGGTCTGCGCACTCTCCTTGGAACCGCTCCCTTTCAGATAAGCATCCGCAGCGTTTTCGGCGTCCGCTCCGAATGTCCTGCCCAGCAAATCTTCCAGGCCACCACCCCACAGGACCATCGGCCAATCCTCGCCCAGCAAGTCGCCCAGATCCTCGAACTCAAGATCGAAGGCCTCGAGCGCTGGCAGAAAATGCTCGTCCAACACATCAGCGAGCCGCTCATGCCAAATCTCGTCACGGGTGATAAACCCGATGAGCCCACCAAGATCGTTCCCCGTTGTCATCTTCAGCTTCTCCCTGTTTGCCGGACAGGGGCGATTTAGCGCAGATTGCAACCGCCAGCCAGCCCACACGCGTATGCAGACCTGCGTTACATGGAGGGACTTGTCATGGCGAATGCTATGTCTTTGGCTCCCGCCCAAAAAGCTCTGTGAAAAGCTTTTCGGAGCGGCGCAGGCCTTCATCGGTCAGTACCACCGATTTTGCCTTTCCAACCGGGTCCAGGATCAATCCGTTACGGTGCAGGCGATCAAGCGCTCCCCAGTCAAAGCCTTAGGGCCGTCCTGAACCCAGCGAATTCGGGGATGTTGCGAGCCGCTTCGACGACGGGTGTGAGCCCAACTAGTGGATTCGTCAGGGCGTTTCCGCCGGTATTCTATGATTGCTAAAAGATGGTGGTGCTGATCGCTGTCGTATTAGATTTTCCGCAAATATGCCCAAGAGACGTATCCCTTAAGCTTGCGCGCGCGCTCCAAAGAGACGCGGCACCAACGGGTGCCACCGGTCTGCTCACAGCCGTGAACTCGTAGTGCGGTTCCATTTGGAAGACCAACGATCACATTGAACCCTGTTCCAGGCCCACTGCGCATTTTTAGCATGTCACCGTCTTCGACGCCAAAAACCTCATATGTTCCGAGTGACGCGGCCGCCGCCGGTTTAACGTCCATGACGACCCCCAGGAACAAAGCCATTAGGGGTAAAAAGATTGCATTGCGCATCGCGATGTCCTGCTTATTGCCTCAACGACAATCGTAGCAACTCGGGTCACCAAGAGGAACAACTCCAAGACAGAAATGTAGGTGATACCAAAGCTTCAAACGCTACATTTCTTCCAAATGGTGGGGAACCCTGGCCCAGTTGGGGGCATCTTTCACAAAAACCTTGCTCGTTGGCTTGAAGTTGTTTGGCTCATCCAATGTCCCAGCCGCAATGCTCGTCAATCCGAAGGCTGTCACGCCCCACAGGCCTGATCCGCAGGTGCCACAAAAATGCTTGATGACAGGTCGACCTTCCTTTGAGGTCTTCTCAAAGGTCCGTGGTTTGCCTTTCAGCAGCTGCAGGTCTTCCGACTTTATCATGTACCCGGCATAACCGTCCGTTCCGGTCATCGATAGGCAATCACTGCAAAAACACATGAGTTGCATTACTGCGCTGCCAGTGACCTGGTATCGAACCTCACCGCAAAAACATCCGCCTTCCAAGATTTCAGCCACGTTGCCTTCATCCTTCTATTTCGTTTTGCAAGATATGAGAAAACCGTACCTACTCTGGCCAGTGGTCACAACGGTTCCAGCAGCGGAATGTGGAATGGTGCCAATATGAGCTCCTGTACCTGGATGGGTACGAGGCAAGCATCAGACAGATTGAGTTGTCGAATGTTTTCATCACGGTTCTGAATCCTTGCCAATTGACTGTTCCAGCAAAGTCATTGGACAGACGAGCTTTATTGATCGACAATCGCGTCATGGAGCTGACAGACACCACACCTGTGCACCTGATCCATGTGGACCCTGAGATCAACATGGCGCGGTTCTATGGCATCGAGTTGCAGCCGACGTTGTTTGGGGAGGTTTCAGTGCTTCGTACCTGGGGGCGTATTGGCACGAACGGGCAAGCCATGATGGTGACGTATGATGACGAAGCCCTGGCTAGTGAAGCGCTCCACAATCTCGAAAAGCAAAAGCTCCGTCGAGGGTATGTTCCGGTCGGTGAGTGACTTCGGGCTGCAGTCTGTTTCTGTGGCAAATCCCGAGCCTTTCGGCTCGTGAGCAGGCTCTAGGTTTCAGCCGACGTATCGGCTTCCACCCAGAACACCCCAGAATGATCTCCCTGTCCCAGTAGCCCCTGACCCGTCTCTTGCGAGCCGGGGCAGGGGCTTTGGGTCATGGTCGGTCCATGCCGTGGTGATCTGCCCATTCGGGTGACGGTCCCTTTTGCGCTCACGCAGGATCAGAGATCCTTTGTCCTTTCCTTGTGGGTCAGGCGGGATTTGGACAAGCCAAACGCTACCTTCCGTAAGGGGGAAGGCGCGGCCTCCCCCCTCGGACAAGACAAATAGACAATACCGTGTCCTCGCGCGCCTGCGCTGCGGGCCGCACCACTCTTGTCGATTGGTCCTGTCTCGCCCCTCTCCGCGTTCGCCACGGGGCAGGTTTTAGAGACGACGCCCTTTCAGGGCTCGGCTCAAAACCAGCACCAAAGGGGATCAACCCCAGAGGTCGCACCACAAAAGGAGAGACGGTTTTGGACATTGAAAAGACAAAAGACATCGACACTGACACCAGCCTGCAGGCGGCAGAGATTGCGACCCAGAATGACCTATTTCGGAAAGCGCTG
The DNA here is from genome assembly GCF_056537105.1 of Ruegeria sp. CH11. Classification (NCBI taxonomy): domain Bacteria; kingdom Pseudomonadati; phylum Pseudomonadota; class Alphaproteobacteria; order Rhodobacterales; family Roseobacteraceae; genus Ruegeria; species Ruegeria sp. CH11. The sequence goes on from NZ_JBQFQX010000019.1 coordinate 59,712, forward strand.
ATCGATCCGACTGCGGCAATCGAGATGCATTCTAAGGGAATTCAGGGTCAGGTATTTGTCACGCCCGGCGTGTCAGGTGAAGGGATGGAGTTCCAGACTGCAGCTTTGGCAGCGGTGGCGTCGGATGACCAGTTTGACGAGGGCAATGACCCCTATGGCGATCACACCTTTGGGGCGGTGACAGTCCGTGACCAGAAGCTGTTCTGGAAGATCGATCTTTACGACACGGACTACACGTATGGGTCCGACCGGCCGTTTGACACGTCAGTGACGCGCCGCGTTCTGACCATCATGTGCCCCAGCGAATACTGATCTCAATCCCAAACCGGAAAGGAGGTGAACACCATGAGCAATGAAATCTTGCAGCAACGTATCGCAGAAGCGTGGGCGCTAATCAGGAAGGGCGACAATTTCCACATCGCGCGCCGCTTCCTGATCCAACACGCAGCCATCTAAACGGCTCCGCTCTACCCCGGAAGGGGTAGGGCACCCTTAACACGATCTCAAACACTCAAACAAGGATTTGCCCCATGAGCAAAGTCGAAACATTCACCGCACCGGAAACCATCGAAACCGTATCCCTGTCCGATCTCTACCTGTCTGACATCAACCCACGACAGGAGGTTGGTGAGGAAGGTATTGCACTTCTGGCCGACAGTTTGGTTATGTGTGGCTTGATCCAGAACCTCAGCGGGTTGCGCGATACCGATGGCAAAGTCGCAATCGTTGCCGGTGGTCGCCGCCTACGGGCTCTGAACATCGCCGTGACTGAGCGCGCTGATCTGGCACAGGTTCCCGTTAAGGTCACGGACAATCCCTTCGTGGCTGAGCAATGGGCCAATGCGGAGAACACCGCCCGTGAAGAACTGGACCCTGTGGACGAGGTCCGTGCTTATGGCAAAATGGCCGAGAAATCTCTGTCTATTGCCAAGATCAGCAATGCGTTTGGCGTGACCGAATCCCATGTGCGCCGCCGCCTCGCGCTTGCCAGTCTGCCCGCCGCCGTTCTGGATGCGCTCAAAGCCGGTGAGATCAGCATGGGGCTGGCCAAGGCCATGACCGTCAGCACCGAAGAAGAGAAAATTCTGGAGGTTCTGGAACGGGCCAAAGAATGTCGGTGGTTCAGTGAGCATGATGTCAAACAGGCACTGACGTCGGAGGCTGTTAGCAGCACTAGCCGCAAGGCCGTATTTGTCGGGCAGAAGGCTTATGTTGAGGCGGGCGGCACCGTCACCGCTGATCTGTTTGCCGATGAAACCCTATTCAATGAAGGCGCGTTACTGGATCGTCTGTTTGCCGAGAAACTGGCGGTAGAAGCGGAAAAACTGCGCGACGCGGAAGGCTGGGACTGGGTGGACACCCATGAGGAAAGCTACATTCCCTATGGGTTCTCGGGTACGAAAGACATGCACCGTTTGGACATGGTGAGCCGGGACTTCACCGAAGGACAGGCCGAACGGTATGACGAACTTGCCGAACTCTATGAGGGTGAGGCTCTGGACGCGGATGGTGAAAAGGAGCTGGCCGCGCTTGAGGACTATACGGCGCCGTTCTATTCTGACGCGCAGCGCAAGCTGTCCGGCGTGTTTGTCTATGTCACCAACAATGGCGAGATCAAAACATCCCCGGCCTATGTCGCGGCGGAACATGTTCAGGCTGCCATTGAGGCTGGTGTTCTGGCCCCGGTCAAAGAACCGGAGATCAAGGAAGAACCAAAACCAGTTTATTCGCAGAAGTTCATCGACGACATGGTGGCGATCCGGCTGGCAGCGGTTCAAACGGCCCTGCTGGACAAGCCTGATTATGTGTTGAGCCTGTTTGCTTTCTTTGCCACCCCGGCCTCCGGTCTGAGCAGCAATCTGTTTGGGTTTGGCTATGGTGGTGCCGAGCGGAACACACCCGAGATCGATGACCAGTTCATCCTCGACCCGCGTCTTGGCGGAGAACGGGATGAAGCGGCACAGGCAGCCTATGACCAGTTCCACGAGATTGCCGCACAAGGCAGCGTGGAAGCGTTCAAAGCGTTTCGCGATCTGGGCAAGAAGACCCGCAATGGTGAGATCACGGGTTTTCTGGCCCGGCGGTTTCTGACCCAACGCCCGGAGTTCATGGCGGAGATCGAGGCTGAGATCGAGGCTGACATGCGCGCGATCTGGACCCCTTCGGCTGAAAACTGCTTCAAGCGTCTGAAAGGCTGGCAGCTGGATGATCTCTACAAAGACCTGCTGGACCTGCACATCGACGCCGACATGTTCAAAGCCTTCGCGAAATCCAAAAAGGGTGCCAAGAACGAGGCGCTGCACAAGCTCTTCAATGATCCAGAGCATCAAAAGGCACTGGGCGTGACCGAGGCACAGAAAGCCCGGATCGATGCATGGGTGCCGGATTGCTTCTGAAACTGGCAGGGCAGGGCGCAACGCGCCCTGCTTTTCAGCAATGATTTTTGATTTTAGTTCAATGGTATAGGTTGTTTTGACTTGAAAGGTTGTAGCCTGTAGGCTACATATAGGTATGATAGAAATTCGTAAGACGGACCTGTTCGACAAGTGGCTCAAGGGCCTGAAGGACCAAAGGGCGAGAGCCAGGATCTTGGTTCGCATCACGCGGTTGAGCCTGGGCAATCCCGGTGATGTGAAACCGGTTGGTGAAGGTGTGAGTGAACTGCGTATCTCCGAAGGGAAGGGGTATCGCGTTTACTATGTGTCGCGCGGTGACGTTTTGATCGTTTTGCTGTGCGGGGGAGACAAGTCATCCCAGCAAGCCGACATCAAAACCGCCAAGGCGATGGCAAGAGAGTTGGAGTGAAAAACATGGGTGTCAAAACAACGAAGTTTGAAGCGGCTGACTATCTGGACAGCCCGGAAGCCATTCAAGCCTATCTTGAAGCGGCTTTTGAAACCAGCGACACGGCGCTGATCGCGTCGGCACTTGGCGATGTTGCCAAGGCCAAAGGTATGTCGAGTGTGGCCGACAAATCTGGTCTGTCTCGGGAAAGCCTCTACCGCGCACTTAGCGAAAATGGCAATCCCGAGTTTGGCACGGTGCTGAAAGTGCTGAGCGCTGTGGGTGTGACGCTCACCCCGAAAATGCACGTGAATTAACCCACTTTAAAGGCTATCCACCATGTCCACCGATGCAGCTCCGTCTACGGTTGAAAAAGCCGCCCGCCGCGTCTGGAAATCCGCGCAGATGTTCGTCGGGTTTCATACAGACCAGAAGGGCAAGCCGCGCACACAGCCGAAGCTCTGGCCGCCAAAAAACGGGAGCGCGTCGATCCATGGTGATCCCAGCGCGCAGGAGGCCATCGTGGTCGTCAAAGCCGCTGATCCGGACGAGGTACAGGACGTGCAGATCAAGCTGCACCCAAACCGCATTGTTGTGCGCCGCGATGCAGATGCCTGGTGGCAGGGTGTCGCTGTAGATGAGCATACCGTGACGGTCCGAATGGCCGACAACACGATCATCGAAATCCGCCATGACGGATCGGTGAAGCGGCGCTCGGCAGAGGACGAAACCCATGTTGAAGCAGATGGCAGCATCTTCAAGTTCACGGAATTTGCCGAGGCGCATATGACGGGTGACGGGGTGGAAATGACCCGCCGCACAGAGGATCGCATTGCCACGATCACAGCTGACGGTGTTGTCGATCGCGCGCGCAAGCGTTAGCCTGTAAAGAATACCTCCAGATTTTCCTTTGGTTAAACTCGTGGCCCGCTTCGGTGGGCCTTTTTCTTGGCGTACTCATCACTGTATCTGCCCGTGCGCCGGTCTCGCCCCGCGACAGCGCTTGAGAGAGTTCTTGCGGATTACCGGGGCGTCCTACCGAACCCGCCAATCCAAATTGAGTCCGGCTGTTTACCTGATCCGCACAAGCACGGACCAGGGCCGGACCGTCCGGTCTTTGGCCTCCGCCAGTTGGATAGGGCGGTTTGCACCGTCCGTCATTCTTCATCCTTTGCGACGACGGTCATACCGACCCAGAAGGGCAACCCCCAACTTAGAACTGAGCGCCGCGCCTGTGTCGGATCGAGGTGATGTTGCCGCCATCAAAGACATCGTTTTGTTCAGATGTTCCGCGCGCAGCGATCCCAGAAAGCCTTGCCTTTCACCAGGTCTGACAGTTTCAAGTACGTTGCCGGAGAAGATCCTCGGCTGCGGTGTTTCTGAAGGGATGAACATAAGCGGGCAGTCGGGGAAGACGCGCGGCGCCCGGGCCGGGCGCCGCGCTTCAACAAGGAATGTCCCCTGCGCCTGCGGCGCATTCCGCGCGGATCAAATTCCCTGCTGACATCCCCTTGATGCCCGCTTTTCCCTTGTTCATCGAAACACGCCATAGCGAGGATCAAACAATGGCAACTCAAACTCTGAAACTGAGCGTCAAGACCGGTGAAAAAGAAGGCAAGACATTCTGGGATCGATGCGGGGTGCTCTTCGTCAATACCGATGAGACCGGCACCATCACCTCGATCCAGGTCAAGCACAGCATGTTCCCTGGCGTTGAGATGGTGGCCTTCCCGAAGCGCACCGATGACGATCCCGTCACCGAATGACGGGAGGGCAGGGCGGCGCAAGCCGCCCTTTCTTCTGCTCCGGCCGCAGGCCGGACCACATATGCGCCACAGGTGGCGCGCGGTCCTAAGACCGGGCAGGGGTGCCGACCTGCCCCAATGCGGCAGCAGACAACCCTGCCACACCCGCCGCGAAAGCGGCGGGACATTGAGCGCGCTGAGGCGCGCGGAAAATGCCATACTGACCTTGAACGTGCCGGTATGTGACGGGCGCTGTTCGGGCAGCTCCCGCTTTGCGTGATTGCCCTGCGCCGGTCCACCGGCACCCACGCCTGCTGGCTGGAAAAGGGGCAGGACCCTTTTCCCGGCGTGGAGATTGCCTCCAAGAGCAAAACTGTTCCGGGGGCAATTTGAGAAAATACGGATTTCTAAAATCACCCCCGGTTTCCTCTTGGAGAGTATGACAGGATAAGGTAGTTGTGTTACAAGTCATAAAAACAACCAGAGGTATACATTGAGCAAGCCCGGCGACACCACTGTCTTTTCCGTTCGATTGCCGTCAGATGCGTTGGTGCGTTTGGAGGAGGCCGTGCAGTCGCTTGGGGCCAAGAGCCGCAACCAGATCATCCAACGACTGATCTATCGTCTGATCGGGTATCTCGATCCTGACCCGGCCGTTGTCGATCTCTGGCAGACGCACTTGCGGCAGGTTCAGGGTGGATACACCAACCTCAATCAGCTCGCAAAATCGGCCAAACGCGGTTCGGTGATCTGGACCGATGACGACCGGCGCGATGTCGAAAACCTCCATCGTGCGATCATCCAGCACCGGCAAGACCTGAAGGCGCTGATCACCGCGGCCCGCCGAAACCGAGAGCCAGACTCCGCCATTCGCCGAATCTTGCGCGACGATGAGAGGACATCTGAAGCATGAACGTCGCGGCTCACAATTTGACGGCAGGGGACTTTCTGGAGCTAGCCTTCCGGGAAGCGCAGAAGGGTATCGATCGGTCCAAGCAGATCAGCCAGCAGCTGCAAACCGCCAAGCGCATGAAGTTCATGATCTCGCGGGCCTCATCCATCAAGGCGCGGCTTGGTGCTGTGGTTGGAAAGCCCGAGGCGGTTGTGAAACACGTCCGCAAAGGTGGGGTGAAAAAAGCGCATGAGCTGCGCCGCCAGATCAATTACCTGACCGTCAGGGCAGAGGGCGTGTTGGACATCCGCGACAATGGTGTGACCCCGCTCGATGCCGATCAGGTGAGTGATCTGATCGAGACCTGGGCCGAGGATTTCAACGGGAAAACCAACTATGGTTATACCCGTCACATGATCGTTTCTTTTCCCGAAGGCACCTATCCGGATGCCGCGCATGAGGCCGGTTTGGACTTCGCGGATCGCCTGTTTGGGAGCGGTGATTTTGGCGATACCTGGGACTATCTGACCGTGTTCCACAACGACACTGACAACCCCCATGTCCACATCGTTGTGAATAACCGAGGCGTGGAACATGGGCAGTGGTTGGCTATGGGTATGAGCAGCGACATGAACATCGACGTTCAGCGCTCTATCCAGGTTGAGGTTGCCGAAGGATACGGAATTGAGCTGACCGCAACGACCCGCCTTGAGCGCGGTTTGCGGCAGGAAGTTGAGACCGACACGTGGAAGGTTCAGGCCGGACTGTCTGTTGTTGAAAGCACTCCGGAGGTTGAAGTTACGGCCCGCGACATGGCCGGTGATGTGATGACACTCTCCATCGCAAGAATGTCGGATCTGTTTGATGAGCGCGCCAACGCTGTCAAAGACCGGATCGAAGAGTTTGCCATCCAACTCGTTGAAAGTGAGGAACCTATGGTATCGAGAATGGAACATCTGCTGGATCAAGCCCATCATTTTGATGATTACGGCGAGCCAGGAGACCCGTCTTATGTGTCGCCCGAAGTCATGAGCAACTTGCGGCGACACATCGAATTAGGCGGTTCTGAGGAAACAATCGCACCCGAGCTGAAGGCTCAGGTTGTTGCCCATATCAGCGACGTTCGGGACAACGAACAGAGCCATCCGTATCTGTCTGCCCTTGCTGATATTGTCGATGACAAGGCGTTCCAGTCGTCCGCTGATTATGCCCCGGCAGCACGCCGGTACGAGGTCTATATACAGGACACCTTGGGCAAGGGGGCCTATGAGGACTTCCAGACTCAGACCAAAG